>NZ_JAIYEP010000031.1 GCF_020515525.1 Rhodococcus yananensis
AAAGACTCTCGATCAACACCCCGAAGGGCCGATCAGTCATAGACAAAAGAGCCGAATCACTAGCATAAAAACTCAAACTAGCAAAAACACTGACCATCACAGACGGAAGAATGTGACAGTCAGCAACAACCACCCACAAAAGTGGGGTGGTCGCACCAAATAATATTGGCACTGACATTCATCGGCACACTGTTGAGTTCTCAAAGAACACGCACACACCATCACGTTCCGAACCGCATGTTCGAACCGCTCCGGGGCAACCGTTCCAATCTAGCACAGTCGATCTGCGAGGCGCAAAGTCACTCGCGCCACACTCGATTCGACCTTGTTCTCCCGACCTGAACAGTACTGCATCCCCGATTCTCTCGTTTCGGGGTGTCCGTCCCTGTCGCTCGAACGACGACAAAGTTACGCCGCCGCTACCGGGAGGTCAAATCGCCTGGTCAAAGACCCGAACAACGATCCGAGCGGCATCGGACCCGAATGGCCCGACCGCGAATCCTCCCGGCACCGGCTCCGTGGCCCGGTCAGGTCCGCAGGACACGCACCCCGGCGAAGTTGCGCTTGCCTCGACGCACGACGAGCCACCGCCCATGGAGTAGATCGGCGTCGGCCGGCGTCCACTCCTCGTCACCGATACGCGCGTTGTTGACCGATGCCCCGCCTTCCTTGACCGTGCGGCGGGCCGCTCCCCTGCTCTCGCACAGTCCGGTGGCTACGAGCAGGTCCACGATCGACGACGGCTCACCCGGATGGATATCGACCACCGACGCCTCGGTGACGGCGGCCGCGAGTGTCGCCTCGTCGAGATCCGCCAGTTCGCCCCTGCCGAACAACGCGCGGCTGGCGAGTTCGACGGCGCGGGTGTTCGCCTCACCGTGCACCAGCGTGGTCATCTCGGCGGCGAGGCGTTTCTGCGCTTCCCTCGCGTGCGGACGTTCGGCCGTCGCGGTCTCCAGCGCTGCCAGCTCGTCCCGATCGAGGAAGGTGAACCACCGCAGGTACTTGATCACGTCGGCGTCCGCGGCGTTGACGAAGTACTGGTACCACGCATACGGGCTGGTCATCTCCGGATCCAGCCACAGGCTTCCACCACCGGTCGATTTCCCGAACTTCTTGCCGTCGGACGACGTCACGAGCGGAACCGTCAATGCGTGCACGGACGCACCGTCGGTGCGTCGGTTCAGTTCGACGCCGGCGATGATGTTCCCCCATTGGTCGGATCCCCCGACCTGGAGCACGCAGCCGTGCCGACGTCGCAGCTCGACGAAGTCGTTGGCCTGCAACAACATGTAGCTGAACTCCGTGTACGACATCCCGTCCGCCTCGAGGCGACGCTTGACGGTGTCGCGCGCGAGCATGACGTTGACGGAGAAGTGTTTGCCGATGCCCCGCAGGAAGTCGATGGCGCTCAGCTGCCCCGTCCAGTCCAGGTTGTTCGCGACGACCGCGCCTGTCGGGGAATCGTCGACATCGACGAAGCGCTCGAGCTGACCGCGGATCCGGTCCGCCCAGTCCGCAACGGTGTCGGCCGAGTTCATCGTCCGCTCGCCGACGTCGCGCGGGTCGCCGATCATTCCTGTCGCTCCACCGGCCAGCACGATCGGCCGGTGCCCGGCACGTTGGAACCGTTTGAGCGCGAGCAGGGGGACGAGGTGACCGGCATGCAGACTCGGTCCGGTCGGATCGAATCCGGTATACAGCGTGACCGGGCCCGCATCGAGCTCTCGTCGCAACGCGTCGAGGTCGGTCGATTGGGCGATGAGCCCACGCCAGGTCAGTTCGTCGAGAATATGCTCAGTCACTCCCCGATCATCCCACCCCACCGGATACCGCCGGTGCCCGCGGGCTCCTCCGGTATGCGGAGACACCGGCCGCGCCGGTGATCCACAGCCGCCACGGGCGCTCCGCGGCGACGCTGACGCCGACGCGTGGTCCGCAGCTCACCGGGTCGGTGGTGGCGTCGAGTGTCAGCTCGACATCGGCGCCGGCGGCGAAGACGTCCAGGCCGTTGTCGGCGAGTGTGAGACCCAACGCGGCGGCGAGATTGCCTGGTCCGCGCGCCAGGTTCGAGGCCGGTGTCCCCGCGGTTCTCCTGGTCCGGGCGACGGCGGCTCCGTCGAGGACTTCGGCGCCGCGGAGCAGCACGGCGGCGGCGACCCCGTCGGGACCGACGGAGATGTTCGCGCAGTGGTGGATTCCGTAGCTGCGGTACACGTACAGATGACCGACCGGCCCGTACATCACGCGATTGCGATCGGTGGGACCCCGATACGAGTGCGCCGCGGGATCGGGCCAGGGCCCGTCCTCCGGTCCGCCGTACGCCTCGACCTCGGTCACGCGGACCACCACATCGCGCGCCGCGATGCGGGCTCCGAGAAGGGCGTGTGCCGCCTCGAGGGGAGTGAGAGCGGCCAGGTCTTCCGGCATCATCGGGGACGGGCGCCGCTCAGTTCTGTGTCCACCCCGCCGATCCGCGCGCGACGAAGTCCTCGTGCTCCGCATCCGAGACGTCGCGGGCATCGTCGACGAGCAGCACGGGGATGCCGTTCTCGATGGGGTACGCCCTCCGGAGTCGGGGGTTGTACAGCACCGTGTCGTCTACGAGCAGCAGCGGCCCCTTGTCCTGCGGGCACGCCAGGATGCTCAACAACGTGGGATCGACGGCCACGGATGTCCTCTCGACAGGGGGAAACGAACGAGCCCACACTACCGCGCGGCCGGCCCCGCATGGTCCGAGCCCGCCGTCCAGGCTGCTGCGACGGCCTTGGTGAACCGCTTGTAGGTTCCCGTCTCCCGGTCGGCATACCAGGACCGCGCGCTGGGCTTGGGCAGCCCCCGGGAACGCAACGCGTCCACGATCGGCCGATACGACGGACTCAGCGTGATCTGCGGGACGACGTGCACGAGGTCCGGGCGTTCGTCCGCGGGCACCGCATCGAGCGCCGCGGTGATCTCCGCGGCCGTGGGGGCACGGTTTCCTCGCAGGGTCACTGCCGCCACCGCGATGTCCGTCTCGCCCACCGCGACGCCGTAGGAGACAACGAGGTCGATGCGCGGGAGCATTCCGAGGACGTCGACGACCGGCATCGTGAACACCGGTCCGTGTTCGGTGACGACGACGGTGCGCTTGTTGTCGAGCAGCCAGTAGTCCCCGTCGGAATCGCGGCGGAAGAGGTTCTCCGTGGGTACCCACACGTCACCGGGTTCGAAGACGCTGCGCATCACACCCGTCAACGCTTCGGTGGATGCGCTGGGCCTGCCGAGCAACAGTCCGACCTCGTCGTCGGCACAGTCACGCACGAAACCGCGCTCGTCCTCGAGCAGTCGCCCCGCGGCGGGGTCGTACGCGGCGAGTCGAATGTCGACGCTGCCGGGCAGCGGCCGTCCCTTCGCACCGATCTTGGCGCCCGACACGTTCGCGAGGACGACGTCACCCTCGGTCGATGCGTAGAACTCGAGGATCCGGGCCGGGGCGAACTGTTCCATCGTTCGTCGCCACAGTCCGGGGGTCATTCCGGACCCGATGAACAGGCGCACGGGGTGGCTGGCGTCGACGTGCAGCGACGGGCTGTCGAGGATCTCCCGCATCATCGACCAGGTGTAGGTGACCACGGTGACCCCGTAGCGGTGGATCTCGTCGCTGAATCGAGTGGGGTCGAGTTCCCGAGACAGAGCGATCCGTGCACCGCCGGCGAGCGCGCCACCGAGACTCACCAACAGTCCCGACGAGTGGTGCAGCGGGGCAAGGCAGTACATGGTGTCGCCGCGCCCCAGCGCCGCGGCGGTCGCGGTGCCGAACGCGGACAGCGCCCAGCGGTAGTTCGTGATCCGCTTCATCTCGAGGGTGCGTCCGCTTCCGGTGAACAGCACGAAGGCCAGTTCGCGGGCGAGACCCGGGTCGCGCACGTACCACCCGGGGAGTTGGACGCCGGTGAGGTCGTACCGTTCGAGATCGACGACGTCGGCCTCGGGATCGACGTCCAGATCTCGGACATCGCCTCCGCCGAGGACGAAGACCGGCAGCCCCGTTGCGGTGGCGGTGTCGAGGTGTTCCGGGTCGGTGATGATCTTCTCGACGTCACCGAGGTGCAGGGTTTCGGGCAGGTCCGCGCCCGGCGCGAGCAGTACCGACACACCCCCGATGCGGGACACCGCCGCGACCGCCGCCATCGCGCTGGGTCGGGTTCCCATGAGGATCCCGACGTGCATGGCGGGCCGGACACCGTTGTCGACGAGGCCGAGCACGACCCGATCGATCCTGTTGTCGACCTGTCGATAGGTGTAGACCCGGTCGTCGAAGATGAAGACCTCGCGCTGCGCCCCCTTGCGCAGCTGCTCCGACAGGAGTGCACCGACCGAGATTCTGGTCCGCGGCTGGATCTGCCCGAGACGCGCGAGTCGCGGAAGCGCCCGCGCGGCTTCCTCGGAGATGTCCCGCGCGCCGCGCACGCTTCCCGCCGCGATCTGCGCGAGGCCACGCCCGATGTCGGTGCCGACCTCGGCGATGGTGGCCGCAGCGTGCGTCAGTCGGTTCCCGAAACTCACTCCGCTCTCGTCGTCGCGGTGCGGGTCCGGTGGGAGCATGGGGTGGACGCCGACGGGGCGGTCGCCGAGGCCTTCGCGCCACTGCACCCACTCCGCGACCGCGGGCCACGTCTGCTCCCCTGCCACCGTGCCCACGACCAACCCGAAATGGCCTGCTCTGAGGGAGTATTCGTAGGTCTCGGCGCGGGGAGCGGCCCGCCGGATACCGCGGACCGCGAGCGGCTGCCCGATGTCGTCGACCTCGCCGACGAACGCGAGGATCGGGCAGGTGATCTCCGCCAGGCTCACCGGGCGGTCGTTGATGACGAACCCTCCGTTGACCATCCGGTTGTGGGCGATGAACTGTCGTAGCAGTTCGGCGACGGCCGGGCCCGACCACGCGACCCAGCCCTCCGTGTCGAGGAATCGTCGTTGGGGTTCGCGCGGCAGCAATGCCTCTCGGTCGTGGAGTTGCAGCAGGAAGTCGATGCGGGAGCGGACCGTCTTGACCGGGTCGAGAAACTGGAAGCCGGTCCGGGCCATCCACCCGGAGATCGCGAGTCTGTTGAAGACGTGATCGGCCAGGAAGTCCGCGGATCTGGATGCCACGACGTCGGGAATTCCGAACGGAAGCGCCGCGAGGGTGTCGACGGGACTTCCGAAGGTGATGAGGCTGGCGATATCGCGGCTGCGTCGGTACGCCGCGACCTGGTAGCAGAACATCCCGCCCTGCGAGTACCCCGAGAGGTGGATGTCACGACCGGTGTACTCGTGGACGAGGTCGATGATCTCGTCGAGCGCGACGATGTGGTCGGTGAGGGTGCGGCCCCACCCGCCCTCTTCGCGATCCGGTGATCCGAAGTCCACGACCCACGGGTCGAGGCCCATCGCGTGGAGCATGCCCACCGCACCGGTGTCGCGGGTGACGTCGTAGACGTTCGCCGACATCATCATCGGCGGTACCAGAACGACGGGTGCACCGACCGCATCGGCGTCGACGTCGGGGAAGTATCTGCGCAGGCGGTACATCGGTGTGCGTTCGACGATCTGGAACGGGGACCGTGTCGATCCGGTCTCGAGGCCTCCGAACCGGATCACCTCCAGTCCGTTCTGCGCGGTCGCCACCACTCGCCGCAGTGTTCCCATCACCGTCCCACCGCTCAGTGCCACCAGCCGCACCCCTCCACGCGTTCCGCTCTCCATCTGCCTGTCGTTCTACCGACCGGGCCGGTTCCCAGACTGCCACATTCGGGAACCGGCTCGGACGTAGTACCGGTGAGCTCAGCCGCGGATCCAGGAACGCAGCGTCGACGAGTTGCTGCGCACCCGGTGGAGTTGCTCTGCGACGCGCACCCCGGCGGTACCTCCGCGCGCGTTGCGGGAGGCGACGGATCCCTCCACGGTGAGGACCTCGCGCACCTGCGGTGTCAGCGCGGGATCGACCGCGGCGAGTTCCTCGTCGGTGAGGTCCTCGAGACCCACCCCGCGTGATTCCGCGGCCCGCACGCAGGCGCCCGCAGCTTCGTGCGCGACCCGGAACGGCACGCCCTGACGGACCATCCACTCGGCGATGTCGGTCGCAAGGGTGAATCCTGCGGGCGCCAGTTCGGCCATCCGGTCGGTGTGGAACGTCAGGGTCGACACCAGCCCGCTGATCGCGGGCAACAACAGTTCGAGTTGCGCGACCGAGTCGAAGACCGGTTCCTTGTCCTCCTGCAGGTCACGGTTGTACGCGAGCGGTTGCGCCTTGAGGGTCGCGAGGAGCCCGGTGAGGTTCCCGATGATCCGGCCCGCTTTGCCGCGGGTCAGTTCGGAGACGTCGGGGTTCTTCTTCTGCGGCATGATCGACGAGCCTGTCGACCATTCGTCGGCGAGCGTGACGTACCCGAATTCCGGTGTGCTCCAGAGGATCACCTCTTCGGCCATGCGGGAGAGGTCCACCCCGATCTGCGCGAGCACGTACGCGGCTTCGGCAGCGAAGTCGCGAGAGCTGGTCGCGTCGATCGAGTTGTCGGCGGCCGAGTCGAAGCCGAGGTCCGCCGCGATGGCGTCGGGGTCGAGCCCGAGGGAGGATCCGGCGAGCGCACCGGACCCGTACGGGGAGACCGCCGCCCGCTTGTCGAAGTCGCGGAGCCGGTCGACGTCGCGCAGCAGCGGATGTGCGTGCGCGAGGAGGTGGTGCGCGAGCAGCACGGGTTGCGCGGCCTGCAGGTGGGTCTTGCCGGGCATGATCGCGTCCGGGTGCGCGGCAGCCTGCCCGGCGATGGCGTCGACGACGTCGAGGACGCCGTCGCCGATCGTCCGGACGGCGTCGCGCAGCCACATGCGGAACAGCGTGGCGACCTGATCGTTGCGCGACCGTCCCGCGCGCAGGCGCCCACCGACCTCGGGACCGACACGCTCGATGAGACCGCGTTCGAGGGCGCCGTGGACGTCCTCGTCGGAATCGGCGGGAGCGAAGGCGCCGGAAGCGACGTCGTCGGCCAACCGACCGAGACCGTCGAGCATGGTGGTGAGGTCGTCGTCGCTGAGCAGTCCCGCCCGGTGCAGAACCTTCGCGTGGGCGCGGGAGGCACGCACGTCGTACGGGGCCAGCGCCCAGTCGAAGTGGGTGGACTTGCTCAGCGCGGCCATGGCGGCGGCCGGTCCGGATGCGAACCGGCCGCCCCACAGGGCCCCTTCGTTGGTGCCCTGGGTTCGGGCACCGCCGTCATGGCTGCCCATGCCTACAGACCCAGATCGCGCTTGGCGGCGACCTTCGAGGACAGCCCGTGGATCTGGACGAAGCCCTTGGCGTTGGACTGGTCGAAGCTGTCACCCTCGTCGTAGGTGGCGAGGTTGAAGTCGTACAGCGATTCGGGGCTGCGCCGACCGTTGACGGTGATGTGCCCGCCGTGCATCGACATGCGGATGTCGCCGGTGACGCGTTCCTGGGTCTGTGCGACGAACGCGTCGAGCGCGTACTTCAGCGGTGAGAACCACAGGCCGTCGTACACGAGCTCGCTCCACCGCTCCTCGACGCGCCGCTTGTAGCGGCCGAGTTCGCGTTCGAGCGTGACGTGCTCGAGTTCCTGGTGCGCGGTGATCAGTGCGATCGCGCCCGGAGCCTCGTAGATCTCGCGGCTCTTGATGCCGACGAGGCGATCCTCGACCATGTCGAGGCGGCCGACTCCCTGCGCGCCGGCGCGCTTGTTGAGTTGCTGGATCGCTTCGAGGACGGTGACGTGTTTGCCGTCGATCGCGACGGGCTTGCCGGCCTCGAAGCTGATGATCAGCTCGTCGGGGGCCTGCCAGTTCAGGGTGGGGTCCTCGGTGTAGTCGTAGACGTCCTTCGTCGGGGCGTTCCACAGGTCCTCGAGGAATCCGGTCTCCACGGCACGTCCCCACACGTTCTGGTCGATGGAGAACGGCGACTTCTTGGTGACGTTGATCGGCAGTCCGTGCTCACCGGCGAACGCGATGGCCTTTTCGCGGGTCCACGCGTAGTCGCGGACGGGTGCGATGACCTGGAGGTCGGGGGCGAGGGCGCCGAAGCCGACCTCGAAGCGCACCTGGTCGTTGCCCTTGCCGGTGCAACCGTGGGAGACGATGGTGCCGCCGTGTTCGCGGGCGGCCTGCACGATGTGCTTGACGATCAGCGGGCGGCTGATGGCCGAGACCAGCGGGTAGCGATCCATGTACAGGGCATTGGCCTGGACGGTGGGCAGGCAGTACTCGTTGGCGAACTCGTCCTTGGCGTCGACGACGATCGCTTCGACGGCTCCGCAGTCGAGGGCGCGCTGACGCACGACCTCCATGTCCTCGCCGCCCTGGCCGAGATCGATGGCGACGGCGACGACCTCCTTGCCGGTCTCCTTGCCGATCCAGCTGATGGCGACGGAGGTGTCCAGCCCGCCCGAGTAGGCGAGTACGACGCGATCGGCCATTGTGATGATGCTCCTTCGTGCTTGTTCGCAGTGCGTCTGTCTGTGGTGGGTCAGGCGAGTGATTCTATTCTCGCTGCGAGTTCTGCCCCTGTGGTCGGTTCGCGGGCGATGACCGCGATGGTGTCGTCTCCCGCGATGGTGCCGACCACCTCCGGTAATGATGCACGATCGAGCGCGCTGGCCAGATAGTGCGCTGCGCCCGGGGGTGTGCGCAGCACGGCGATGTTGCCGCTCGCGTCGGTGGAGACGAGCAGTTCGCCGAGCAGTTTGGAGAGCCGGTCGGTACCGCCGGTGATCCCGCGCACGGGGTTGCCGTCCTCGGGAACGACGTACACACCGGCGCCGCCGTCGGCCGCGCGCAGCTTGACGGCACCGAGTTCTTCGAGGTCCCGGGAGAGGGTGGCGGTGGACACCTCGATGCCGTCGGCGGCGAGCAGCGCGGCGAGTTCGGTGTGGCTGCGCACCGGGCGGCTGGCGAGCACCGAGACGATGCGCGCCTGCCGTGCGGCCCGGGTGGGGACGCCGGCGCGGTCGTCGGTGTGCCCGGCCGTGGTGTTCACGGTCAGCTCCCGCTCTTCTCGAGCAGCCACACGAGCAGTGCCTTCTGTGCGTGCAACCGGTTCTCGGCCTCGTCCCACACGACGGAGCGATCACCGTCGATGACGTCGGCGGTGATCTCTTTGCCGCGGTATGCGGGCAAGCAGTGCAGGACGATCGAGTCGGGATCCGACAGCGCGAGCAGTTCGTCGTTCAGTTGGAACGGACGGAACGCGGCCTCCCGATCGAGTCCGTCGTTCTCCTGTCCCATCGACACCCAGGTGTCGGTGACGAGCACGTCGGCGCCGGTGGCCCCGGCGCGCGGGTCGTCGGTGACGGTGACGCTGCCGCCGGTCTGCTCGGCGCGGGCACGGGAATCGGCCACGACCTGCGGGTCCGGGGTGAAACCGGCCGGTGCGGCGATCGTCACGTGCAGCCCGGCCGTGACACCGCCGAGCATCAGCGAGTGCGCCATGTTGTTGGCTCCGTCACCGAGGTAGGTCATCCGCAGTCCGGCGGTGCGGCCCTTGTGTTCGCGGATGGTCTGCAGGTCGGCGAGGACCTGGCACGGGTGGAAGGTGTCGGTGAGCGCGTTGACCACGGGTACGGCGGAGTGGGCGGCGAGGGTATCGACGCGGTCCTGTCCGTAGGTGCGCCACACGACCGCCTTCGTGAACCGGGAGAACATGCGGGCGGTGTCGGCGAGGGATTCTCCCTTGCCGATCTGGGTGGAGCCGGCGTCGACGACGATCGGGTGTCCTCCGAGCTGGGCGATGCCCGCGTCGAACGAGAATCGGGTGCGGGTGGAGGTCTTGTCGAACAGCACGGCGACGCTGTACGGGCCTTCGAGCGGGCGGCGTACGAGCGGATTCTTCTTCAGCTCGGCGGCGAGTTCGAGGACCTCGGTCTGCTCGGCCGGGGTGAGGTCGTCGTCGCGCAGGAAATGTCGGACCATGGTCACTTTCCTCCTGCCTGTGCGGGGTCGGATTCGACTGCGGTGTCGAGGATCGCGGGCAGTGCCGTCACGAACGTCTCGGCCTGTTCCTCGGTGAGGATCAGCGGCGGTGCGAGACGGATCACGCCGGGGGCTGCGGCGTTGACGAGGAAACCGGCGTCGCGGGCCGCGGTCTCGACCGCGGCGGCCTTCTCGGCGGTCAGAACGATGCCGCGCAGCAGTCCGGATCCGCGGACGTGGTCGACGAGCGGGTGTCCGAGTTCCTCGATGCCTGCGGCAAGGGACTTGCCGACGGACTCGACGTGATCGACGAGGTTCTGCTCGTCGATCACCCGCAGCACTGCCAGCGCGGCCGCCGCACACACCGGATTGCCACCGAAGGTGGTGCCGTGTTTCCCGGGCCGGAACAGGTCCGCGGCGGGTCCGGTCGCGATCACCGCGCCGATCGGCAGTCCCCCGCCGAGGCCCTTCGCGAGGGTCATCACGTCGGGGACGATCCCGGCTGCCTGGTGGGCGAAGAAGGTGCCGGTGCGGGCGACTCCGGTCTGGACTTCGTCGAGCACCAGCAACGCGCCGCGTTCCGCGGTGATGCGCCGAGCAGCGGCGAGGTAGCCGTCGGGGGGCACGACGACACCGGACTCGCCCATGATCGGTTCGAGGAACACCGCGGCGGTGTTCTCGTCGACGGCCGCGTCGAGAGCGTCGAGGTCACCGTAGGGGACGAATTCGACACCGGCGGGCATCGGTTCGAAGGGTGCGCGTTTGTCTGGTTGCCCGGTGAGGGCGAGCGCCCCCATGGTCCGTCCGTGGAACGCCTTCTCCGCGGCGATGATCTTGGGCCGGCCGGTGAGCCGCGCGATCTTGAACGCGGCCTCGTTGGCCTCGGTGCCGGAGTTGCAGAAGAACACCCGGCCGTCGTGCCCGAAGTGCGCGAGCAGCCGTTCGGCGAGATCCAGGACGGGCGGTGAGGCATAGAGATTGGAGACGTGACCGAGCCGGTTCAGCTGGGCCGTGACGGCCTCGATGATCGCCGGGTGCCGGTGGCCGAGGCTGTTGACGGCGATACCGCCGAGCAGGTCGAGGTACTCCCGGCCGTCGGCGTCCGTCAGGACGGCTCCGTCACCGGCGACCAGGGCCAGTTTCGGCACACCGTAGTTGTGCATGAGCTTGTCCGCCCAGCGCTGCTGGAGGTCAGAGGTGCCGGTCATGCGTGTCCTTCCTCACCGGGCACGACCATCGTGCCGACGCCTTCCTCGGTGAACAGTTCGAGCAGTACGGAGTGCGGCTGTCGGCCGTCGATGACGTGGGCGGTGGGTACGCCACCGACCACGGCCCGCAGGCACGCTTCCATCTTCGGGACCATCCCCGCGTCGAGGGACGGCAGCAGCGCGGTGAGCGCCGCCGTGTCGATCTCGGAGGTGAGCGAGCTGCGATCGGGCCAGTCGGTGTAGAGCCCTTCGACGTCGGTGAGCACGACGAGTTTCTCGGCGCCCAGGGCCTCGGCGAGCGCCGCCGCCGCGGTGTCGGCGTTGATGTTGTGCACGACCCCGTCCGCGTCGGGAGCGATCGTCGACACGACCGGGATACGTCCGGCGGCGATGAGGTCGAGGACTGCGGCGGGGTCGACGCTGGTGACGTCGCCGACGAGCCCGATGTCGGTGTCGGAGCCGTCGACGACGACGGTGCGGCGGGTCGCGGTGAACAGTCCGGCGTCCTCACCGGAGATGCCGACGGCGTACGGGCCGTGACTGTTGATCAGACCGACGAGTTCACGTCCGACCTGGCCGAACAGGACCATGCGGACGACGTCCATCACCTCGGGGGTGGTGACGCGGAAGCCTCCGCGGAACTCACCTTCCATCCCGAGGCGCTTCAGCATCGCATTGATCTGGGGTCCGCCGCCGTGCACGACGACGGGATGGATGCCGACGGTGCGCAGAAACGCCATGTCGGCGGCGAAGGCCGCTTTGAGGGTGTCGTCGACCATGGCGTTGCCGCCGTATTTGACGACGACGACCTTGTCGCGGAACTTCTGCAGCCACGGCAGCGCCTCTGCGAGAACGAACGCCTTCTGGTGGGACGTCAGTGCTGCGATCACGTCGTCGGTCACGTGTCCTCCCGATGCCCGGCCGGTCATGACGAGTACGCCGAGTTCTCTTCGACGTAGGCGTGCGACAGGTCGGTGGTGCGGATCGACACCTCTGCGTCGCCGACGGCGAGATCGATGTCGAGAGCGATGTCGATGCCGGTGAGGTCGACGTCGCGGGCACCGGGTGCGCCGGCCCCGTCGATGCACACCGGGCTGCCGTTGAAGGAGACGGCGATCCTGTCGGGGTCGAGCGTGATCGGCGCGACACCGATCGCCGCGAGGACCCGGCCCCAGTTGGGGTCGGATCCGAACAGCGCGGTCTTGACGAGGCTGTCGCGGGCGACGGTCCGCGCTCCGATCAGCGCGTCGTCCTCGCTGGCCGCACCCCGCACGGTGACGGTGACCCGCTTCGTGACACCTTCCGCGTCCGCCATCATCTGAGCAGCGAGGTCGTCGCACACGGCGAGGACCGCGGCGTCGAGTTCGTCCTGGGAGACCGAGATTCCGCTGGCACCGGACGCGAGGAGCAGCACCGTGTCGTTGGTGGAGGTGGCACCGTCGATGTCGAGGCGGTCGAAGGTGAGCCGGGTGGCGTTGCGCAGCGCCTGGTCGAGTTGCTCACCGGAGGCGACGACATCGGTGGTGACCACGCAGAGCATGGTGGCCAGGGCCGGGGCGAGCATCCCGGCGCCCTTGGCCATCCCACCGACGTTCCATTTGTCGGTGTGGTGCAGCGCCGCCTGTTTCGGGACGGTATCGGTGGTCATGATGGCGTACGCCGCGTCGGTGCCACCGGAGATGCCGCCGGCGAGTTCGTGCACGATCTCCTCGACACCGGCGAGGACCTTGTCCATGGGCAGCCGGTCGCCGATCAGTCCGGTGGAGCACACCGCGACCTCCCCGGCGCCGGTTTCGGTGCCCCAGTTGCTCAGGGCCGCGGCGACGGCCTCGGCGGTTGCGTGGGTGTCCTGGAAGCCGCCGGGCCCGGTGCAGGCGTTGGCGCCACCGGAGTTGAGGATCACGGCACGCAACGCGTGGGAGGTGAGGACCTGCTGCGACCACAGCACCGGGGCCGCTTTGACCTTGTTGGTGGTGAACACGCCGGCCGCGGTCAGCTCCGGTCCCTCGTTGAACACGAGGGCGAGGTCGGACCTGCCGCCGGTCTTGATGCCCGCGGGGATCCCTGCGGCACGGAACCCGGCGGGGCCGGTCACGCCCTGGGTGCGGACGAGCCGACCGCCGGCGACCTCGACGGCGTCCGCGTAGACGTGCTCGGCGTGCTTGTCGGTGTTGTCGGTCACGGTGCCACTCCCACGGCGGGCAGGCCGGCGGTCTCGGGGAGACCGACGGCGAGGTTCATGGACTGGACGGCACCGCCGGCGGTGCCCTTGGTGAGATTGTCGATTGCGGCGATCGCGACGAGCATTCCGGCGTCGGTGTCGACGGTGACGGCGACCTGCGCGACGTTGGATCCGACCACGGCACCGGTCGCGGGCAACACGCCCTCGGGCAGCAGCTGCACGAACGGTTCGTCGGCGTATGCCTTCTCGTAGACCGCGCGGATCTCGTCGACACCGGCTCCGGTGCGCGCGGTGCAGGTCGCGAGGATGCCTCGGGGCATCGGCGCGAGAACCGGGGTGAACGACACCGATACGGGCGCGCCGGCGAGGGCGGCGAGGTTCTGGGCGATCTCCGGAGTGTGCCGGTGGGCACCGGCGATGCCGTAGGCCCGCACCGAGCCCATGACCTCGGAGCCGAGCAGGTCCACCCGCGGCGACTTGCCGGCACCGGAGGTCCCGGACACGGCGACGACCTGCACGGCCGGTTCGACCAGCCCGGCCGCGACCGCCGGAGCGAGCGCGAGCGTCGCCGACGTCGGATAGCAGCCGGGCACCGCGATCCGGGTGGCACCGGCGAGCAGGTCTCGCTTGCCGGGCATCTCCGGCAGCCCGTACGGCCAGGTTCCGGCGTGCTCGCTGCCGTACCACCGCGTCCAGTCGTCGGCGTTCTCGAGTCGGAAGTCGGCGCCGCAGTCGATGACGACCGTGGTGTCGGGGAGTTGCTCGGCGAGGGCGGCGGAGTGCCCGTGCGGCAGACCGAGGAAGACGACGTCGTGCCCGGCCAGCGACTCGAGGTCGGTGGGCGCGAGCACTCGATCGGCGAGCGGATGCAGGTGCGGATGGAATTCGCGCAGTGACGCACCGGCGTTTCCGCCGGCGGTGAGCGCGCCGATCACCAGCGAACCGTCCTGGTGAGCGGGGTGCGCAAGGAGCAGACGCAGAACTTCGCCGCCCGCATAGCCGCTGGCTCCCGCCACCGCGACCCGGAGCGGCGACTGCGGAGTCGCCGTGAATGCCGGTGAGTTACCCATGCGATTGATTATGCACCGTCGTGCAAACTAATTCACCCTGGGGTTCGTTTCCCGCCTCCGGCGGCCCGAGCGAATGTATCGCTCGCTCGACTCGATCGACTGAGCGATACATTCGCTCGGCGGCGGGCGGAGCCCGAGGGCGACGGGCACAGCGGGACCGGCCGGCGGGACCGGCCGGCGGGGCGGGTCAGCGACCCATCGAACGGCGGATCTCGGCGAGTTTGTCCGCGGCAGCCTTCTTGCGGTCCTCGTACTGCTCCTCGAGGGTCCGGCCCGATTCCGACTCGCGTGCCAGCTCCTCGGATCCGATGGCCGTTCCCACGCGGCGCTCGATCTTCTCCCGCACCGAATCGAAGGTCGGTACACCCGACGCGGTGTAGCCGGTGACCTCCTCGATCGTCGGCGTCACCGGCCCCGGTCCGACACCGGTGATGTCGGGCTCGGGACTCGGTTCGGGAACGATCGGCGGCACATCCGGAATGTCGGGGGCCGGGGGTACGTCCGGCACCGACGGCGTCTCCGGACCCGCCGGCGTCACGTCGGGGACCGGTTCATCAGGCCGGTCCGGATCCGGCTCCCGGCCCGGGGTCGACTCGTCCGTGGTCATGACCCCAGGCTACGTCCCCGCGACCATCCGACGCACCCGTCAGCTCCGCAACTCCGCGCCCACCGCTGCTGCCGCAGCCGCCACGGCGGCATCGCGCGCCTCGCTCGCTTCGTCCTCGGTCAGCGTCCGGTCGTAGGCGCGGAACCGCAGCGCGAACGCCAGGGACTTGCGCCCCTCCCCCACCTGCGCGCCGGTGAACACGTCGAACAGACGAACGTCCTCGAGCAACTCACCGCCGCCGCCCCGCAACGCGGACTCCACGCTCGCGGCGGGAACGTCGTCGGCGACGACCACCGCGACGTCCTGCAACACCGCGGGGAAGGGCGACACCACCGGCGCGGGCAACGATTCGACGATCGGCAACGCATCGAGATCCAGTTCGTACGCGCAGGTGCGCGGCGGAAGCCCGGCACGTTCGAGGACCGCCGGGTGCAGTTCCCCCGCGTGCCCCACGACGGCACCGTCGACGAGCAGTTCTGCGCAGCGTCCCGGATGCCACGGCAGGTACTGCGCGGCCCGGCGTTCGAGGGACACCCCGGCCGCACGTGCGACGACATCGGCCGCGGCGAACGCGTCCGCCGCTTCCACCGCCCGACCGGCACCCCACGGACCGGACGGCTCACGCAGCCCGGTCAGCACACCACCGATGTGGACGGGCTGCGCCGGGAGGGACGCGTCGAGTCGCGCGATCTCGTCGTCCGTGGGACGCCGGTCGACGGGCAGCGCATCGACGCGACCCGTGTCGGGGCCCGGACACACCACCTGCGCGATCGAGAACAGCGACAGATCGCGCTGACCACGGGACACATTGCGGGCGAGCACCTCGAGCAGTCCGGGCACGAGGGTGGTCGCCAGTTCGGGACGGTCGGATTCGAGCGGGTTGAGGACACGGGTGGTGCTCCGGCGTGGATCGTCCGCGTCCAGCCCCCACGTGTCGAACACTCCGGCGGGCAGGAACACCGGGGCGAGCACCTCGACGTGTCCATCGTTCGCGAGCGACCGGCCGACCGCGCGACGTCGTTTCTGGCTCGGGGTCAACCCCCGGCCTGCCGGGGCCGCGGGCAGCACCGACGGGATCAGATCGAGCCCTTCGAGACGCAGCACCTCCTCGACGAGGTCGGCGGGCTGGGTCAGGTCGGGACGCCAGGTCGGTGGTGTCACCACGAGCTGACCGTGTCCGTCGTCGCCGACTCCCACCTCGACGGCGCATCCGATCTGGGTGAGGCGGCGGGCGGCGGTACCGTTCGCGTAGGCGACACCGGCCACCCGGTCCGGCAGATCGATGTCCATGTGGATCGACGGCATCGAGGTGGGCACCGCGATATCCGTCAGGGTGGGCTCCACTCGGCCCCCGGCGATCGAGGTGAGCAACGCTGCGGCGCGGTCGAGCGCGGGCAGCGCCACTTCCGGGTCGACGGTGCGTTCGAATCGCTTGCCCGCTTCGCTGGTCAGCTTGTGCCGGCGGTTGCCGCGGAACACCGCAAGCGGATCCCAGGTGGCCGCCTCGAGCAGCACGTCGACGGTGTCGTCGCCGACCTCGGTGGTGGCACCGCCCATGATTCCGGCCAGCGAGATCACACCGCTGTCGTCGGTGATGACGACATCCTCCGGATCGAGGACACGTTCGACACCGTCGAGGGTGGTGAGCTTCTCGCCCGCCTTCGCACGGCGGATCACGAGTTCACCCTGCAGCGTCGCCGCGTCGAAGGCGTGCAGCGGCTGGCCGAGTTCGAGCATCACGTAGTTGGTGACGTCCACGGCCGGGGAGATCGGGCGGACACCGGCGGTGAGCAGGCGGCGCTGCAACCACCACGGCGACACGGCCTTCGGGTCGATCCCGGTGACCTTGCGCGCCGCGAACCGGATCGCGCCCGATTCGGGTTCGAGCCGGATCGGGTACGCCTCACCACCGTCGGACGGCAGCGGTGCGACCAGCGCGGGGTCGGTGAACTCGAGGTCGAATCCGCAGGCGAGTTCGCGGGTGAGGCCGCGGACGGAGAAGCAGTAGCCGCGATCGGGTGTGATGTTCAGTTCGATCAGGGTGTCGCCGAGACCCAGCAGGTCGTTGGCGTCGTCACCGGGCTGCGCCGACCCCGGTTCGAGGACCAGGATGCCGGAATGATCGTGGCCGATGCCCAGTTCGGCAACGGAGCAGATCATGCCGTCGGAGATCTTCCCGTAGGTCTTGCGGGAGGCGATCGCGAACCCACCGGGCAGGACCGCGCCGGGCAGCGCGGCGACGATCAGGTCGCCTTCGGCGAAGTTGCGGGCACCGCACACGATTCCGCGGGGTTCGGCCTCCCCCACCTCGACCCGGCAGAACCGGATGGGCTTCTTGAAGCCTTCGAGTTCGGTGATCTCTGCAACCCGGCCGACGACCAGGTGTTCGACGCGGGCCGGGGTCTCGATGTCCTCGACCTCGAGACCGACCCGGACGAATCCCGCGTCGAGTTCCTCCGCGGTCACGTTCCACCCCGGGGTGGAACGCTGCAGGATCTCCGCCAGCCAGGATTGCGCTACTCGCACGTGAGCTCAGCTTTCTCGTTCGATGTCGGTCTTCGGCAGGTGTCGGTGTCCGGCGGTCAGCCGGCAGTGCCGAACGGCAGGGTGAACCGGATGTCACCCTCGACGATGTCGCGCATGTCGGAGATGCCGTTGCGGAACTGCAGGGTGCGTTCGAGGCCCATCCCGAAGGCGAAACCGCTGTACTCGTCGGGGTCGATGCCGGAAGCGCGAAGCACGTTCGGGTTGACCATGCCGCAGCCACCCCATTCGACCCAGCCGGCGCCACCCTTCTTGTTCGGGAACCACACGTCCACCTCGGCCGACGGTTCGGTGAACGGGAAGTAGTTGGGCCGCATCCGCGTGGTGGTCTCGGGGCCGAACAGGGCGCGGGCGAACGCGTCGAGGGTTCCCTTCAGATGCGCCATGGTCAGGCCCTTGTCGATCGCGAGCCCCTCGATCTGCGAGAACACGGGCGTGTGGGTGGCGTCGAGTTCGTCGGTCCGGAAGGTCCGCCCGGGGCACACCACGTAGATCGGGATGTCGCGCGAGAGCATCGTGCGGACCTGAACCGGCGAGGTGTGGGTGCGCAACACCTGCCGGGACCCCTCCGGCGCGACGTGGAAGGTGTCCTGCATCGTGCGGGCCGGATGGTCGGGCAGGAAGTTGAGAGCGTCGAAGTTGTAGTGCTCGGTCTCGACCTCGGGGCCTTCGGCGATCTCCCAGCCCATCGCGACGAACACGTCGGACACCTGGTCGGAGATGATGCTGATCGGATGCCGTGCGCCGAGCGCGCGCCGGCCCGCGGGCAGGGTGACGTCGATCGCCTCGGCGACGAGTACGGCGGCGTCGCGTTCGGCCTGCAGTCGTTCCTTGCGGGCGTCGAACGCGGCCTGCACGGCACCGCGATGCGCGTTGACACGCTTGCCGGCGTCGGCACGCTCGGGACCGGGCAGGGATCCGAGCGCCCGCTTCGCGAGCGACACCGGAGCCCGATCGCCGAGGTGATCGATCTTGGCCTGCGCGAGCGAGTCGAGATCGGTGGCGGCGTCGAACGCGGCGAGGGCGGCCTTCTCGGCCGCGGCGAGTGCGTCCTCGGTCAGGGCGCTGGGATCGACTGCCGGCGGGGTGCCGCCCTCTTTCTTGGCCACGACCGGTGCAACTCCTTCTTCGTGCGAACGGATCTTCGTCGGTGGGTGACGTCGGGTGCGGCGCAGGCCGCACCCGAAATCCTATGCGATGGGGCCGGGTGCCCTGTGCTGCACCCGGGCGCTGGCATACAGGCAGATCGCGGCGGCGGTCGCGAGGTTCAGCGATTCGGCACGGCCACGGATGGGGATGCGCACCCGATGGTCGGCACGCGCGGCGATCTCCGGGTCGAGTCCGTGCGCCTCGTTACCGAACAGCCACGCCGTGGGTGCGGCGAGCAGGTCGTCGGCGTCGTCGAGGTCGACGTCCCCGTCGGCGGCGGTCGCGAGGATCTGCACGCCGGCGTCCCGGACGGTGTCGAGAACCAGACCCGTGTCACGCTCGCGGGCCAGCGGCAGGTGGAACACGCTGCCGGCCGACGATCGCACACACTTGCCGTTGTGCGGGTCGACGCTGTCGCCGGCGAGGACGACCGCATCGGCACCGACGGCGTCGGCGACCCGGATGACGGTGCCGGCGTTACCCGGTTCCCCGATCCCCACGGGGACGGCGAGAAGCCGCGGATTCGCACTCAACGCGACGTCGAGGGTGACGTCCACGGTGTCGCAGACCGCGACGAGCCCCGGCGGGGTGACCGTGTCGGACAGGCGCGCCGCGGCACGGTCGGTGACCGTCGACACGCGGACACCGAGGTCACGGGCCCGAGCAACGACGTCGCGGTACCGGTCGGCGGCAGCCGCCGTGACGAACACTTCGTGGACGGTGGCGGAGCCGAGCGCCTCGCCGACGGAGTTCTCTCCCTCGGCAAGGAACCGTCCCGCCTTGCGGCGGTCGGCGGCGCGGAGCAGTTTGACAGCGGAAACGACCCGCGGTGTGCGCTCGGTGAGCGTGTCCACGGGCCGTTCCTGTGCTGTGTCGTCGTTCAGCGTCGCGCTCAGGCAGCGGGAGCGTTGACGTCGGCCGGCAGCGCGGCCTTGGCCACGGCCACCAGGCCGGCGAACGCCTCGGCGTCGGACACGGCGATCTCCGCGAGGTTCTTACGGTCCACCTCGACACCGGCGGCCTTCAGGCCCTGGATGAACCGGTTGTAGGTGATGTCGTTGGCGCGGGCCGCGGCGTTGATGCGGCTGATCCACAGCTTGCGGAAGTCCCCCTTGCGGGCGCGACGGTCGCGGTAGGCGTAGGTCAGCGAGTGAAGCTGCTGCTCCTTGGCCTTGCGGTACAGGCGCGAGCGCTGCCCGCGGTAGCCCTTGGAGGCCTCGAGAATCGAACGGCGCTTCTTCTGGGCGTTGACGGCCCTCTTCACGCGTGCCACTGGTATGTCCTGTCAGGTTCGGGGGACGAGATGCGTCGTCGTCCCCGGGGTGGATCGGTCGGGAATGCTCAGATGTCGAGCAGGCGCTTGATGCGGGGCACGTCGGCGGCGGCGACCTCGGCCTTGCCGTCGAGGCGACGGGTCACGCGCGAGGACTTGTGCTCGAGCAGGTGGCGGCGACCGGCCTTCTGGCGCAGGATCTTTCCGCTACCGGACACCTTGAATCGCTTCGCGGTGCCGCTGTGGGTCTTCGACTTGGGCATGGGGTCCTCAGTTCTGTCGTGTGTACATCGGTGCTCCCGCAGCACCGGATGTGCTGCCGGAGCGGTCAGCTGGTCTGTGTGCCGCCGGCCTCGGGTGCCTGCGCGGCGTCGGCAGCAGCGGGCTTCGCGGCGGGCTTCGCCGGTGCAGCGTTCGCGGCCTGCTGGGCCTTGACTCGGGTCTTGGCGCCCTTGTGCGGGGCCAGCACCATGGTCATGTTGCGGCCGTCCTGCTTCGGTGCGGTCTCGATGAACCCCAGTTCGGCGACGTCGGCTCCGAGGCGCTGCAGCAGCCGGAACCCGAGTTCGGGACGGGACTGCTCGCGGCCGCGGAACATGATGGTCACCTTGACCTTCGACCCGGCCTCGAGGAATCGGACGACGTTCTTCTTCTTCGTCTCGTAGTCGTGGTCGTCGATCTTGGGACGGAGCTTCTGCTCCTTGATCACGGTCTGCTGCTGGTTCTTGCGCGATTCGCGCGCCTTCTGCGCAGCCTCGTACTTGAACTTGCCGTAGTCCATGATCTTGCAGACCGGCGGACGGGCGTCGGGGGCCACCTCGACCAGATCGAGGTCGGCTTCGTATGCCAGGCGGAGTGCATCTTCTACACGCACGATTCCGACCTGTTCCCCTCCTGGGCCGACGAGTCGGACCTCGGGAACTCGGATGCGCTCGTTGATGCGGGTCTCAGCGCTGATGGGGCCTCCTAGGTAGAAACTGCGGTGTGGTCGTCGTGACCGCACCGCAACAGGCGGACCCGGATCCCCGGACGAAAAAACCCCGCTCCGATGCCGAGGCACCGCGCGGGGTCCGTACCGACCGGTCACGTACACACGGCCGATACCGTGAACACGTCCACCCCGTCACGGGGCGGACATCACGACGGATGTCGCGATGGACCGGACCACTGGGCCGCGTCGAGACGCCGCCAGAGGTGGGAGTCGGACTCCACTTGCTGCCCGCGCGGATGTGCGCAGGCGGTCGTGGGATCGAGTCTAGCAAACCGGCACGTCGACCTCGAATCGTGTGCCCCGTCGCCCGCGGGTTTCCCGGGTGGTGGGATGCTGCACTCATGAGCGACAACCCGGACACCCCCGCGGTCGACCGCGACGGTATCGCCGACGGCGACGGCGTGCGCGAACTCGCCGAGATCCCCGCAATCGAGGTCATCAGCCGCGCCGCGGTGATGCTGATGAGTTCGGCCGCCGAGAAACTCGGACTCGCCGACGAGGATCCCGACGCCGGCACGCACCGCGACCTGGACGAGGCTCGGCGGGTGATCACCGCGCTGGCGGGGCTGATCACCTCGTCCCTCGAGTATCTCGGGCCGCACGCCGGCCCACTCCGGGAGGGCCTGCAGGCCCTGCAACGCGCGTTCCGCGAGGCGTCGGTGGTCCCCGACGAGCCCGGCAAGGGCCCCGGCGAGAAGTACACCGGCCCGGTGTACTGACCGCTCCCCTCACCCGGCCGGGCTCCACCCGGCGGTACGTTCGATACATGCGCGTGCAACTCGGGAAGCGGGGCGACTACGCGGTCCGCGCCGTGGTCGCCCTCGCGCGCCCCACGACCGCAGCCGACACGGACGGCTCGTCGCGGCGCAAGACCCGCGAGATCGCCACGGAGATGTCGATTCCGCTCAACTACCTACCGCAGATCCTCGCGCGGCTGGTCGCCACCGGCGTGATCGACTCGATCGCAGGACCGAACGGCGGTTACCGCCTCGCCCGGCCCGCCGAGCGCATCACGCTGCTCGAGGTCGTCGACGCGGTCGACTCCGATGACGAACCCCCACGCTGCATCCTCGAGGGCAGGCCCTGCGGGTGGGAGCAGGAATGCGCTCTCCACCGCTACTGGTCGAGTGCGCAGGGCGCCTTCCGCCGCAGCCTCGAATCGGTCACGTTCGCCGACATCGCGGCGGTCGATGCGATGCTGACCGGGCAGCCCCGCGGGTCCGGTCCCGATCAGTCGCGCGTCGCCGACGGCTCGTAGACGCACGCCGGGTCGGCCGCCAACAGGTCGCCGGTCACCGCGTACGCATGCGAACGGGACCCCCCGCACACCTGCCGGTACTCGCATAGGCCGCACTTCCCGCCGAAACCGTCCGGGTCGCGCAGTGCCCGCATCACCGGCGAGGTGCGGTAGATGTCGTCGAAGTGTTGTTCGCGGACCGATCCGGCCACGACCGGCAGAAATCCGCTGGGATACACGTCCCCCAGGTGGTCGATGAACGCGAAACCGCGACCGGCGTTGACGTCCATCGGTGGGCGGGCGGGACGGGTTCGCACCCCGCCGGACGCAGAGGTGGCGACGCGCAGCCGTTCCCCGAGTGGGCCCGGCCGGTGGACCGTGCCCGCCGCCCGCTGCAGCGCCACCCGCCGAAAGTGCGGTGCCTCGGTGGTCTTGATCGCCACCTGATCGCCGACGTCGTGCAGCCAGTGCAGCACGTCCTCCACACCGGCGGGATCCAGCGGACCGAGCCGGGAGCCGCGCCCGGTCGGTACCAGGAAGAACACCGACCAGAGCGACGCACCGAGGTCCACCACGGTCGCGAGGATGTCCGGGAGTTCGTGCGCGTTGCCCGCGGTGACGGTGGTGTTGATCTGCAGCCGGTAGCCCACATCCTTCACGGTCCGCGCGGCCTGCAACGTGCGGTCGAAGACCCCGTCGATGCCCCGGAATCCGTCGTGACCGGCCGCGGTCGCCCCGTCGAGGGACAGCGAGACGGCGGTGGCTCCCGCGTCGTGTAGCTCCCGCAGCACCGGTTCGGTCAACCGCGGTGTCACCGACGGCGACAGGGCGACGTGCAGGCCGATCCCCGTCCCGTATCGCACGAGTTCGGGCAGGTCGGGGCGCTCGAAGGGGTCGCCGCCGGTGAGCACGACGATGGGCCGTGGTGTACCGAATGCCGCGATCCGATCGAGCAACCGGAAGCCTTCCACCGTCGTCAACTCGAGTGGGTTGCGCGCGCGGATGGCGTCGGCGCGGCAATGAGCGCATGCGAGGGCACACGCCCGGGTGACCTCCCAGATCACGATGAACGGCCGCTCGTTCGGATCGTGTCGCATGGTCCGTACGGTGCGCGCGGGACGTGTGGGGATCACGGACATTCGGAAACTCCCGGTTCGTCGTCGAGGTACCGGTGCGCGGATGCTGCGCCGGAGTCGAGGTGGGCCGTGACGCGACCCGCCGCCGCCAGGCCCGAACGGATGCACGAGGTCAGGCCGATGCCGCGGTGGCCGGCGCCCGCGAGCACCAGTCCGGGGTGCTCGGACAGGTGCTGCTCGGCGAGGTCGATGCGGTCGCCGTGTCCGGATTCGAGCTGGGTCGAGGTGTGTGGCCACCGCTGCACGTGGACGGCGGTCGGTACGGCGTCGAATCCGGTGATGGCGGTGAGGTCCGCCAGCAACCGACCGGTCAGCTCCGTGTCGTCGAGGTCGCCGATCTGCGGTCCGGTGATGCGCCCGGCGGAGAGCCGGACGTACACGTCGGGTCCGTCGTCGAGGTGTGCCCATTTCGCGCTGAGGAAGGTTGCGGCCTTGAGCAGGTACGGTTCGCGGGAGGAGACGAGCAGACCGGTTCCCGGCAGGGCGGCGACGCCCGCGGTGCGGGGGAACGCGGCGATCACTGTGTTGACGGAGGCGGCGCGGACTCCGCCGAGTTCGGTGGCTGCTGCCGCGCTGGTCCGAGCGAGGATTCGGGCTGCGGCACGGGGTCCGACGGCCAGGACGACCGCATCGAAGTCCCGGTCGGCGAAGTCCCGGTCGTCCCCGCCTGTGTCGTCCCGGTCGATGTCGAGGCGATGGCGCGGACCCACAGGGTGCACCGAACGCACGGAGTGACCGGTGCGGATGTCGAGTCGGGAGTCTGCGGCGAGCCGGTCGACGAGTTCACCGAGCCCCTTCGGGAAACTCACCGACTCGGGCACCGGGCCACGGCTGCGGCGACCCGGTCGGCGCGCCAGCAGCAGGGAACGGTGTCGGGCCGCGGTCGCGGCCAGTTCCGGTAACGCCGCGCCGACGCTGATGCGGTGCACGTCACCGCCGTGCAGGCTGCCGAGCAGTGGGTCGACGAGACGTTCGACGACCTCGTGGCCGAATCGGTGGCCGATCAGGTCGCCGACCGAGACGTCGCCGTCCAGCGGCCCGCGACGAACGAGCGGTTCCATCGCGGCCCGCAGGACACCGCACGGAGACAGGGTTCGGGCGCCGAGCACCGGCAGCAGCTTCGTCGGCCCACCGGGTCCGACTCCGGCGGGAAGTCGGCGGAGCCGGCCCGCGGCGTACACCCAGGTGTGCGAGTCGCGGGCGGTGCACAGTCCGGCGGTGAGGTCGGGGTCGTCGTCGAGGCCCGGGATGGTCGCACCCATCCGGTGCAATGATTCGGCGCCGACATCGATGGCGTGGCCACCCACCCGGACGGTGCGGACCTGCCCGCCGAGCCGCTCGGAGGATTCGAACACCACCGGGTGCAGGCCCGAGCGCGCCAGGGCTCGACCCGCGATCAGTCCGGTGACGCCACCCCCGATCACGGCCACGGTCTGTTTCGGCATCGCTCACTCCCGATAGAACTATTAGTTCGATGCTAATAGTTCCGTCGGGAGGCAGCGCCGTTCCGTGATCGACCCCACCGCGGGAGGTGGCGCCGGGTCACCGCACCGGGACGGTCGCCTCCTTCGGCGGCACCTTTTTCGCGGTGGCCTTTTTCGTGACCGCCTTTTTCGCGACCGTCTCCTTCGCGGCAGTCTTCTTCGCGGCGGTCTTCTTCCCGGTTGCTGCCTTCCGGGTTGCCGCCTTCCCCGCGACCGTCGTCACCGGTACCGGTTGCCCCTCCTCCGCCAGCGCCTCCCGCAGAAATCTGCCCGTGTAGCTCGACTCGACGCCCGCGACGTGTTCGGGCGTGCCGCAGGCCACGACGGTGCCGCCACCCGAACCGCCTTCCGGCCCCATGTCGATCACCCAGTCGGCGGTCTTGATGACGTCGAGGTTGTGCTCGATGACGATGACGGTGTTGCCCTTGTCGACCAGACCGTTGATCACGCCGAGGAGCTTGCGGATGTCCTCGAAGTGCAGTCCGGTGGTGGGTTCGTCGAGCACGTACACGGTGCGCCCGTTGGATCGCTTCTGCAGTTCCGCCGCAAGCTTGACCCGTTGTGCCTCACCACCGGACAGAGTCGTCGCGGGCTGACCGAGCCGCACGTAGCCGAGCCCGACCTCCACGAGGGTTCTGAGGTACCGATGGATGGAGGTGACCGGCTCGAAGAACTCGGCGGCCTCCTCGATGGACATGCCGAGGACCTCGGCGATCGTCTTGCCCTTGTAGTGCACCTCGAGTGTCTCGCGGTTGTAGCGGGCGCCGTGGCACACCTCGCACGGCACGTAGACGTCGGGCAGGAAGTTCATCTCGATCTTGAGGGTGCCGTCACCCGAACATGCCTCGCAGCGCCCGCCCTTGACGTTGAACGAGAACCGTCCGGGTTGGTATCCGCGCACCTTCGCCTCGGTGGTCGCGGCGAACAGGGTACGGATCTTGTCGAAGACACCCGTGTACGTGGCGGGGTTCGAACGCGGTGTGCGCCCGATCGGCGACTGGTCGACCTGTACGAGCTTGTCCAACTGGTCGAGTCCCTCGACCCGGGTGTGCCGCCCGGGCACCTGGCGGGCCCGGTTCAGTTCGTTGGCCATCACGGTGGCGAGGATCTCGTTGACGAGCGTCGACTTGCCGGAGCCGGACACCCCGGTGACGCAAGTGAGCACACCGAGCGGGAACGCCACGTCGATGCCGCGCAGATTGTTCTCGCGGGCGCCGACGACGGTGACCTCTCGGCCGGCGTCCACGCCGCGGCGTTCACCTGGCACCGGAATGGCCTCACGACCAGAAAGGTAAGCACCGGTGAGAGATTCGGTGTTGTCGAGCAGATCCTTGTAGGTTCCGCTGTGCACGACACGGCCGCCGTGCTCACCGGCGCGCGGGCCGATGTCGACGACCCAGTCGGACGTGCGGATGGTGTCCTCGTCGTGTTCGACGACGATGAGGGTGTTGCCGAGATCCCGCAGCCGGGTCAGGGTGTCGATCAACCGCCGATTGTCGCGCTGGTGCAGGCCGATGGACGGTTCGTCGAGCACGTACAGCACGCCGACGAGCCCGGATCCGATCTGGGTGGCGAGCCGAATCCGTTGCGCCTCACCACCGGACAGTGTCGCCGCCGCCCGCGACAGCGTCAGGTAGTCGAGCCCGACGTCGAGCAGGAAGCCGAGCCGGGCCTGGATCTCCCTGAGGACCTGTCCGGCGATCGCGGCCTCTCGCGAACCGAGCGTCAAGGCGTCCAGGAAGACGGCGCAGTCGGCGATCGAGAGTTCACACACCTCGGCGATCGACTTCGCGCCGAGGTCACCGGCCGTGACGGTGACCGCGAGGATCTCGGGTCGCAGTCGGGTACCTGCGCAGGCCGGACACGGGATGTCGCGCATGTAGCCGTCGTAGCGTTCCTTCATCAGCTCCGACTCGGACTGCTCGAGCCGACGGTGCAGGAACGGCAGGACGCCCTCGAACTCGGCATAGTAGGAACGCACCCGCCCGTACCGGTTCTTGTATCGGACGTGGACCTGTTCGTGGCTACCGTTCAGAACGGCCTTGCGGACCTTCGTGGGCAACTTCTTCCAGGGGGTGTCGATGTCGAACTCCATGACATCGGCGAGACCCGTGAGCAAGCGCGTGAAGTACTCGGAACTCTGCCCCATCGACCACGGTGCGATCGCACCCTCGGCGAGGCTGCGATCCGGGTCCGGGACGACGAGATCGACATCGACCTCTTTCCGGATCCCCAGACCCGCGCATTCGGGGCACGCACCGTACGGGGAGTTGAACGAGAACGATCGCGGTTCGAGATCGTCGATGGCGAGCGGGTGCGCGTTGGGACAGGCGAGGTTCTCGGAGAAACGCCGTTCGCGCCCCGGATCGTCCTCGTCGAGATCGACGAAGTCGAGCACGACGACACCTTCGGCCAGCCGCAGCGCGGTTTCGATCGAATCGGTCAGCCGCTGTTTCGCCGAAGCCTTCACTGCGAGACGGTCGACGACCACCTCGATGTCGTGCTTCTCCTGTTTCTTCAGCTTCGGTGGGTCGGACAGCGGGTGCACCACACCGTCGACACGCACACGCGAGTAGCCCTGAACGGTGAGTTGCTCGAACAGGTCGACGAACTCCCCCTTGCGGGTGCGCACGACCGGCGCGAGGATCTGGAATCTCAGCCCCTGTTCCATCGCGAGGACCTGATCGACGATCTGCTGCGGGGTCTGTCGCGCGATCCGTTCACCGCACACCGGGCAGTGCGGGGTGCCGGCGCGTGCGTAGAGCAGACGCAGATAGTCGTAGACCTCGGTGATGGTGCCGACCGTCGATCGTGGGTTGCGGTTGGTGGACTTCTGGTCGATCGACACCGCCGGCGACAGGCCCTCGATGAAGTCGACGTCCGGCTTGTCCATCTGCCCGAGGAACTGCCGCGCGTACGCCGACAGGGACTCGACGTAGCGCCGCTGACCTTCGGCGAAGATCGTGTCGAATGCGAGGCTCGACTTGCCCGATCCGGACAGGCCGGTGAACACGATGAGGCTGTCGCGCGGCAGGTCGAGGTCGACTCCGCGCAGGTTGTGTTCGCGCGCGCCTCGTACGATCAATCGATCCGCCACACCGATTCCTTCCTCATCGACCGAGCCCCCGACGGGCCCTGTGCCATCGTAGGCGCGAGCACCGACAGGTTCCGGTGCGCCGCTGGTCACCTCCCGTATCCGCGCGGCGGTACGGTTCAGACATGACAGAGCAGCCCGTGATCATCGACGAGTCCTACACCGGCGACGTGACCCCCGGCGGCCCGGCACACCGCCGCACCGTTCCCGGCGCCACCATCGTCAAGCTGGCGGTGGGCGCGATGAACAACAACGTGTACCTCGTCACCGACGAGGCGACCGGCCGATCGGTCCTCATCGATGCCGCGAACGAACCCGACACTCTCGTGTCGTTCCTGCGCGACAACGCACCGGGACTCGACCTGATCGTCACCACCCACCAGCACTGGGATCACTGGCAAGGACTCGAACAGGTTGTCGCAGCGACACGGGTGCCCACCGCCGCGCATCCCCTCGACGCGGGGCCGCTGCCCGTCACACCCGACCGCTTGCTGAACGAGGGCGACACGGTGCAGATCGGCGAGACCTCCCTCGAGGTGATCCACCTGGCGGGGCACACCCCCGGTTCGGTTGCGCTGGTGCTCACCGAACGCGGCACCGGCCGACACCACATCTTCACCGGCGACTCGCTGTTCCCGGGGGGCATCGGGCGGACAACGAATCCTGAAGAGTTCACCTCGCTGCTCGACGACGTCGAGACGAAGCTGTTCGGCCGATTCGGCGACGACACCGTCATCTACCCGGGGCACGGCAAGGACACCACGTTGGGTCTCGAACGCCCGTTCCTCTCCGAATGGCAGGAGCGCGGCTGGTGACCGTCGGGTCCCGTATTCGGACGGTGTGATGGCTGAGCGAGCAGGCACCGATCCACCAGGCAAGTGCGCGTTGGAGTTCACGCACGATGCCGGACCGGGTCGGTCCCGCCCACTCGCTTGTGGGTCGGTTGGATTGCCGGGGCCGCAGAGTTCGGTATTTCATGCTTTTCCGTCTCGTCCGAATTCGACCGCGAGGGGAATATCCGGCGCCGGGGCGGGTACCCGTGCCAGGGTGGGACACGCCCACCGCACGACAGAAACGGGGTCGACATGATCGTCAGGAGACTCGCCCGACCGATGCTCGCGTCCATCTTCATCGTCGGAGGTATCGACGCGCTGCGGAAGCCCACCGCGAAGGTGGCTGCAGCACAACCCGGACTCGACCGGATGCTCGACGCCGTCCCCGCGTCGGTGGCCGACCGCCTCCCCTCCGCACCCGAGAACATGGTGCGGATCAACGGGGCGATCCAGGTGGGCGCCGGGACGCTGCTCGCCCTCGGAAAGGCCCCGCGGATCGCCGCACTCACGCTGGCCACCAGCGTCGTCCCCACCACCATCACCGGGCACGACTTCTGGAACGTCGACGACCCCACCCAACGCGCACAGCAGCGCACCCAGTTCCTCAAGAACATCGGACTGCTCGGCGGACTGCTGCTCGCCGCGGTCGACACCGAAGGCAAACCTTCACTGGGCTGGCGTGGACGCCAGGCGGCCGAGCACGCCCAGCAGAGCCTCGTCGCCGCACTTCCCCACGTGGGTTCCGATCACGGCGACAACCAGCGGGCCGAGGTCCGACACCTCGTGGACGCAGCGACCCGACAGGCACCCGAACTCGCCGAACGCGCCCGCGAACGCGGCACCGAACTGCTCGATGCGGCCCGCGAACGCGCCCCGGAACTCGCCGAATCCGCCCGCGAACGCAGCACCGAACTACTCGCCCTCGCCAAGACCCGAGCACCCGAATACACCGACGCCGCACGCGCACACGGATCGTCGTGGTGGGACACCGCCCGCGAGCGAGGATCCGAGTGGGCGCACCGCGCCGAGGAGAAGGCCGCCGAGCGAGCCTTCGACCTGACCGAGAAGGCACGCGACCTGACCGATCGCGCCCACGATCTCGGAGAGAAGGCCCGGGAGGACGCCGGACAGGCGCTGGCACGTCGACGGCCGGACACCCGCTGATCGGGTGGCCGCACCCGCGCCCACGACATCCGGATTCTGCACGGACGCTCGCCGCGAACTAGACTTCTCGGACGCTTCGATCGGCACCGCCCCCATCCGATCGGCACGACCCCGAGGAGTCCATGTGCGCGGCGACGGCGCGTCCCATCCCGACATCGAACAGGAACAGTCCTACCTGTCGATGCTGTACACACACCTCGATGAGCTGCGCGACTACGCGCAGACCCGGTTGAGCCGAGTCCTGCTCGAGTCGGGCGGCACCCCGCAGGCGCGCAGTGAGCGCGAGTCGTTCACCCAGATGTACACCGACGACCTCACCAAGTACGACGCCGCCGAGCACGGGCTGTGCTTCGGGCGAGTCGATGTCCGGGTCGACACGTCCGACACCTCCGCCACCTCCGACGGTCGTTCGGGTGGCTCCACCGACGGTGAGACGGGCGGGACCGGAATCGAAGCGCGATACATCGGCCGAATCGGAATCCTCGACGAGGACAACGACTACGAATCGCTGCTCCTGGACTGGCGTGCGCCGCTGGCCCGTCCGTTCTATCTCGCCACTCCCGCGACTCCCGACGGTGTGACGATGCGCCGCCACATCCGCAGCCGCAACAGGACCGTCACCGCGCTCAACGACGAGTACCTCGACCTCGACGCCGCGCGTGAACATGGTGAGGTCGTCGCAGCCGGCGGGGTCGCCGGCGAGTCCGCGCTGCTCGCCGCACTCAACGCGGCCCGGACCGGGCAGATGCACGACATCGTCGCGACCATCCAGTCCGAGCAGGACGCGATCATCCGATCCGAACACAAGAGCGTCCTCGTCGTCCAGGGTGGTCCGGGTACCGGCAAGACCGCGGTCGCGCTGCACCGCGCCGCCTACCTGCTGTACACCTACCGCAAGCAGCTCGCCAAGAGCGGCGTGCTCATCGTCGGCCCCAACTCGACCTTCCTCGACTACATCGGTCAGGTCCTGCCGTCCCTGGGCGAGACGGGAGTGCTGCTGTCGACGATCGGGGATCTGTATCCCGGAGTGCGGGCCACGGTCGAGGACTGCGACGCCGCCGGAGCGATCAAGGGTTCGCTCGACATGGTCGACGTGCTCAAGAAGGCCGTCCGGGACCGACAGGAGCTACCGTCCACGCCGGTCGAGCTGACCTTCGACACCTACCGGCTGTCCCTCGACCGGAAGGTCGTCACGCGGGCCCGTGGCCGGGCCAGATCGTCTCGGCGACCGCACAACCTGGCGCGGCCCATCTTCGTATCGGCAGTGATCGAGGCACTCGCCGACCAACTCGCCGCCATCATCGGCACCGACCTCGTCCACGGCGGAAACCTCCTCAGCCGGGAGGATCTCGACGACATCCGCTCGGAGATGCGTGAGGACCCCGACATCGTCGCCGCGATCGACGCATTGTGGCCGGACCTGACACCGCAGCGGGTCCTCGCCGATCTCCTCGGGTCCCGGCGACGCCTCGAATCGGCGGCCCCGAAGCTCGACGACGAACAGGTCACTGCGCTGCACCGACCCGGACGCCACCTCGGATTCAGCGCTGCGGACGCTCCGCTCCTCGACGAGTTGGCCGAACTCCTCGGTGTCGACGACGCCGCCGAACGGGAGCGGGCGGCACGGGCGTGGCGTCGGCAGATCGCTGACGCGCAGGGCGCTCTCGACATCCTCACCGGATCCGCCCCGCAGGATCTCGAGGACGACCTGGATCCGGAACTGCTGATGGCGTACGACCTGATCGACGCCACGCAACTCGCGGAGCGACAGGACCTGGGCAGGCACCACACCACAGCCGAACGCGCGGCCGGTGACCGGACATGGACGTACGGGCACGTCATCGTCGACGAGGCCCAGGAGTTGTCGGAGATGGCCTGGCGGATGCTCATGCGCCGCATCCCGAACCGGTGGATGACGCTCGTCGGGGACACCGCGCAGACCGGCGATCCGGCAGGGAACACATCGTGGCAGCGGATTCTCGAACCGTACGTCAAGAACAGGTGGCGCAAAGCCGAGTTGACGGTCAACTACCGGACCCCGGCAGAGATCATGGAGATCGCCCACTCCGTGCTCGCCGAGATCGATCCCGACCAGGCGCCGCCACGGTCGGTACGCGAATCGGGTGTCCGGCCGTGGGCACGCCGCGTCACCGACGACCTCGGGAGCGAGGTGCGCCGCGTACTGGACACCGAGACGGGTCCGGGGCTGACCGCAGTGCTCGTGCCGCCCCGGCTGCGCACCGAATGGGAAGTGCTGGCCTCGGATTCGGTGAGGGTCGCGACGGTCCGCGAGGTCAAGGGACTCGAGTTCGACGCCGTGATCCTCGTCGAACCGTCCGAGATCCTCGCCGAATCCTCGCGGGGGCTCAACGACCTGTACGTCGCGTTGACCCGCGCGACACAGCGACTCGGGATCCTGCACACGAGTCCGTTGCCGCACGTGCTCGACGGCGTCCGGGACACGGCACCGTGCTGACCGGGCGAGTGAGCGCGCGCGGCGCCGTACGCCGGGGTGCCGCCGGACTGTGCATCGGGGCGGTGCTGCTGCTGGCGGCGTGCTCGTCGAGCGACGGCACATCCGATTCCGCCGAGGCTGCGGGTGCCGTGTCCCCCACCACCACTCGCGCCGAGACCATGGCGCCGGTACTCGACGATCGGGGTCTCCGATTCAAGGAGGCGCTCAGCGCCGAAGGTCTTGTCGCGGACGTGCCCGACGAGACGCTGCTGGCGCTGGCGCGGGGCCTGTGCGACCAACTCGCGGCCGGAGTCCCCGAGGAGCGGGTGCTCGAACTCGCGCGGCCGGTCGCTGCCTACGCCGCGTCGGCGTCGGACACGACAGGCGACGACGCGGCCCACAGCTACGTGAACGCGGCACGCGAACACTATTGCTGACCGCGATGCCGCGGCCCGTCAGCGGACGGTGTGCACGACGAGAACGTCGGTCGTGGACTTGCGAGCCACGTCGGAGGGCACCGAACCGAGCAGTCGTCCGGTGAGGGTGTTCAGGCCGCGGTTCCCGATGACGATCAGATCGGCGTCGACCTCGTCGACGAGGGTGAGCAGCGAGTCCACGGGTGCCCCGACGATCGGGCGTTCGACGACGTTCTTCGCCCCGACCGCATTGGCCTTCTCGCGTGCGGTGCGGAGAATCTCGTAGGTCGGCGCCGACCCGGTGACCTGGTACGCCTCGTCACCGAGGACGTCGGCCGCGCGGGCGGTGTCCTTGGGATCGGCCGGGTAGTACGCGCACGCGATCACGAGGGTGGCGTCGGCGTCCTGCGCCAGCGACGCGGCCTTCTCGACGGCTCGGTACGACGATTCGGAGCCGTCGGTTCCCACGACAATGGTCCGGTACGCACTCATTCAGTCCTCCATCGGCGATGTCTTCGGCATGCACGGCCGGGCGAGAAGGACGGTCGACCGGCCACCCCACCCGATATCGGTTCGACACTAGCGGTCACACTCGCGTGGGTGGTGCGTTTGGGTAGGACACCACAGCGCGCCCGGTGAGCGCCGACGATCACCGACGAAGGTTTCTGTTATCTCACGTCACATCAATGTCGCGGATGTCACTGCAGGCCTGCGGCATCCATGCCGCGCAACTCCTTCTTGAGGTCGGAGATCTCGTCGCGCAACCGCGCGGCGAGTTCGAACTGGAGATCACGCGCCGCCTGCATCATCTGGTCGGTGAGCTGCTGCACGAGATCGGCCAGTTCGGCCCGCGGCATCGACGACGTGTCGCGGCCCTCGACCACACCGGAACTGCCGCCGCGCCCGGCCGCGCCCTGCGCCCGACGACCGCGGGAAGCATTCCTGCCGGAACCTCCGACCTCGATGCCGTCCGTGTCGTCGGCCTCCTGGTACACCTGGTCGAGGATGTCGGCGATCTTCTTGCGCAACGGCTGCGGGTCGATGCCGTGCTCGACGTTGTACGCGATCTGCTTCTCTCGACGCCGTTCGGTCTCCTCGATCGCCTGTGCCATCGAGTCGGTGATCTTGTCGGCGTACATGTGGACCTCGCCGGAGACGTTGCGCGCCGCGCGACCGATGGTCTGGATGAGCGACCGCGTCGAACGGAGGAACCCCTCCTTGTCGGCGTCGAGGATCGCCACGAGCGACACCTCCGGCAGGTCGAGCCCCTCACGCAGCAGATTGATGCCGACGAGCACGTCGTACTCGCCGAGCCGCAACTGCCGCAGGAGTTCGACCCGGCGCAGCGTGTCGATGTCCGAATGCAGGTAACGCACCCGGATGCCGAGTTCGAGGAGGTAATCGGTCAGATCCTCGGCCATCTTCTTCGTCAGCGTGGTCACCAGGACGCGCTCGTCGCGGTCGGTGCGTTCCCGGATCTCGTGCACGAGATCGTCGATCTGCCCCTTGGTGGGTTTGACGACGACCTTCGGGTCGACGAGGCCGGTCGGGCGGATCACCTGTTCGACGACCTCACCGCCCGTCCGTCCCAGTTCGTACGCGCCGGGTGTGGCGGACAGGTAGACGGTCTGGCCGATCCGGTCGGAGAACTCCTCCCAGGTGAGCGGCCGGTTGTCGACGGCCGACGGCAGCCGGAACCCGAACTCGACGAGGTTGCGTTTACGAGACATGTCGCCCTCGTACATGGCACCGATCTGCGGCACCGTGACGTGGGATTCGTCGATGACGAGCAGGAAATCCTCGGGGAAGTAGTCGATCAGGGTGGCCGGCGCCGACCCCGCCGCGCGACCGTCGATGTGCCGCGAGTAGTTCTCGATGCCGGAGCAGAAGCCGACCTGCCTGATCATCTCGAGGTCGTACTGGGTGCGCATCCGTAGCCGCTGCGCCTCGAGGAGCTTGCCGCGGTTCTCCAGGTCGGCGAGTCGCTCCTCGAGTTCGGCTTCGATGCCCGCGACGGCGCGTTCCATGCGTTCCGGCCCGGCGACGTAGTGCGTCGCCGGGAAGATCCGCAGCGAGTCGACCTTCCGGATGACGTCCCCGGTGAGCGGATGCAGATAGTAGAGGGCGTCGATCTCGTCGCCGAAGAACTCGATGCGGACGGCGAGTTCCTCGTAGGCGGGGATGATGTCGACGGTGTCGCCCTTGACCCGGAAGGAGCCGCGCGTGAAGGCGGTGTCGTTGCGGGTGTACTGGACGTCGACGAGCAGCCGGAGCAGGGCGTCGCGGGGCACTTCCACCCCCACCTCGAGCTGCACGGACCGGTCGAGATAGGACTGCGGAGTACCCAGACCGTAGATGCACGACACGGACGCGACGACCACCACGTCGCGCCGTGACAACAGTGCCGACGTCGCCGAGTGGCGGAGCCGCTCCACGTCGTCGTTGATGGAGGAATCCTTCTCGATGTACGTGTCGGTCTGCGCGATGTACGCCTCGGGTTGGTAGTAGTCGTAGTACGACACGAAGTACTCGACGGCGTTGCCGGGCAGCATCTCACGCAGTTCGTTGGCGAGTTGCGCCGCGAGAGTCTTGTTGGGTGCCATCACCAGGGTGGGCCGCTGCATCCGTTCGATCAACCACGCCGTGGTCGCCGATTTGCCGGTGCCGGTGGCCCCGAGCAGCACCACGTCCTTCTCCCCCGCCTTCAACCGGTGCTCGAGCTGGTCGATCGCGGCGGGCTGGTCGCCCGCCGGCTCGTACTCGCTGACGACCTCGAACCGCCCGTCGGTACGTTCGATGTCGCCGACCGGGCGGAACTCCGAGTGCGCGACGACGGGATGCTCGCTTGCGAAGGCCATGCACACCAGGGTAGGCCGTTCCCCCGACACGCCACCTCGATCGGAGGTCGGCCCGCGAGTGGGCGGAGCGCGGTAGGTTGCGATCATGGCGTCCCGGCTGCATCCGATCAAGGTGGAACGCTTCGACGTCACCGCCCGCACCAACACCGACCCCAAGGGCATCGAACGCCCCGTCGAGCGGTATCGGGTACTGCCCTGTGGCCTGTACATGGGGCGCACGGCCGATCACCGCCAGTTCGACTATCTCGAATCGTGGTTGCTGCCGTCCGTACGCCTGCGGGTGTCGATCTTCCATTTCCGTCCCGGTTTCGAACGGGATCAGGACCGGTACCTCGACGTCGGCGAGTTCTGGCGGGACGGCGACGTGTGGCACTCGCGCGACCATTACCTGGACCTCGTGGTGCGCACGGGTCGCGGTACGGAGGTCGAGGACGTCGACGAGTTGTTCGCGGCGGTCGCCGCGGGCGTGCTCGACACCGACGATGCCGAACGCGCCGTCGCCACCGCGCTCACCGCCGTGGACGGCATCGCCGCACACGGTCACGACGTCGACGCGTGGCTCGCCTCCCGCGGAATGCCCCTCGAATGGCGTGACTGATGCACCCGCAGGCGGTGGACGTCCTGCCCGTGCAGGTCAGTCCAGTTGCGCACGCATCAGCGATTCGAAGGTGCTTCCCGCGGTCGACACGCCGTTGCCCGACGACGCCGTGCGGCGCGGCGCGGTCGGCACGAATCCCTCCACGGCGGCGCGGTCGGTGACGACGGCGGCAGCGAATTCGTCCGCGGCGCGCCGGATCCGGTCGCCGAGTTCGGGCCCGACCGCACCGAAATCCTCGGTCGCCGCGAACACACCGGTGGGCACCACCGCGGCGCCGAGGAACGCGAACAGCGGTCTCATCGCGTGGTCCAGCACGAGCGAATGCCGTGATGTTCCGGCGGTGGCAGCGACGAGGACCGGCATTGCGCGCACTGCGTCGGCGTCGAGGGCGTCGACGAACATCTTGAACAGACCGCTGTAGCTGGCGGTGAACACCGGTGTGACGGCGATCAGTCCGTCCGCCGTCGATACGCGTTCTCGTGCCTGCACCAGCGCCGGTGTCGGCACGCCCGTCGTCATCGTCATCGCGAGATCGCCGGCGAGGTCGCGGATCTCGAGCACATCGACGACGATGTCCTCTCCACGCGCGCCCACCGCCGCGCGGGTCGCGTCGGTGAGCCGATCGGCGAGCAGCCTCGTCGACGACGGTTGCGACACGCCCGCGGTGACCACGGTGATGCGCCGCGTCATCGTCGTGCCTCCACCGTCTCGTCGAGCTTCGCGGGGGCGACCAGACGGTGTGGAGAATCCGGTCCCGCGGCCGTCAAGGAGGCGTGTGTCGGCGGATCGGACGGCACGTGGGCGGGCCGTCGCCGCTCGAACTCGGTGCGCAGCACCGGCACCACCTCGCGACCGAGGATCTCGATCTGCTCGAGAACGACGTCGAGGGGCAGTCCGGCATGGTCCATCAGGAACAGCTGCCGCTGGTAGTCGCCGGCGTAGTCGGCGAATCCCAGGGTTCGTTCGATCACCTGCTCGGGGGTCCCGACGGTCAACGGCGTCATCGATGAGAACTCCTCGAGGGACGGCCCGTGCCCGTAGACGGGGGCGTTGTCGAAGTATGGCCGGAACATCTTCTTCGCCTCGCCTTCGGTCTCGGCCATGAAAACCTGACCGCCGAGCCCGACGATCGCCTGATCGGCTGCGCCGTGCCCGTACTGTTCGAAACGGGCTCGGTAGAGGCGGATCATCTGCTGGATGTGTTCGCGGTGCCAGAAGATGTTGTTGTGGAAGAAGCCGTCGCCGTAGAACGCGGCCTGTTCGGCGATCTCGGGCGAGCGGATCGAGCCGTGCCACACGAACGGGGGTGTGTCGTCGAGGGGCATCGGGGTGGAGGTGTAGCCGTGCAGCGGGGTGCGGAACTTCCCCTCCCAGTCGACGACCTTCTCGCGCCACAGACGACGCAGCAGGTGGTAGTTCTCGATGGCCAGGGGGATGCCCTGGCGGATGTCCTTGCCGAACCACGGGTAGACGGGTCCGGTGTTGCCCCGTCCCATCATCAGATCGACGCGCCCACCCGAGAGGTGCTGGAGCATCGCGTAGTCCTCGGCGATCTTCACCGGGTCGTTGGTGGTGATCAGGGTGGTCGCGGTGGACAGCAGCAGGTTCTCGGTGCGCGCCGCGATCCAGCCGAGCATGGTCGTCGGCGACGACGGAACGAACGGCGGGTTGTGGTGCTCGCCGGTGGCGAAGACGTCGAGGCCGACCTCCTCCGCCTTCAGCGCGATCTTCGTCATCGCGTCGATGCGTTCGTGTTCCGTCGGGACACGCCCCGTGAGGGGATCGCGGGTGACGTCGCCGATGGTGAAGACTCCGAATTGCACGACCGTACCTCCGTCAAATAATTGATTCGTCAACTATCCCAACGGGAGTGTCGGCGGAAGTATTCCGGTCGGCGGTTCGACTCCGGAGCACAGCGCTATCCGCGCCGGTCCGACTCCTCCGACCAGGCCCGCGCCCGGTGATACGCCCGGTCGAACCACGGCGCCTTCGATTCGCCGTACACGGCGGCCGCAACCGGCGGATCCGATTCGTGGGCAGCGGCATCGGCGGCAGCCCGCTTGACGGCCGCGAACTCCGCGCGCGCCTGCGGATCCGCACGCAACCAGTCGCGCAGCACCAGCGCGAACGTCTGCCCCGGCCAGCCGTCGACGCGGATCGCGATCCCGGCGGGTCGCCCGGGATCGGCGCTGCCGTGCAGCCGCATCGACCACACGGCCGGGTCGGTCTCGCCGCCGGCCCCATACGACGGCTTCGGCTCCTCGTGCGTGACACCCTCGATACGCGGGAAACCCGCGGCCGCCAGCGGTTCGGCGAGCGCATCCGCATCGTCGATATCACGAACCGTGATCTGGATGTCGACCGCGTCCACCGCTTCGAGACCCGGCACGGCGGTGGAACCGACGTGGTCGATCCGCACGGCCCGACCACCGCACGCCAGCGCGAGGCGCGCGATCAACCGTGCAGCCTGCGCATCCCAGTGCTCCCGCGGCGGAACGAGTACGGGTGCGGCGTCGACGGCCACACGGGTCCGGATGTTGCGTTCGAACGGGACGAGCCTGTCGTGCCAGAGCGCACGGACCCGGTCGACGATGGCATCCGGCTCCCCGGTGTTGTCGAGCCACACGTCCGCGACCTCGCGTCGCTGCCGCTCGGTCGCCTGAGCTGCGATGCGCGCCCGGGCATCGTTCTCCGGCATGCCGCGCTGCTCCACGAGGCGGCGCAACCGCTCCTCCTCCCCCGCATGGACCACCGCGACGAGATGGAATGCCGGGGCCATACCACCCTCCACGAGCAGCGGAATGTCCTGGACCAGGATCGCGTCGTCGGCGGCGGAGTCGACGAGCTCGGCGGTCCGTCTACCGACGCGCGGATGCGTGATCGCGTTGAGGACCGCGCGGGCCTCGTCGCTGGCGAATGCCTTGGCGGCGAGCGCCGGCCGATCGAGTGAACCGTCGCCGCGCAGAATCTCCTCACCGAACGCGTCGACGAGCTCGGCCAATCCCTCCGTGCCCGGCTCGACGATCTCCCTCGCGATCACATCGGCGTCGACGAGCACCGCACCGAGCGCGACGAGCTCCTTCGCAACGGTCGATTTTCCCGCGCCGATTCCTCCGGTCAACCCCATTCGCAGCACACCGCCCAGTCTTGCACCGACCGCCGCGGCGAGGACACCCGACCCGCCGCTGTCACGCGCCGATCACGAGGCGATCACAGACCGGTCGCAGTGGTGAGAGGACGCGAAACACCCCTCTCACCTGCGCCAAATGCCGGAGTACAGTCGTGCCGTCGGATATCGTCGAGTATGCGTCCGACCGTTCGATCCACCACCCCGAGAAGGCAGGTCATGCGTTCGTCCTCTCTTGCACCCGGTCGGCATCGCCTCGGAATGGACCACGGTGTGCACTGCATCCTCATCCCCGAGGTCGCTGCCGCTCTCGCCGACCACCGGCGCAACTGGTTCACCACGTTCCTGAGCAACGCGCGGCACAGTCACGCCGCGATGCGCAAGCGTGCGGCCGCGCTGCCGGCGCAGTGGGCCACCCCCGCCGTGGGCTGATCCCCGACGGCACACCGGCACGATCGACGACGCCGGGCGAACGCCCTCCCGCCCACACGAGCCCCTCTCCGCGTCTCCCCCACCCCTCCCCGTCCCCGTCTGCGTCCCCACAGTCCGAGCGAATGGTATTGCTCGCTCGAATCAATCGAGCGAGCGATACATTCGCTCATCCGGGGGGCGGTCGCCCATCGGGTCGGAACAGAAAACGGGAAGGCCCCCGCACATGAAGTGCGGGGGCCTTCCCGTCGTGTACGTGCCTATCAGGCGTTGCCCGACAGCTTCTCGCGCAGTGCAGCGAGCTGGGCATCGCTGGCGAGCGAACCACCCGCGGACTCGGTGGCCGTGTCGGCACCGGAGTCGGACGAGTAGTTGCTTCCGGAGACACCGGCCGCTGCCTCGGCGGCTTCGTCCGCAGCCATCTTCTCGATCTGAGCCGTGTGCATCTTGTGGCGACGCTCCGCCTCGGCGTAGCGGGACTCCCACTCCTCACGCTGCTTCTCGAAGCCCTCGAGCCATTCGTTGGTCTCGGGATCGAAGCCCTCGGGGAAGATGTAGTTGCCCTGCTCGTCGTAGCTGTCGGCCATGCCGTACTTCGACGGATCGAACTCGGCGGTGTAGTCCTCGTTGGCCTGCTTCAGCGACAGCGAGATGCGGCGACGCTCGAGGTCGATGTCGATGACCTTGACCATCGCGTCGTCGCCGACGGACACGACCTGGTCCGGGACCTCCACGTGGCGCTCGGCCAGCTCGGAGATGTGGACCAGACCCTCGATGCCCTCCTCGACGCGCACGAACGCACCGAACGGAACGAGCTTGGTGACCTTGCCCGGAACGATCTGACCGATCGCGTGGGTGCGGGCGAACTGACGCCACGGGTCTTCCTGCGTCGCCTTGAGCGACAGGGAGACGCGCTCGCGGTCCAGGTCGACGTCGAGAACCTCGACGGTGACCTCGTTGCCGACCTCGACGACCTCGGACGGGTGATCGATGTGCTTCCAGGACAGCTCGGAGACGTGCACGAGGCCGTCGACACCGCCGAGATCGACGAAGGCGCCGAAGTTGACGATGGAGGACACGACGCCCTTGCGGACCTGGCCCTTCTGGAGCTGGTGCAGGAACTCGCTGCGGACCTCGGACTGGGTCTGCTCGAGCCACGCGCGGCGCGACAGCACCACGTTGTTGCGGTTCTTGTCGAGCTCGATGATCTTGGCCTCGATCTCCTTGCCGACGTACGGCTGGAGGTCGCGGACACGACGCATCTCGACGAGCGATGCCGGCAGGAAGCCGCGCAGACCGATGTCGAGGATCAGGCCGCCCTTGACGACCTCGATGACGGTGCCCTTGACGGCCTCGTCCTTCTCCTTGAGCTCCTCGATCGTGCCCCAGGCGCGCTCGTACTGAGCACGCTTCTTGGACAGGATCAGCCGGCCTTCCTTGTCCTCCTTGGTGAGGACCAGAGCCTCGACCTCATCGCCCACCGAGACGACCTCGTTGGGGTCGACATCGTGCTTGATGGAGAGCTCGCGGGACGGAATGACGCCTTCGGTCTTGTAACCGATGTCGAGCAGCACCTCGTCGCGGTCGACCTTGACGATGGTGCCTTCCACGATGTCGCCATCGTTGAAGTACTTGATCGTGGCGTCGACGGCGGCGAGGAAATCCTCGGCGGAGCCGATGTCGTTGACGGCTACCTGCGGCGAGGTGACGGTGGTGGAGGCCATATGTTGAATTGCTCCGGACGGGTTGTGGGTCGGTTGGTGAACTTCGGTCGGACACACGATCCACGTCGCACACCACGGCGTGACCGGGAACGATCACGACGATCGGGCGAGACGAGGTTCGCGACGGGTGCCGCCGGACGACCATGGGAGCCGAGCAACGGACACTCGCGGTCAATAGGCTACGCGCCTTTGTGGTAGCTGGGCAAACCACCCTCGCGCGGCGTGCACCGGGCACGACCGCCGAGCGATTTCGTCCCCGCCGAACCTCCGCGCCCACGGCCCGGACGCCCGCACCGTCACCCACGTCCTAGGCTGGTGTCCATGTCCGACTCGCCGCTACCCCCCGACGACCGCCACGCGACGGCGAACTCGCTGCTCGGTACGGCGAAGGTGGGGCGGATGCGGCTCGACTCGGAGGACTCCGAGCGGGCCAGCCGACACTGGTGGGATGCGGACGCCGGCGACTACCACCTCACGCACGGCGAGTTCCTCGGCGCCGACTCGACGGACGGCGAGTTCGTGTGGTGCCCGGAAGGACTGCACGAAGGTGACGTTCGCCTGCTCGGCGACGTGACGGGGCGCGACGTCCTCGAACTCGGGTGCGGTTCGGCGCCGTGCGCGCGCTGGCTCGCCGGCCGGGGCGCGCGGGCGGTCGGCCTCGACCTGTCCGCCGGGATGCTCGCGCGCGGTACGGATGCGATGAACCGCGGCGGGCCGCGGGTTCCGCTGGTGCAGGCCGGTGCCGAGAACCTACCGTTCGCCGACGCGAGTTTCGACGTCGTGTGTTCGGCGTTCGGGGCGATCCCGTTCGTCGCCGATTCGGCGCGGGTCATGCGCGAGGCCGCGCGGGTGCTGCGACCAGGCGGCCGGTTCGTGTTCTCCGTCAACCACCCGATGCGGTGGATCTTCCCGGACGATCCCGGCGAACGCGGGCTCATCGCGATGTTCCCCTACTTCGATCGCACACCGTACGTGGAGGTGGACGACGGCGGCGTCGCCACCTATGTGGAACATCACCGGACGGTCGGCGACCGGGTGCGAGAACTCGTCACCGCCGGTTTCGAGGTGTACGACATCGTCGAACCCGAGTGGCCCGAGCACCTCGACCGGGAGTGGGGGCAGTGGAGCCCGCTGCGCGGAGAGATCTTTCCGGGCACCGCGATCTTCTGTGCCCGCAAACCCTGACCGGAGGATCGACGACCCCGCTACCGATCCGGCCGTTCACGACGACCGCACCCGTGGCGAACGACCGACACGGTGGCGAACCACGTCGGAACGCAGTGTTTCGGCCCGCCCACCCGGGAAAAGTTTCAGCTCGGCACCCGGGAGAGGAATTCGCGGGTGCGCTCGTGCTGCGGATTACCGAGGACGTCCCGCGGCGTCCCCGCCTCCACCACCACCCCGCCGTCCATGAACACGAGTTGGTCGGCGACCTCGCGGGCGAAGCCCATCTCGTGCGTCACCACGACCATCGTCATCCCACCGGCGGCGAGATCACGCATGACCTCGAGAACCTCCCCCACGAGTTCGGGGTCGAGCGCCGACGTCGGCTCGTCGAACAGCATCAGTTTCGGATCCATCGCCAGCGCCCGCGCGATCGCGACCCGCTGCTGCTGACCACCGGAGAGCTGAGCGGGGTAGGCATCGGCCTTGTTGCCCAGACCCACCCGGTCGAGGAGTTCGCGGGCACGATCGACCGCGACGGCGCGCTTGACCTTCTTCACCAGGACCGGGGCCTCGACGACGTTCTCCAGAACGGTGCGGTGCGGGAACAGGTTGAAGTGCTGGAACACCATCCCGATGTCGCGGCGCTGCTTCGCCGCCTGCCGCGGATGCAACTCGTGGAGTCTGCCGCCGCGTTCGGCGTAGCCGACGAGGGTGTCGTCGACGTAGAGCCGTCCCGCATCGACACGTTCGAGGTGGTTGATGCAGCGCAGGAACGTCGACTTGCCCGAACCGGACGGGCCGATCAGGCACGTGACCTCACCGCGCTGCACCTCGAGGGAGATGCCCTTGAGCACCTTGACGGCTCCGTAGTGCTTGCACACACGGTCGGCGCGGACCATCGGGGTATCGGCCGACGTCTCCGATCCGGTCACTTCCGTTCACCTCCGGGGATCGTCGGGTTCGCGTCCGGCTGGATCACCACGGGCTTGCCCTCCGCGTCGGCGATGGCCTGCAGCTGACGCGCGGTGAGTTGCCGGCTCATCCCCTTCGAATAGTGCCGTTCGACGAAGTACTGGCCGATCATCAGCACACTGGTGATCGCCAGATACCAGGTGGCGGCGACGAGGAACAGCGGAATCGGCTGGAAGTTCGCACCGGCGATGTCCCGGGCCCGCGCATACAGTTCGAGGGTGTACGGGACCGCCGCGACCAGCGAGGTCGTCTTGAGCATGCTGATCAGCTCGTTGCCGGTCGGTGGGATGATCACCCGCATCGCCTGCGGCAACACCGTGCGCCGGATGGTCTGCGACCACGACATGCCCAGCGCCGTCGACGCCTCGAGTTGGCCTTCGGGCACGGACCCGATTCCGGCGCGCACGATCTCGGCCATGTACGCGGCCTCGTTGAGGGCCAGACCGAGGACGGCGAACAGGAACGCCGCGTTGAGCGATTGCAGGTCGATGTGGAAGAACTGGTGTACGAACGGGATTCCGATGTCGAGCTGTTTGTAGATCGACGGGAACAGACCCCACAGCACCAGCTGCACGTACACGGGGGTACCGCGGAAAACCCACAGGTACAGCCACGCCACCGATTTGAGGACGGGGTTCGGCGACAGCCGCATCACCGCGAGGATCACACCGAGCACCACCGCGAGCGCCATCGCCAGCGCCGTCAGCTGCACGGTCTTCCACGCGGCTTCGGTGATGCGCCGGTCGAACAGATACTGCCCGTACACGTCCCACCGGTACGCCTCGTTGGTGGCCGCGCCCCACAGGAGCAACGCCAGTGCGATCACGACGAGTGCACCGGCGATCCAGCGACCGGGCCGGCGCAACGGCACCGCGCGGATCGGTTCCGGCTCGGTGTCCGGTACGGCGGGGTCCGGCCGGGTGTCCTGACTCATCGGTTCACTTCCCTCAACTCGTCGCCGCGTTGATCTGCGACGTGGTGATCGAACCCTCGTCGAGGCCCCAGCGGTCGACGATTCGGGCGTAGAGGCCCGTGTCGATCAGGTGCTGCACGGCCTGCTGCACGACGGGTCCGAGCGGTGCCCCCTTCGCCACGACGAACCCGTAGGGTGCCGCGTCGAACACCTCTCCCGCCGGCTCCAGGCGTCCCTCGCTGCGTTCGATGACGTAGGCGGTCACCGGAGAGTCTGCCGACAGTGCGTCGACCCGCCCGAGGATCAATGCGTTGGCCGCCTCGTCCTGACTGTCGTACTTGACCTTGTCGATCGGCGGGCGCCCGGCGTCGATGCAGGCCCGGCTCTTCGCGGGGACCTCCTCGATGTCCTCGATCGTGGTGGTCTGCACGGCGACGCGTAGCCCGCACGCATCGTTCGGGTCGATCGGTTCGCCGACGCGTTGCGCCCACTGGATGCCGGCACTGAAGTAGGTCACGAAGTCCACCGACTGCTCGCGTTCGAGCGTGTCGGTGAACGAGGACGAGCCCAGGTCGAGGGTCCCGGCCTGGACGGCGGGGATGATGCGGTCGAAATCGGCTTCCTCGAACACGGCGTCGACGCCGAGGACGTCACCGACGGCCTCGACGAGTTCCACGGCGAACCCGACGATCGCACCGTCGTCGGCCTTGAACTCGTTCGGCGCGTACGGCACGTTCGATCCGACGCGGAGACGCCCCGACTCCGCGATCGCGGGCGGTAGTTGCTCCGCGATCGCGTCGACCCGCTCCGCACGTACTCGATCACCGGGCGGCACCGTCGATTCGGTGTTGACGACGCATCCGGTCAGGGAGCCGAGGGTCAGGAGCGTCGCGAGGACCACACCGACGGCTGTGAGCACCCGGTGTGGCCGCGACGCTCGGGTTCCTACTGGCCTCTCCACAGTCGAACAGTAGACCGCACACCCCGGCGGTGTCCGAAATTCGCGGGCCGGAGGGCGGCGGGACCTGCTACGACGCGATCGCCTCGATCACGGCGTCGGTGAACGCGGTCGTCGACGCCGTACCACCGAGGTCGGCGGTGGCGAGCCCACCGCCCACGCATCGATCGACGGCCGACTCGACGGCGCGGGCGGCGTCGGCCAGGTAGCTGGGACCCGACACGGCGAGGCGCTCGAGGAGCATCGCCGCGGACAGGAACAGCGCGGTCGGATTGGCGACATCACGGCCGGCGATGTCGGGGGCCGCGCCGTGCGCGGCCTGCGCCATCGCCTTCCGGGCGGACGCGTTGATCGACGGTGCGGTACCGAGCGAACCGGCCAGTTCTCCGGTGAGATCGGACAGGATGTCGCCGAAGAGGTTCTCGGTGACGAGCACGTCGAACCGGGCGCCGTCCCGCACGAGCAGCGCGGCAGCCGCGTCGACGTGCAGTTCGTCGATCGTCACGCTCGGGTACATGGCTCCGACCTCGCGACACACGTCACGGAACAACCCGGTGGTGAGAGTGAGCACGTTCGCCTTGTGCACGACGGTGACGTGTTTGCGTCGACGCGCGGCGAGGTCGAAAGCGGTGTGGGCGATCCGTTCACAGGCGGCGCGAGTGATCACACCGACAGCGAGCGCCACGTCGGGGGTGGGCATGAACTCACCGCTGCCGACCGCCATGTTGCGGTCCGCGTAGAGACCTTCGGTGTTCTCCCGGACGATCACGAGATCCATCCCGGGGCAGGTGGCGCGGACGCCGGGGAGGGTGCGGGCGGGCCGGATGTTGGCGTAGAGGTCGAATCGCTTCCGGATCGCTCCACCGGGCGCGGTGCCGCCGCGGTACCGGTCCGGGTAGGAGGCGTTGTCGTGCGGGCCGAGAATCCAGCCGTCCAGGTCACCGAGGGCATCGAGGGTGCGTTCGGGCAGGGGCGCACCGTCGGTGACGATCGCCTCGGCACCGAACGGCAGCGTCACCCACTCGATGTCGGGGCCACCGGCGACCGCGACCGCTGCGTCGACGACGCGGCGCGTCGCGGGCACGATCTCCCGTCCGATACCGTCGCCGACGAGCAGACCCAGCCGGTGGTGCGCGAGCGGTGCGGACGGTTCGGTCGTTGCGGTCGCATCGGTCATGGGACCATCCTGGTTCACCGTGGTGCAGTCCGTGGAAGTGGTCCTCGACGACGAACTCGACTCGGCGGTGCGCGCGCAATGGGCGCGCCTGCACGAGGCGGGTCTGGACAGTCAGGGTCGCATTCGCGCCGAAACCAATCGTCCGCACGTGACGTTGTTCGTCGCGCAGGCGGTTCCGCCCGAACTCGACGAGACGATCCGCGCCGCGGTCGGGTCCCTTCCCGTCCCGATCCGCCTCGGCGGCATCGTGGTGTTCGGTTCCCGCCGCGTGACGCTGGCGCGGGCGGTGGTGCCGTCGGCGGACCTGCTCGCGGTGCACGCGCGGGTCTACGACGCGCTGCGCGGATGTCCGGGTGTCCCGGAGCACATCCGCCCCGGCGACTGGACACCGCACGTGACACTCGCCCGGCGGGTGCCGGCGCACGACCTCGGCCGCGCGGTGGTCACCGCGGGGACACGGCACGCGGGCGAGTCGGGTTCGGTGACGGCGGTCCGACGCTGGGACGGCACCGCGAAGCGGGAGTGGTTCATCGCCGGCACGCCCGGTCCGGCCCGTGCCTGACGGCGGTCAGAAACGGAAGTCGCCGAACTGGGTGCTGTCGGTGTGCGTGTCGGGGGTGAGTCCGGCGAGGGACAGCGCCACCAGGGCGAGCAGCACGGCGAGGACGGTCAACGCGATCATGTGTCCAGCGTCGTCCTCGATCCCCCGACCCGACAGTGGCAGAAATGACAGAAGGTATGTCTTTTCCGCCACAACGCGAGCACACTGGAGGAGGTGATCGAGAAGGTCGTCGTCCCGCTGCTCCCCCACGTCGAAGCGTTCGAACTCGGTATCGCCTGCGAGGTCTTCGGAACCGACCGTGCCGACGACGGCCTGCCCGTCCACGACTTCACGTTGATCGCCGGGTGCGAGGACCCGATCGTCACCCGCCACGGCTTCTCGATCGGGGTGCCGCACGACCTCGACCGACTCGACGACGCCGATCTGATCGTCGTACCACCGGGCGGTACCGGGCTCGGCTCCGACGGCGACGACGTCGTCGACCCCGACCGGCTCACACCGCTGTTCGCGAAGCTGCGGGCGGCGGTGGATCGGGGCACACTCGTCGCGAGCCTGTGCACGGGTGCGTTCACACTCGCGGCGGCGGGTCTGCTCGACGACCGTCGCTGCACCACCCACTGGAGATACACCGACGTACTCGCCGAGCGATTCCCCGCCGCCCGCGTCGACCCCGGTGTCCTCTACGTCGACGACCGACCGGTGCTCACGAGCGCGGGCAGCGCCGCCAGCATCGACCTGTGCCTGCACATCGTGCGTTCCACCGCGGGAACACGGGTCGCGAACACCATCGCCCGGCGCATGGTGGTCCCGCCGCACCGCGACGGCGGCCAGGCCCAGTACGTCGAGATGCCGCTGCCCGAATGCAGCGCCGACGCGCTGGCACCGCTCATCGACTGGATCGCCGAGAACATCCACCTCGAGCTGACCGTGCCGGTACTCGCGGCGCACGTGCACATGTCCGAGCGGACGTTCGCGCGCCGGTTCACCGCCGAGACCGGCACGACGCCGGCCCGCTGGATCCGTGACCAGCGGGTCCTCGCGGCGCAGCAGTTGCTCGAGAGCACCGACCTGCCCGTCGACGTCGTCGCCGACCGTGTGGGGTTCGGTACGGCGGCGGTGCTGCGCCGGCACTTCCTGAGGCTGCGGCGCACCACGCCGCAGGACTATCGACGCACGTTCCGGGCGGCGGAAGCCACCCCGCTGTAGGGCCGGTCGCGTAGCGTGGCGGAAGAAAACCCGGCGGCCCGATGTTGTATCCGTCGACACGCCCGACCGAAAGGACCACCGTGGCAACCCAGACCCTGAATCAGGCCAACTTCGACGAGGTCGTCACCGGTAACGACATCGTCCTCGTCGACTTCTGGGCCGACTGGTGCGGACCCTGCAAGCAGTTCGCCCCCACCTTCGAATCGTCGTCGCAGAAGCATCCGGACGTGGTGCACGCGAAGGTCGACACCGAGGCGGAGCAGGCGATCGCTGCAGCCGCGAACATCCGCTCGATTCCCACGATCATGGCGTTCCGCGAGGGCATCCTCGTCTACAACCAGGCCGGGGCGCTGCCGCCCGCAGCCCTCGAGGACCTCGTGACGCAGGTCAAGGCCCTCGACATGGACGACGTGCGCAAACAGATCGAGGCGCAGCAGTCCCAGGGTTAGACGAACACCCAGGGGTGGACGACACCCGCGCCGCGACTGGGCGCGTCGGGTTCTGGCCGCCGCCGAGAACGAGCGGGGGGTCTTCGACTTCGAGGGCGCGATGGTGGACGGCCCGATCCTCGAGCACGCCGAAC
>NZ_JAIYEP010000032.1 GCF_020515525.1 Rhodococcus yananensis
GGCAGGTTCACCAGGAACCCGAACACCCCCGCCCCCACGAAGTTCCAGAACCCCACCGCAACGAGGAACATCACCGCCCAGCGGTGCGGGAACGGCTTGTCGCTGCGCGACTGCTGCCGCGCCCCGAGTTGCAGGAACGTCCATGCTTCGACGGTGAGGAACGTCAGCGGCAACACTTCGAGTGCGGAGAACACGGCGCCGAGGGCGGTGTGTTCGACGGGTGTTCCCGAAAAATACAGGTGATGCATCGTGCCGATCACACCGCCGGCCGAATACAGGATCACATCCAAGAAGATGATCTGAATGGCGATCTTCCGACGCACCACCCCGAGCATCACGAAGATGTAGGCCACCATCACCGTGGTGAACAACTCCAAGAAGTCCTCGACCCACAGGTGCACCACCCAGAACCGCCAGAACTCCGCGACCGTCAGATGCGTCTGCGTCCCGGCGAGCATCCCGACCGCATAGAACCCCGGAATCGCCAGACCCGCGTAGAGGAACAACCACGGCATGTTCAACCGATGCTCGGTCTTCAACCGCGAACGGATCGCCCGATAGATGATCGCGATCCACAGGAACAACCCCACCACCAACAGCGCCTGCCACACCCGCGGCAGATCCAGATACTCCCACTGCTGATCGAACAGCGGCGACCCCGCCGCCCAGTCCGGACCGAAGATCGAGATCGCCTCACTGGCCAGGGAACCGAACACCACCAGCGCGACCGCACCGAACAGCGCCCACACCAACCAGTGCTGCCGCCGCGGTTCCCGCCCCGCGATGATCGGCGCGAGGTAGATACCCGCGGCCAGGAACGCCGCAGCCGTCCACAGCAACGACAACTGCACGTGCCAGGTGCGTGCCAGGTTGAACGGCAGGACCTGCGCGAGATCGATCCCGAAGAAGCTGGTCAGATCCGCGCGGTAGTGCTCGATCGCCGCTCCCAGCAGTGCCTGGCCGAGGAACAACACCGCGACGACGAGGAAGAACCACGCGGTGACCTTCTGCGCCTTGGTGATCTGCACCTCGCCGGGCTGCCGGAACGCGAGCGCGGGTTGTTCGGCGGCGTGCCAGCCGATCTTCTTGCTCCACCGTCCGTACACGGCGAACAACACGCCCAGGCCACCGATCAACGCGACCAAGGAAATGCCCGACCAGACGAGGATGTCCGCGGTCGGGGTGTTGTCCACGCGCGATTCGGGCGGCCAGTTGTTGGTGTACGAGTAGTCGTGGCCGGGACGTTCGGCGGCACCGGCCCACGCGGTCCACGAGAAGAACGAGGTCAGGTCGTGGATCTGCTGCTCATCGGTGATCATCTCCGGCAGCAGCCCGTATTCGGTGCTGTCGGTGCCGAAGAAGTCCGCGTAGTACTGCGTCGCGGCGTCGAACGCGGCGACCTGCTCGGCGGTGAATTCGAGGATCCCGGTGTCCTCGTCGTAGCGGTTCTCCCGCAGCATCTGCGACACCGCTTCCGACGGGTCCTGCACGCCGGTCTCGTCGAGTTGGCCGCGGATGTGCTCGGCGGACAGGCGCAGGTATTCGGCGGTGTAGTCCGGTCCGAGGTAGCCGCCGTGGCCCATCACCGAGCCGTACTGTTGCAGGCCGCGGCGCAGGAAGATCTGCTGGCCCTCGGTGATCTCCTCCGCGGTGTAGACCACCTCGCCGGTGGGCCCGATCACCTTGTCGGGCAACGGCATCGAATCGGTGTAGGTCCGTAGCGCCAGCAATCCCATCACGAAGAACCCGAACACCATCACCAGAACAACACCCTGGACCCATCCCTTGGACAGGTTCAGGTCCACACCCCGCACCGATCCACCACTGGTATCCGACCGTCGCGCCATCGTCCCTCCCATCTCCTCGCCTGCCGCGATATAACCACGGTAAAAGCTGTGTAAATTCGGAACTTGTTGATACCACGTGCATTACAGATTTGTCGAGCCGCCCCTCGCCACCCCGGACGGATCGACCGCAAGGTGTCCGGACTCACCGGCCGGACACCGATGTCCGGGGCTAGGATGCGCAGAAGACACACAGCATCCCGACGGTGAGTGGACCCGCGACATCGGGCGATTCCGCATACCCTCCGCACGACCGAACAGCGAACCCACGTCACCGTCGCATCGACGTGGACCCGCCGACGTGCACAATCTCACCGTCGGGCAGACAACCCGACCGGCACGCGCGTCACCGGCGGCGCGCGTCCCCCCCGGCACCGGCGATCGCGGCCCGCGAGGTGCGGCGCGCGCGAACCAGCGCATCGGCGCTGTAGATCCCCAGCGCCACCCAGATGAGCCCGAACCCGATCCACCGCGACGCCGGCATGTCCTCGTGCAGCACCAACACACCCCACGCCATCTGCAGGCTCGGCGTCAGATACTGCAGCATGCCCAGCGTCGCCAGCGGCACCCGCTGGGCGGCGGCCCCGAACAGCAGCAGTGGCACGGCGGTGACAAGCCCCGCCGAAACGAGCAGCGCGGAATGCCCGCCGCCGTGCCCGAAGAACGTGCCGGTGCCCGTCACCGCGAGGAACACCAGGTAGCCGACGGCGAACGGCGCCGCGACCACCCCCTCACCGGCCAACGACGTACGCGGATCCAGCGGAACGATCTTCTTGATCACCCCGTACGTGGCGAACGACAACGCGAGCGTCAGCGCGATGATCGGCGGCCGGCCGTAGTCGACGGTGATCACCACGACCGCCGACGCCGCGACGACGAGCGCGATCACCTGCGGGGTCCGCAGTCTCTCCCGAAAGAACAACACCCCGAACAGGACGCTCACCAGCGGATTGATGAAGTATCCGAGGGCCGTCTCGACCACCCGGCCCGACACCACCCCGTAGATGTAGACACCCCAGTTCACCGCTATCGCCGACGACGCGGCAGCAACAAGGAGCCAGGTGCGTGCGCCCAATCCGCGCAGTGCGCCGAGCCGCCCCAGCACCGCAAGCAGGATCAGCATGAGCACGAGCGTCCACACCACCCGGTGTGCCAGGATCTCCACCGCACCCGACGGTTCGAGAAGACCGAAGAACGCGGGAAACATTCCCCACGACAGATACGCCCCGAGCCCGCAGAGCACGCCTGCCCGCTCGAACCCTCGACGCCCCTGATCCTTCGGTACCACCGCCTCACCCTACGGGTTCGGACCCGTCGGTGAGTGTGCAGTTCTGGTTGCCTGCAACGCGAAAATGCAACAACACCTGCACACTCGACCGCCGGGACCGGCGTCAGCCGAGCTTCGCCTCGAGGTTCGAGATCTGATTGCGGTGCATGCCCGTCAGCAACCCGAGGGCTTCCTGCGACAGGCCCCTGCGCTTGCGGAGCCACCGCAGACGTTGCGCGAACGACAGGCCGAAGCTCACCCACACGAGGTCGCTCTCGGTCTTGTTCGCCACGGAACTCACCGTGTCCGACGCACAACGTATTGTCTGCACACCCCGTTGTGCACCAGGAGAGATCTGTGACACCGCCCGACTTCACCGACCTGACCAGCGGCATCGTGCTCCACGGCGTCCGATCCGACGCCGTGACCATCCTGGCCGTCACCCGCCACGGATCCGACGTCGCGACCGTCGTGTTCCGCGAGGCATCGGGCGTCACCGGCGAGCAACTGATCTACCGCGACGACCTCGCGGGGCTGACGATCGTGCCGACCACCGCGCGGTGGTCGTTCACCGGCGACGGCGCCGACTTCCGCCTGGCCGCGGAGGCGCTACGCATCCGGATGGCGGGCCTGCACGACCCGATGCTCGCCGTGTCGTCGAGCGCGGTCCAGCCGCTCCCCCACCAGATCCGCGCGGTCTACGGGGAACTGTTGCCGCGCATGCCTCTGCGCTTCCTGCTCGCGGACGACCCCGGTGCCGGCAAGACCATCATGGCCGGTCTCTACGCGAAGGAACTGATCCTGCGCGGCGACCTCACCCGGATGCTCGTGATCGCACCCGGTGGTCTCGTCGAACAGTGGCAGGACGAGCTCGCCGACAAGTTCGGCATCGCCACCACCCTGCTCACCCGCGACCTCGTGTCCGCCGCACCCGACGGCAACCCCTTCACGGGCAATCCGATGCTCGTCGCCCGCATGGATCAACTCGCCCGCGACGAGGATCTGCTCGGGCACCTGGCAGCGAGCCGGTGGGACCTGGTGATCGTCGACGAAGCGCACCGCATGTCCGCGAACTGGTGGGGCGGCGAACTGCGCGTGACCAAGCGGTACGCCCTCGGGAAGATGCTCGACGGGATCACACGGCACCTGCTGTTGATGACCGCTACACCGCATTCGGGCAGCGAGGAGAACTACCAGGCCTTCCTGGCGTTGCTCGACCCCGACCGCTTCGAAGGCCGCTACCGTCCCGGCGCGCACTCCACCGACACCGGCGGGTTGATGCGGCGCATGGTCAAGGAGGAACTCCTCACCTTCGACGGCAAACCACTGTTTCCCGAACGGGTCGCCGAAACCGTGCCCTATCGGCTCTCCGGCGCCGAACAGGAGTTGTACGAGGCGGTCACCCGCTACGTCCGGGAGGAGATGAACCGGGCCGACGCACTGCCCGACAGCCCGCGCACCCGCACCGTCGGATTCGCGCTCACCGTCCTGCAGCGGCGCCTCGCGTCGAGCACCCACGCCATCCTGCGCTCGCTCGTCCGTCGTCGCGCACGACTCACGACGCGACGCGCCGAACTGCTCGCGCCCCGGAGTGCGCCGACGTCGGGCGAAGAAGACTGGTCGAAACTGTCGGACCCGGACGAACTGAACGCCGCCGAACTCGAGGATCTCGAGGAGGACGTGGTCGACGCGGCGACCGCGGCGCGGTCCGCCGCCGAACTCGACGCCGAGATCACCGCGCTCGGCGAACTCGTCGACCTCGCCACCGCCGTCCGCGACGCCGGTGAGGACCGCAAATGGGTCGAACTGCGGTCACTGCTGCTCGACCGTCGCCTCCTACGCGACGACGACGGCAATCCCCGCAAACTCATCGTCTTCACCGAACACCGCGACACCCTCGACTACCTGCACGAGCGCATCAGTTCGGTGCTGGGCCGCGACGATGCCGTCCTGACCATCCACGGCGGGACACGCCGCGAGGATCGTCGGCGGGTACGAGAGGAGTTCACCCACGACCCGCGTCGCCTCGTCCTCCTCGCCACCGACGCCGCCGGTGAGGGCCTCAACCTCCAGGCCGCCCACTTGATGATCAACTACGATCTGCCGTGGAATCCGAATCGGCTCGAGCAGCGCTTCGGCCGCATCCACCGCATCGGGCAACGGCACGTGTGCCGACTGTGGAACCTCGTCGCCGACGACACCCGCGAAGGTCAGGTGTTCACGCGGCTGCTCGAGAAGATGGAACAGCAACGCCGCGCCTACGGCGGCCGGCTGTTCGATGTCCTCGGCGAAGCCTTCACCGACCGGCCCCTGCGCGAGTTGCTCCTCGACGCGATCCGCTACGGCGACGACCCGGCCGTCCGCGACCGCCTCGACCGGGTACTCGACGAGGAAGTCTCCCACGGCCTGTCGGATCTTCTCGAGGAGCGTGCTCTGGCGCGTGAGGCACTCGATCCGCACGAGGTGCAGCGGCTCCGCAGGCAGATGGACGAAGCCCGGGCACGCCGGCTGCAGCCGCACTACATCGAGCTGTTCTTCCGCGAAGCGTTCACCCGGCTCGGTGGGCGACTCACCCCGCGTGAACGGGGCAGGTTCGAGATCAGCCATGTTCCGGCAGTACTGCGGGACCATCAGCCGATCGGCGCGTGGCGTCCGCTGGCCGGGCGGTACGAGCGGGTGACCTTCGAACCCGAACTCGTCGACGGCACCGTGCGCGCGGCACTGCTGGCGCCGGGTCATCCGTTGCTCGACACCGTCCTCGATCTGGCCCTCGAGCGGCACGGAGATGTGCTGCGCAGCGGCGCGGTGCTGATCGACCGCAACGATCCCGGGACCGCGGCCCGCCTCGTCGTCGCCCTGACCAGCGAGATCGTCGACGGCACCGGAACCATGGTGAGCAAACGGTTCTCGTTCGTCACGCTCGGTGCCGACGGTGCGGTCGCCGATGCGGGACCGGCCCCCTACCTGGATGCCGAACCGCTGACCGGTCACCGGGATGTGGTCGCCGCGGTACTCGACGAACCGTGGCTGGCGCAGGGCGTCGAGGAGATTGCCTCCCGGTGGGCGATCGTCCACGACCAGCCTCAGCACCTCGAACAGGTGCGGGCGCGGCTGGTGCCGCAGATCGACAAGGCGCGCAGTGCCGTGCGGTCGCGGCTCATCCAGCAGATCAACCACCTCGACGGTGAGGCCGCTCGGCTGCGCGACGAGCAGGCCGCAGGCAAGGCCGCGAAGGTGCGGGTGTCGCCGGAACGGCTCCGCTCCCACGCCCGCGAACTCGAAGCTCGCCTCGAGGCGAGGGTCGCGCGCCTCGACGCCGAGTCGCGGTTGTCGGCGAAACCACCCCGCACCGTCGGGGCCGCGCTGATCCTCCCGGCCGGGCTGGTCGCCGCCACGGTTCCGGAGGCGGTGGCGGCGCACGCGGTCGACACCGAAGGCGTCGAACGGCGTGCGGTGGACGCGGTGCTGGCGGCGGAACGGAGGCTGGGCCGCGAGCCGGAGGAAATGCCGCACAACAACAAGGGATTCGACATCCGTTCGCATTCCGGGGAGACACCCACCGTGTTCGTGGAGGTCAAGGGCCGCCTCGCCGGGGCCGAGGACTTCTTCGTCACCTACAACGAGGTGCTGTACGGGAAGAACGCCGGGGCGCAGCACCGCCTCGCGTTGGTCGAGGTGCATCCCGAGGGCGCGCACCTCGACCGGGTCCGGTACATCGTCGACGCGTTCGCGAACATCGAAATGGGATCGTTCGCGGCCACCGGGGTGCGCGGCGACTGGGCGCGCGAATGGGCGCGGGGCGTCGAACCGATCTGACGGCGCGCTACAGGCCGAGGGCTTCCCGCAGGCGTCGCGCGCTCATCGTCCCCGGTCGTTCGTCGTCGGGCATGCTGCCGAGGAGGTTGAGCAGATCGTCGCGGCGGGTCGGATCTGCCGCGGCCTGTCGCGGGGTCAGGCCGTCGAGTGCCGGGATCTGTTCGTCGAGCCACTGCTGCTCGTACGCCCGGATCTTCTCGTCGAGAAGTGCCGCGATCTCCGGGTCGTCGAGGTCGGGTTGCGGCGCCGGCCCGGACATTGCGCCCGCACGCCTCTCCGCGATCATCTGGGCGGCCGGGACCCTCCCCTCGCGCACCAGCGTGGCGCCCGGTGCGGCGCCGAGCACCAGGTGAACCATGTCCTCGTAATCGAATTCACTCATCGCATCGACTTTGATCGTCCACGGATCGCGCGAGGTGTCGAGTACGACGACACCGAGCACGCGGTCGCCCTCGGTCCACGTCCACTCGTCGTCGTGCGCCGCACCGAAGCGGCGGCTGAGTTTGCGTCGGAGCGTCGACGACGGTGCGACCGTCCATGCCGACGAACAGAAGACCATCGGTTCTCCGGAAGCCGTCACGAACTGCGGTGGCCCGAACCGGGCGCTGAGGAATGCCACGAGCTGTTCTGGGGTCGCCTCGTCGTCGTCGAGGAGGTCGAGGAGGGGTTCGCGCTGCGGCAGCGAGACGGGTTCGGCGCCGCCGAAGATGTTCCAGACTCCCTCACCGACGGGCACCACCCGTGCGCAGTAGAACTCTCCTGCCCGCACCTGCCGGGTCGCCGCGCGTTCGGTGACGTCGATGCGGTCGCCGGTGCGCACGGCGCGCATGGTCATGCCCGCACCGGGGCGGACGTCCTCGACCTCGAACAGGGAACGCTCGATCAGCAGCCACTGCTGGGCCAGGAGTTGTTCGTCCGCGGGCAGGAGCGGGCCGCGGACGGCGATGAACTCGGCGAACGCGCCGCAGTCGAACAGCACGACGTCCCAGACGAAGTCGTCGAGTCCGTCCTGAAGGTCGCTGTCGCCGGCGAGCCTCGGTGCGATCCGGATGCTCGCGAGTTCGACCAGGTGATCACGATGATGCTGCGACTGCTCGAGGTATTGCCCCGCCTTCTCGTACAACCAGCGGGCGCGCTCGACGAGCGAGTACTCACGGTCGTCGCGGTATCGGAGCAGCACGTCGAACATCGGGTGTTCGCGCCCTCCGGGAATCCGGTCGTAGAGCGCGAGCCCGCGGAGCGCATCGCCGCGGTCGGAGGCGTACTGGGCCAGTCGCAGCAGCGCCGGGACGAACTCGCCGTCGGCGGTACACGAGCGTTCGAAGTGGCCTTCGGCATCGTCGATACGGCCCACTGCTTCGGCGGCGAGACCGATGATCCACCGCATCGCCGCGGTGATCTGCGCGGGGCCGTGTTCGAGCAGCCACCGGGCGGCCTCGGCGATCGACTCGGGTTCGGTGCCGAAAATCTCGAACACCGCATTCGCGACGCCGGTCGCAACAGCGGGGTCGGCGAGGTCGGCGAACAGGTCGGGTCCGAACAGATTCCAGGTGTCGACCGACCTGCGGGTGGCATCGGCATCACCGGCACGGGAGCTGACGAGGGTGATGAACGCCGTCACCGCCGGGAGCGCATCGGCGCGCACCCCCAGGCTCGTCGCTAGCCGCTGGTCATCGCCCGCTCCCCATTGCGTCATGCCCGCGACGGTACCTGCGCAGGCCGACAGCGACCCCGACTATGCTCCGCACAACACGTTGTTCAACGTGTGTTCCGTCATGCCCACGATCGAGAAGCGAGCACCACCCCATGCCCGACGATGCACAACACGTTGTTCAGAAGCGAAAGCTGATCGAGGTGGCACTACCCCTCGAGAAGATCAACGCGGAGTCGGCTCGGGAGAAGTCCATCCGGCACGGGCATCCGTCGACGCTGCATCTGTGGTGGGCCCGGCGCCCACTCGCAGCTGCCCGCGCGGTGCTGTTCGCCCAGTTGGTGGACGATCCGTCCTCTCATCCCGATCGGTTCCCGACCGAGGACGCCGTCGCTGCCGAGCGCAAGCGCCTGCATGATCTGATCGAGCGGTTGGTCGTGTGGGAGAACTCGAACAACGAGGAGTTGCTCCGCCGCGCGCACGAGGAGATCCTCGCCTCGACCGACGGCAACCCGCCACCCATCCTCGATCCGTTCGCCGGCGGCGGAACAATTCCGCTCGAGGCCCAACGTCTGGGTTTGGAAGCGCACGCGTCCGATCTGAATCCGGTGGCCGTGCTGATCAACAAGGCGTTGATCGAGATCCCCCCGAAGTTCGCGGGGCAGCCCCCGGTGTTCCCCGGCGCTGCGGAGTCGCAGATCAACAGCTGGCCGCGCGCCACCGGCCTCGCCGAGGATGTCCGCCGCTACGGGCAGTGGATGCGCGACGAAGCCGAGAAGCGCATCGGGCATCTGTATCCGAAGGCGAAGCTGTCGGACGGTTCCGAGGCGACCGTCATCGCATGGATCTGGGCGCGGACAGTCACCTGCCCCAACCCGGCCTGCGGCATCGCCATGCCCCTCGTCCGCTCGAGGTGGCTCGGCAAGAAGAAGGGCAAAGAAGCGTACGTCGTTCCGTCCGTCGAGGACGGGAAGGTGGTCTTCCGCATCGGTCACGACGTGAAACACGCACCGACCAAGGAGAACGACGGGACGGTCGGGCGGACCGGGGCGACGTGCATCGGGTGCGGTGCCACCATGAGCCTGGACTATCTTCGCACCGAGGGTCGGGCTGGACGTCTCAGCTGCCAACTGATGGCGACGGTCGCCGAGGGAAAACGAACACGGATCTACCTGGAACCTGATCCGGAGCACGAACGCGCCGCTCTTGTTTCCCGGCCCGCTGACGTTCCCGACGGCGAGATCGCCACGAACCCGCGATGGTTCTCCACCCCGGCGTTCGGGATGACAGACTTTGCCGATCTCTTCACGCCACGCCAGCTCACCGCCCTCACCACCTTCAGCGACCTCGTGAGCGATGCTCGCGAGCACGTCCTCGCCGATGCCCTCGCGGCCGGAATGGAGGAGGGTGAGCGCCTCGAAGCCGGAGGAACCGGAGCCGCTGCGTACGCGGACGCCGTCGCGACGTACCTTGGACTTGTTGTCAGTAAGTGCACCAACCTGTCGTCTTCGATTACCAGTTGGATGAGTGATCGCGGAGCTTTCCGCGAGGTGTTCGCCCGTCAAGCCATTCCGATGGCATGGGATTTTGCAGAATCGTTCCTACTCGGCGAATCTGGAGGCTCGTGGCTCACAACTCTTGACAAGGCAGCACAGGTAGCCAATGCCTTACCGATCAACGAGGGCGTAGCCCGACAACAAAACGCGGCTTCCGAAATCGCTGGGAACACCGTCATCTCGACGGATCCGCCGTACTACGACAACATAGGATATTCAGACCTGTCCGACTTCTTCTACGTTTGGCTACGCCGCTCACTCCGGTCAATCCATCCAGAGTTGATGGGTTCTATGCTCGTGCCGAAGAGCGACGAACTTGTAGCGAATCCCTACCGGCACGGCGGAAAGGAAGGCGCACACAGATTCTTCGAGGAAGGATTTCGAGGGCTATTCACCCGTATGCGCAGTTCGGCCCGATCTGATATCCCAATCACGGTGTACTACGCCGTCAAACAAGCCGAATCAACGAGCGAAGGAGAAGCCTCGACGGGATGGGAAACCATCCTTGAAGGTATTATTCGGGCCGGGTGGGTGGTCACCGCGACATGGCCGATGCGAACTGAAGGTAGCGGCAGGCTACTCGCGCGTGGCACCAATGCCCTTGCCTCCTCGATCGTCCTCACCCTGCGCCCGCGCCCGGATGACGCACCCACCGTCGACCGCCGGAGCTTCGTCGCCGCGCTCAAAGCAGAACTCCCCGAGAAGCTGAAGGAGTTGCAGCAGGGCGCGATCGCCCCGGTCGATCTGCCGCAGGCCGCGATCGGGCCCGGCATGGCCGTGTTCTCCCGCTTCTCCGGCGTCCTCAACGACGACGGATCGAAGATGACCGTCCGCGCCGCGCTCGCCCGCATCAACGAGATCCTCGACGAGGTCCTCGCCGAACAGGAAGGCGACTTCGACGCCGACACCCGGTTCGCGATCGCGTGGTTCCGCCAGAACGGTTTCGAGTCGGCAGCTTTCGGTGACGCCGACAATCTCGCTCGCGCCCGCAACACGTCGGTCGAACGGCTCGACCGCTCGGGCATCCTGACGAGCCGCGCCGGGAAGGTCACCTTGCTCTCCCCGACGGCGCTCGACGAGGTGTACGCCGAGAAGCCGTACGATCCGTCCGCCGACTCGCAGATCAGCGAGTGGGAAGTCGTCATGCATCTGACCCGGCTGCTCACCACGCTGGGCGTACCGGGTGCGGGCGCGATGCTGGCGCAGGTGCCGTCGTCGATCGACCGGGATCTGTGCAAGGAACTGGCGTTCCTGCTCTTCGCCATCGCCGAGGACCGTAGGCAGACCAAGATCGCCGTCGACTTCAACTCGCTCGGCACCGCGTGGAACGACATCGTCCGCGAGTCACGAAACTCGGCCACGCAGCTGTCGTTCGACAACTGACCAGCAGAAAAGGCAGGAGCCCCAGGTCGCATACGAGGTAGAGGCGGCCTGGGGCATTCACCGTCGACGGTACCCGAAGGCAGCGGTCCCCCGGTCGAGCGCCCATCGTCGCGACTCCGTAATGTGCTCTGCACAATTTGTTGTGCAAAAAGTCGGGAGTTGAGGGGAACATCGTGGCGCTGTCCAACCGCGACCGGATCGGCCGGACATTCGAGCTTCTCGGGCCCGCTCTCGACCAGTTCCACACCTACGTCCTCGGGAAGCACCTGCAGCCCGGCCAGGACTGGACCGCCCTGCTCGAGGCCCGCGATACGGCGCGCGGCAGCACCGGGAAGTCGTATTCGGGTACCGATCCGCAGGACGGACTGCGGATGATCACCGAACAGATCCCCAACCAGATCAAGAAGGGGTGGTATCCGTTCACCGACCACCTCTCGCGCACCGAGCAGTCCTGGGCCACCGAACTACGCGACGTCCGCAACAAGTGGGCACACAACAGTTCCTTCACCGCCGACGACGCCTACCGGGCTCTCGACACCGCCGAACGGTTCCTACGAGCCATCGGCGCACCCGACCAGGCCGACGAAGTGCGGCGGTCCCGCGTCGACCTGATGCGCATCAGCTCCGAACGCGAAGACCGCAAGGTCGTCAAGGCACCGGGCGTCGCGGAGATCGGCGCGGCCGGGCTCGAGCCGTGGCGCCTGGTACTGCGTCCCCACCGCGACGTGCAGAGCGGCAACTTCCACGCCGCAGAATTCGCCGCCGACCTCGCGATGGTCTCACGCGGCGAAGGCGACGCCGAGTACACCGACCCCGTCGAGTTCTTCCAGCGCACCTACCTCACCCAGGGGCTCCGCGACATCCTCGGCCGCGCGGTACGCAGACTGTCCGGCGATGTGAACGCCGCACCGGTCATCAACCTGCAGACCAACTTCGGTGGCGGCAAGACACACTCGATGCTGGCCGTCTACCACATCGCGTCGGGCAGGCCCCTCGCCGACTACCCGCAGGACGTGCAGGATCTCCTGGGCGGCACCGAGCTTCCCACCGCACGGCGGGTCGCGCTCGTCGGCACCCAGATCAAAGCCGGCGCCGTCAAGACGATGCCCGACGGCACACGCATCAACACCATCGGCGGACTGCTCGCCTGGCATCTCGGTGGGGCCGAGGGCTACGCGATGATCCGCGAATCGGACGAGAACCGACTCAACCCGGGCGGCGAGGCCCTGCGCGAACTGTTCGAGCGGTTCGGGCCGGCAGTGGTACTCATCGACGAATGGGTGGCGTACGCGCGTCTGCTGCACGGACACGACGAGCTTCCTGATGGCACGTTCGACGCACAATTCACCTTCGCACAGGCACTCACCGAGGCCGCCAAAGCCGTTCCCGGCACCCTCATCCTCATCTCCATCCCGGCGTCCGCGGAGATGAAGGACGGCGAATACGTCGGCGACGAAGAAGAAGTGGGCGGCGAGAACGGCCGCGAAGCCCTGCGCATGCTCCGCAGCGCGATCGGACGTGTCGCCGACCAGTGGCGCGCCGCCGACGCCGAGGAAAGCTTCCACATCGTGCGCCGTCGCCTGTTCGAAACACCCGACGGGCAAGCCCTCGCCAAGATCAACGCGACCGCCGATGCGATGGTCGCCTACTACCGCGACCACAGCACCGAGTTTCCGCGTGAGGTCCGGGAGAACACCTACAAGGACCGCATCAAGCAGTGCTACCCGATCCACCCGGAACTGTTCGACCGGCTCTACGAGGACTGGTCGACACTCGACCGCTTCCAACGCACCCGCGGCGTGCTGCGCCTCATGAACACCATCGTCGGGCAGTTGTGGCGCGGCAACGACGCCGCACCGCTGATCATGCCCGGATCGGTCCCCCTCGACGAGGACAAGGTGATCACCGAACTCACCCAGTACCTCGACGACCGGTGGAAAGCCCTCATCGACACCGACGTCGCCGGCACACGGTCGGCACCCGCCGAAGTGGACAAGAACAACGCCCTTCTCGGACAACGCTTCACCACCCAACGCCTGGCCTGCGCCGTCTTCATGGGTTCCGTTCCCACCCTCAAGACCGCCCACAAGGGCATCGAGAAGCAACGCGTGTTCCTCGGGGCGGCCCTGCCCGGCGACATCCCCGGCAACTTCCACTCGGCGCTCAACCACCTCGCCGACACCGCCACCTACTTCTACAATTCCGGCTCCACCTACTGGTACGACACGCAAGCCAACACCACCCGCACCGCACGCGACTACGCCGAACAACTCCACAAGGAAGACGTCTGGGCCGAAGTCGTACGCCGGTTGCAGACCCACCGTCGTACCGCACCCGACGGATTCACCGCCGTCCATGTCGCCCCGGAATCATCCGCCGACGTTCCCGACGAACAGGAAGTGCGGCTCGTGATCGTGCCGCCGTCGCACACCCACAGCAAGGGCGGCCCCGACGCCGTCGACTGGGCCAGGGACGTCACCGAACACCGCGGTAGTGCCGCACGCACCCACCGCAACATGGTGGTGTTCCTCGCCGCCGATGCCGCGCGCTGGCGTGAACTCGAAGCCGCCGTGCGGGACTTCCTCGCGTGGTCGTACGTCCGCGACAACGCCGACAAGGACCTCGACCTCACCGCGTCGCAGCGGGAGCAGGCCGTCGACCGTGTCGCCACCCACGACCGCACCGTGCACGACCGCCTCCTCGAGACCTACCAGTGGGTGCTCGCGCCCATTCAGCCCGACGCGACGCGCCCCCTGCTGATCGAGACGAAGAAGACGACCGCCGGCGACAACCTGTCCGACCGCGCAGCCACATGCCTGCGGAACGAGGGCTGGCTGACCACGCAACGTGGCGCGGCCCTGATCCGTCACGACCTGAACGGCACGCTGAAGGCCGCGTGGGATCGCGACGGACACATCGACTTCGGCACGCTCTTCGCGCTGTACACCACCTACCCGTATCTGGCGCGGCTGCGTGACCGGCAAGTCCTCGAAGACGGCGTGCTGTCGGTGTACGACGAGATGCACTGGCAACCCACCGGATTTGCATTCGCCGACAGCTGGGACGGTGAAAAGTACATCGGGCTCGTCCTCCCCTCGGACACGGCAACACCGCCGCAGGTCACCGATTCGCTGCTGCTGGTCCAACCCGATCGTGCAGAAGCACAACGCGAACGCGAAGCCGACGAGTACGGCGGAGGTGCCACCGGTGGGTCCGATGGGTCCGATGGGTCGGGTAGGTCAGGCGGAGAGGTTTCTCCGGGTGACGACGGATCCAGCACGGGATCGAATGGCGGAACATCCGGAGGCACGGGCACGGGCACGGGCACGGGCAGCGGAACCGGCGGTACCCCACACAAACCGGTGAAGCGTCGGTTCTTCGGAAGCACCACCCTCGATCCGAGCTTCTACGGCCGCGACTTCAACCGGATCACCGACGAGATCGTCCAGCACCTTGCGGCCGTCGACGGTGTGGAACTCGAGGTGCGCATCGAGATCTCCGCCCGCGCCCAGGACGGTTTCGACGATGCGAAAGTCCGGACGGTGAGCGAGAACGCCACGACACTCAAGTTCGAGCAGTCCGGCTTCGAGGAGTACTGACGTCCCGACAGTCCGTGGGTGGACACCTACGTCGCCGGGCGCGCGACCGTCGTGACCATATGGGCCAGGTCGTACCCCGCCGGCGTCGGCGTCCGGTGTGTCTCCACCCACCCGAACCTCACCGTGTGACCGATGAGCAGAACCTGTCGGTGGGCGATGCCATACTCCCGGGCATGCACTCGGAGGGTGGGGTCCTGGAGCAGATCGCGTCACTGCGCGACGCCGTCGCCGCGCTGTCCGCCGCCGACCTCACCGCACTCTCCGACACCGCTGTCCTCGACGCGCTGCGCGACCTCGAAGCCACACGCCGCATGCTCGCCGGCGTCGACCACACGCTCGTCGTGCAACTCACCGAGCGGAAACTGCACACCCAGCACGGGGTTCGCTCACCGCAACGGCTCCTCGTCGACATCCTGCGGGTCTCGCGCCGTGACGCAGCCGAACGCGTGCAGGCCGCACGGCTGCTCGGCCACTGGCACCGACCGGACGGATCCACCGCGCCACCGAAACACCCCGCCACCGCCGCTGCTGTCGCGGACGGTGAAGCGAGCGCAGAGCATGCGCGCGTGGTGAGCAAAATTCTGCACAAGCTGCCCGAATCCGTGTCCGACGAGAAACGCACCGAGGCCGAACAGACGCTCGCCGAACTGGCACGCACCGCCACCCCGGAAGACATCCTCAACGCCGGGCACCACCTTCTCGCGCACCTCGACCCGGACGGATCGCTCACCGACGAACGCGACCGGCGACGGCGCCGCTCCGTGTACCTGCGCGGCCAAGGAGCCGACCTCATGTCGCGATTCAGCGGCGAACTGGACCCGACGGCACGGGCGATGTTCGACGTCATCCTCGCGAAATGGGCTCGGCCCGGCATGAACAACCCCGCCGACCCCGACTCCCCGACCGGAGACTGCGACGCACCGTCCGTGAACCGTGACGCGCTGGTCGCGGCGGCCGCGCGCGATACCCGCACCGCCGCGCAACGCAATCACGACGCGTTCGCCGCGATGTGCCGGTTCGTCGTCGAAACCGGCGTTCTCGGTCGACACCGCGGTCTGCCCGCCACAGTGATCATCACGATGAGCCTCGACCAACTGGAGAAAGCCGCCGGTGTCGCCACCACCGCCACCGGAGGCACCCTGCCCATCAAAGACGCGCTGGCGCTCGCCGAACACGCCCACCCCGTGCTCGCCCTGTTCGACCACACCGGGAAGCCCCTCCATCTGGGTCGAGGCAAGCGACTCGCCAACGTCGACCAGCGGTTCGCACTGATCGCCTGGCAGCGAGGATGCACCCGGCCCGGATGCTCGACCCCCGCCGCGCACTGCGCCGTGCACCACCAGACCGAATGGGAACGCGGCGGCGGCACCGACATCGAGAACCTGTCCCTGGCGTGCGACGCGTGCCATGCGCTGGTGACCAACACCGACGCGGGCTGGACCACCGCGCCGTCACCGCGCACCGGCCGGCCCACGTGGACAGCCCCCGTGCGTATCGACCCGGAGCGGCGTCCTCGTGTCAACATCCGTCACCACCCCGAGGAAATCCTCCGGCGTGCCCGAAGCCGGATCGTGCCGGACGAGAGCGACGATCCGTGAGGGTGCGCACCCTCGTCGATCACCGTTCGAGATCATCCTCGCTTCAGGGCTCGCCGTCGTCCGGGCCCGGAGCGACCGTGTCCACGTGCTCGGGCAGCAGCGGCGTCACCGAGAACCGGCCGGCCACAGCATCGGCAGGCAGCGCTTCGACCGCACGAACCTCCGCGACGTCCCCGAGGGCCCGCAGCTGCGGCAGTGTTCCGCGCACCACGATTCCCGCCACACACGCGCAGCCGGCGGCGAGTCGCTCGGCAGACACCTGGGCGACACGTGCGGCCCGTCCGGTTCCCGCCGTCCGAGGCCCGAGAAGCCCTGCCGCAACCGTGCCTGCACGCGCCAGCGAGTCGGGATGCTCCGAGACATCCACGGTCACCAACGGTGTCTGCACCCGGTCGAGGGGAACACGGAACAGGACCTGCGAGACCCGTACCTCCGGCAACACCGCGACCGTCTCGATATCGACACTGTCGGTGAACGACACGAGCGCCCACCGCGGTGTGGTGGTGTCCGCGGTGTCGGCGATACTGGTCGCCGCACGGTCCAGATAGTCCTCGACGAGCTCTCCGTTGTCGGGCCCGAGCGCGTCGGTGCCGATCGACGCGGGTCGCACCGGATTGAGGATCCCGGCAGCGAGCACCACGACGATCAGCGCGGCACCCGCCAGCCAGGGGAGGACGTTTCTCATACCTCAGGCATCGCGCAGCACGTCGAGTGCATGTTCGAGGTCGGCGGGATACTTGCTGGTGATCTCGACCCAGTTCCCACGGGTGGGATGGGCGAATCCGAGGGACCGGGCGTGCAACCACTGGCGTTCGAGACCGAGCCGCGCCGCGAGCCTCGGGTCGGCGCCATAGGTGAGATCACCGCAGCAGGGGTGTCTCAGCGCCGAGAAATGCACGCGGATCTGGTGGGTGCGACCCGTCTCGAGGTGGATGTCGAGCAGGCTGGCGGCCTGGAACGCTTCGACGGTGTCGTAGTGCGTGATGCTCGGTTTCCCGTCGGCCGTGACGGTGAACTTCCAGTCGCTGCCACGGTGCCGGCCGATGGGTGCGTCGATGGTGCCGCTGCTCGGATCCGGATGCCCCTGCACGAGGGCGTGGTAGCGCTTGTCGATGGTGCGCTGCTTGAATGCACGTTTGAGCACGGTGTAGGCACGTTCGGAAGTCGCCACGACCATCACACCCGAGGTTCCCACGTCCAGGCGATGCACGATGCCTTGACGTTCATGTGCCCCGGATGTGGAGATGCGGAATCCGGCTGCGGCGAGACCCCCGATCACTGTGGGTCCTGTCCACCCCACGCTGGCGTGCGCGGCGACACCGACGGGTTTGTCCACGGCGACGATGTCGTCGTCGGCGTAGAGAATCTCCATGCCTTCGACGGGTTTCGCTTCGATGGTCAGGGGGCGGGGCGGTTCGGGTAGCACCACTTCGAGCCACGATCCGCTCGACAGTCGATCCGACTTCCCCACCGGCCCTCCGTCGACGACGACGGATCCTTCCTCGGTGAGCGCGGCGACCACGGTTCGGGACAGGCCCAGGAGTCGGGCAAGCCCCGCGTCGACGCGCATCCCGTCGAGCCCGTCCGGTACGGGCATCGCCCGGGTTTCCCTCACTGCTGTGTTTCCTTTCTGCCGTCGGACTCTTGTCCGTCCTGCTCCGTGTCGCTCTTCGTCGTGCGCCCGGCACGGGTGCCGTCGGGTTCGAATCCGAAGAGAGTGAGCGCCACGAGCAGGACCGCACCGCACACCACCGCCGAGTCCGCGACGTTGAACACAGGCCACCAGCCGACGGACACGAAGTCGACCACGTGGCCTTGCAGCGGCCCCGGCGACCGGAACAGACGGTCGGTGAGGTTGCCGACGGCGCCGCCGAGAACGAGTCCGAGGCCGACCACCCACCACGGGGAGCGGAGGGTGCGGCCGATCCTGATGACGCCGATGACCACTGCGATGGCGACCAGTGACAGCAGCCACGTCATGCCGGTCGCCATGGAGAACGCGGCGCCGGGGTTGCGGACCAGCGTCAATGTGACCGTGTCGCCGATGATGGAGATCGGGTCCGACGGGTCGATGAACTCGACGGCGAGGATCTTCGTCACAAGGTCTGCGATGTAGATGCCTGATGCCAACAGGAGCAGGTACGGCAACTTCGACCGTCCGGCCTGGGTTTCGGGCACGGGGTCGGGTCGGGAAGCGTCGTCACTCACCCTGACATCATCCCTCACGCGGTGACCCGAACCGGCATCGCGCCGGTCGTGGCTACGCTGGTGGAGTGCCTGTGCTGTCCAGATTGGTTTCATCGAAACCGTGTGTCCTCGCCGCCGCCCTGTCCTTGACCGCGTTCGTCAGCGGTTGTGGTGGTTCGTCCGATGGGTCGTCGACCGTCACCGCTGCGACGTCGACGGAGGTGACGGTACCTGTGTCCGCGGTGACCGCCACCGTGCTCGATCCCGGCAGCGAGCCTCGGTCACCGGTGCGGTTGACTCCGTCGACGGGAACGGAACAGGACGTGATCCTGACGACCAGGTCCGAGGTGTATCAGCAGATCGACGACCAGGCACAGCAGGATTTCTCGACGCCCGAGTTGACGTTGCCGTTGGCGGCGACGGTGGAGCAGGCGGTGGACGAGTCGTCGCCGAGCATGATGGTCGATCTGGTGCTCGGTGATGTGACGTCGTCGGATCCGACGTTCGAGTCGTCGCTGTCGCAGATCGCGGGCTCGGGTGCGGGTTTGACGATGGGCCCGGACGGTTCGGTGAGTGCGTTGCGTCTGGCTCCTGGGTCGGCGGTGCCCAACGTGGGTCGGTCCGCGCTGGAGCAGGCGTTCTATCAGGCGGTGTATCGCATGGTTGCGTTCCCGGAGGAGCCGATCGGTGTGGGTGCGGTGTGGGAGACGCATCAGCAGGTGCTCAGTGCCGGGATCACCATCGACCAGGTCGGCACCGCGACGTTGGTGTCGCGTGAGGGCGGCCGGGTGGTTGTGGATGTGCGGGTCGAGCAGATTCCGGACCAGTCGACGTGGGAGTTGCCGAACGGCCAGGGACAGCTCGCGATCGAAAGCTACACGATGGCCGGCGAGGGCACGCTGACGGTGGATCCGACGAAGCCGCTCCCGGTGGAGGGCCGTTTCACCGTCACGGGTGAGCAGATGTACGTGGATGTCGAGGGCATGACTCGGTTGGGGCAGTCGCAGACCGACCATGTCGCGTGGAGCACTCCGGAGAAGTGACCGGCCGTGATGGTGTCGAGGGTCAGGCGCAGACCGGCGACTGGAGTCCCGCGAGGGACACGATGGCGCAGGCGTTGTCCTTCGACAGCTTCCACACACCGTCTTCGGCGACGAAGTTGACGACTCCGGTGGACACCTGGTCGCCCATGGCGGTTTCGATGCCGGCGGTGGCGGTGCCGTTCTCGTTGTCGTTGATGTCGAGGATCGTGATGGTGGCGTTGGCCTGCTTCGCGGCGGCGGCAACCTGGTCGATGAGTGCGGGGTCCGCTTCCGCGCCCTGGACGAGGTCGACCTTCTCCGCTGCGGGGACCGTCTCGTCGAACGCGGTGTCGAGCATGGTCTGCAGTTCTTCGACGGTGGGGACCGGCGGGTACTGCGACGCGGCTTCGGTGGTCGTGGTTGCGGTCGTCGTCGACGTGGTGGTGGTCGAGCTGCCCTCGTCGTCCGAGCTGCAGGCCGACATCGTGAGGGCTGCGGCGAGTGCCACGGTGGCGACGGTGATCTTGCGGAGCTTCAAAATTCTCGTCCTTCTCGTTTCTCGATGGGGCGCGGCGGTCGTGCCCCTCCGGCGACGGAGTCCACCGCGGCGTCGATCGCCCGCAAGCGTACCCGGCGGTACTGAGAGGACGGTGAGGGCCGCCCGGACGGTGTTCAGTTCAGGCTGAGCAGCGGATCGGCGGGATGGAGGTCGGGGTCGTGTTCGCCGAGGGTTCGTGCGGGACCGGGTCCTGTGGAACGCGTCTCGAACCGCACGGTGACGACACCGTGCCCGGCCCCTTGGACCCATCCGTGGCCGTGTTGCCGGTGGTGGACATCGGCACCCGGCGACCACCTCCACGTGTTGTTTCGGGTGCTCGGGGAGTCGTCGTCCCCGGTGGTGCCCGGGTCGTCGGTGGTGGTGGTGGTGTCTCGTTCCAGTTCCGGGAAGAGAGTGTCCTGCGCGATGGCGGACAGCCCGGCGTATCCGACGCCGACGAGCCGGATCGGCCCGATCTCGAGGGGGTCGAGTGCGAGCCGCTGTGCGGCCGCGGTGAGGGTGGCGAGGTCCTCGGTGGCGTACGGGAGGGTGGCGGATCGGGTGAGGATCGACATGTCGGCTTTGCGGAGTTTGACGACGACGGTGCGCGCGGCACGTCCGTCGGCGCGTAGTCGCCGGTGGGCTCCGGTGGCGCCGGCGGTGATGGCGCGTCTCAGGTCCGGTAACGCCACGATGTCCGTGGGATAGGTCGTTTCGGCACTGACCTGTTTCGATTCGGCCCGTTCAGTGACGGGTCTGTCGTCGATGCCGTTGGCGAGGCGGTGCAGTCCGGGTCCGATGGTGGAGCCCAGGATGGAGGCGACTTCGGGGACGGGCAGCGCGGCGAACTGTCCGATGGTTTCGATGCCGAGCCGGCGCAGTCGTTCGTCGGCGACGGGACCGATTCCCCAGAGTTTACGCACGGGAAGTGTGTGTAGAAGGGCCAGTTCACCGTTCGGGTCGGCGACGAACAGCCCGTCGGGTTTGGCGAGTCCGGATCCGATTTTTGCGATCTGTTTGCCGGATCCGGCACCGATGGACGCGACGAGTCCGGTGGTGTCCCGGATGTGGCGGCGCAGGTCTGCGCAGTATTCTCGGACTTCGGCGGCGGTGGCGCCGGCGAGATCGCCCGGCTCGGCGAATGCTTCGTCGAGCGACAGGGTTTCGAGGACGGGTATGCGTGAGCGGAGCGCATCGAACACCGCGGTACTGAGATGCCCGTAGACAGCGGCGCGGGGTGGTAGCACCACGGCGCCCGGGCCGACGAGTCGTCGGGCTCGGCTCATCGGCATGGCCGAGTGCGCGCCGTAGGAGCGCGCTTCGTAGCTGGCGCCGGCAACGACGCCGCGCGCGCCGAGCCCACCGACGAGCACCGGCCGACCCCGGAGGGTCGGCCGGGTCAGTTGTTCGGCGGACGCGAAGAACGCGTCGAGGTCCAGGTGCAGCACCCAGCGCCGACTCACGGTGGTGGGCATCCTTCCACGGTACGGATGCCCACCGACGTGGTCATGCTCTGGTGATCGATGCGCGTGTTCCCTCTCCGAGTTCCACGGCGTCGGCGGCGGCGGTGCCGAGGTCGAGGTCGGTGGCGAGGATTTCGCCGGCGATGAGGTCACGGTGCCGCTGCGCCCAGTCCCGACGGTCGTCGGGTACCTCGAACACGACGGTGATGCGGTCGGAGACGTCGAGTCCGAGGCCGCGCCGCGCTTCCTGCAGTTCGCGGATGCGGTCCTTCGCCCAGCCTTCCGCTTCGAGTTCTTCGGTGAGGGTGGAGTCGAGGACGACGAGTCCGTTTCCGCCGGGGAGCGCCGCGGTGGATTCGGGTTCGGCGGCGACGAGTCGCTGCGTGTATTCCTCGGGCAGGAGGGTGATCCCGGCGGCGGTGACGGTCCCGTCGGCGGTTTCGGACCAGTCTCCGGATTTGACGGCCTTGATGACCTTCTGCACATCCTTGCCGAGTCGGGGTCCGGCGGCGCGCGCGTTGACGGCGACCTCGAATCGGCCGTGGGATTCGACGTCGTCGGTGACGACGACCTGCTTGACGTTCACTTCGTCCTTGATGAGGTCGACGAAGGGTTCGAGTTGCTGCGCGTCGGGCATCGCGACGGTGACCTTCGGCAGCGGAAGCCGCACGCGCAGGTGCTGGGCCTTGCGCAGCGACAGGACGGTCGAGCAGACACCGCGCACTTCGTCCATGGCGGTGACGAGGTCCGGGTCGGCGGGCAGGTCGGTCGCGGCCGGCCAGTCCGTCAGGTGCACGGATCGTCCCCCGGTGAGGCCTCGCCACACCACTTCGGTGGCCATCGGCAGCAGCGGGGCTGCGAGTCGGGTGACGACTTCGAGGACGGTGTGGAGGGTGTCGATGGCGTCGACGTCCTCGTCCCAGAACCGGCTGCGGGAGCGGCGCACGTACCAGTTGGTCAGGGCATCGCAGAACGTGCGGAGTTCGTCGCAGGCACCGGCGATGTCGATGGTCTCGAGTGCTTCGGTGATGACGTCGCGGGTCTGCGCGAGCTTCGCCAGGATGTAGCGGTCGAGGACGTGGGTGGAGTCGGTGCGCCACGTGCCGGCCTTCGAGGCGTACAGCTGCAGGAAGCTCCACGCGTTCCACAGCGGCAGCAACGCCTGTCGTACGCCCTCGCGGATGCCCTGTTCGGTGACGACGAGGTTTCCGCCGCGCAGGATCGGTGACGACATCAGGAACCAGCGCATCGCGTCGGAGCCGTCGCGGGCGAACACTTCGTTGACGTCGGGGTAGTTGCCCTTGGACTTGCTCATCTTCAGACCGTCGTCACCGAGGACGATGCCGTGGGCGGCGACGCACTTGAAGGCGGGGCGGTCGAACAGCGCGGTCGCGAGCACATGGAGGGTGTAGAACCATCCACGTGTCTGGCCGTTGTATTCGACGATGAAGTCGCCCGGGTAATGGGTGTCGAACCAGTCGCGGTTCTCGAACGGGTAGTGGACCTGCGCGAACGGCATGGAACCGGATTCGAACCAGCAGTCGAGCACCTCCGGGACGCGGCGCATGGTGGACTGCCCGGTGGGGTCGTCCGGGTTGGGCCGGGTCAGTTGGTCGATCATCGGCCGGTGCAGGTCGTCGGGACGCACACCGAAGTCGCGTTCGAGCTCGTCCAACGAGCCGTAGACGTCGACACGCGGATACTCGGCGTTGTCGGACACCCACACGGGGATGGGGCTGCCCCAGTAGCGGTTCCGGCTGATGTTCCAGTCGCGGGCACCTTCGAGCCACTTGCCGAACTGGCCGTCCCGGATGTGGTCGGGCACCCAGGTGATCTGCTGGTTGAGTTCGACCATGCGGTCACGGAACCGGGTGACGGCGACGAACCACGACGGCACCGCCATGTAGATCAGAGGTTGCCCCGACCGCCACGAGTGGGGGTAGGAGTGTTCGATCGTCTCGTGTCGCAGCAGTTTGCCGGAGGCCTTGAGGTCTTTGATGATGGCCGGGTTCGCGTCGAACACCTGCAGGCCTTCGTAGGGGGGAACCATGGACGTGAACCGGCCGCCCGGATCGAGCGGCTGCACCAGTTCGATCCCGTTGCGTTGGCAGTACTCCATGTCCTCCTCACCGAATGCCGGTGCGAGGTGGACGATTCCGGTTCCGGACTCGGTGGTGACGTAGTCCGCAGCAATGATCCGATGTGCGTTCTCGCGCCCCACGAAGAAGTCGAACGGCGGCTCGTAGTCGAGACCGACGAGGTCGGCTCCGGTGTAGCGACCGAACGTCTCTGGCTGCTCACCGAGTTCGCGGGCGTAGTGGCCGACGCGATCCTCGGCGAGCAGATAGGTCTTCGCGGCATCACCTTCGCCGGAGCGGACCGCCACGTAGGCGACGTCGGGGTGCACGGCGATCGCAAGGTTCGACGGCAGGGTCCACGGCGTGGTGGTCCAGATCAGGGCGTTGGCACCGTCGAGTTCGGAACCGGGTGCGCGCAGCACCATATCGACGGTGACGGCCGGGTCCTGACGCATCTTGTAGGCGTCGTCGAGTCGAGTTTCCTGATTGGACAGCGGTGTCTGTTCGTACCAGCTGTACGGCAGGACCCGGAAGCCCTGGTAGATCAGGCCCTTGTCGTACAGCGATTTGAACGCCCACATGACCGATTCCATGAAGTCCAGGTCGAGGGTCTTGTAATCGTTGTCGAAGTCGACCCAGCGCGCCTGCCGGGTGACATAGTCACGCCACTCGCCCGTGTAACGCAGCACCGACTGCTTGCAGTAGGCGTTGAACTCGGCGAGCCCCATCGTGTCGATCTCGGACTTGTCCTTGATCCCGAGCTGTTTCTCCGCTTCGAGTTCGGCGGGCAGCCCATGACAGTCCCAGCCGAATCGGCGTTCGACCTTCTCGCCCCGCATCGTGCGGTAACGCGGCACGACGTCTTTGACGTAGCCGGTCAGCAGATGCCCGTAGTGCGGAAGGCCGTTCGCGAACGGCGGACCGTCGTAGAAGACGAATTCCTCGGCGCCGTCACGGTTCGTGATGGAGGAACGGAAGGTGTCGTCGTCCGCCCAGTGCGCGAGGACACGCTGCTCGAGATCGGGGAAATCGACACCCGAGTCCTTCGCAACGCCGTAGTCGACTCGCGGGTAGCCGCCCGACGCATCGACAGAAGTGGGGTTCTCGGTCACAGCGTGGCTCCTCCGTGCCTGATGTTCTCGGCACGGGGACGATCACCGCACACCGTGTGCGGCACCGCGGTACCACCCCGCTTGCCCGGTCGTGTACACGATTCGCATACACGGCCCGGCCTCTCGTTCGGGCTGTGACGGGCCCACCCGTTCGGTTCTACTGGGCGCCGCAGCGCTGTTCTTCCGAAGGCTCCCCGGTGATGGCCGGATCAACGCCGTCCCGCCCTGCGGGTGTCGACATGGTCGTGCTTCCTATTGTAGGCAGTGCCCATCAGTCGCGGGAATCCTGGTCGTTCGTTCGGTGATCGGAACCACCACCGCGTCGACGGTCGGCCTCGCCTCCGCGCCGACGGTCGGCCTCGCCTCCGCGCCGACGGTCGGCCTCGCCTCCGCGGGACCGAGCAGGAGGCGCATCGCGGGCGGCAAGTGCGCTGCTGAGCAGCAGCACCGCCCCCACGACACACACCACGATGCATCCCCATGCCCAGACGACGGATCCGGTCATCAATGCGATGACGAGGAGACCGAACCCGATCGCCGCGAGCACCAGCGTCACGACGAGCACCGGATGGTCCTTAGATCAGCCGTTGCCCTTGGCGAACGACGATGATCCGAAGGAGCCGGCTCCCGAATCGTTGAACGCATCCTGGTCACCGTCGACGGGAACCGCGGATCCACGCTGTTCGAGCTCTTCGAGCTGCGATTCCAAGTACGACTTCAGGCGCACGCGGTACTCACGCTCGAACGTCTTGAGCCGTTCGATGCGCCCTTCGAGCACCGATCGCTGCTGGTTGATCGTCGACATGATCTCGGTGTGCTTCTTCTCTGCGTCGGCCTGCAACTCCTCGGCCTTCTCCTTGGCCTGACGCAGCTGCGTCTCCGAGCGGGTGCGCGCGTCGGACAGCATGGCGTCGGACTTCTGGCGCGCGTCGGCGATCATCGACTCGCTGCGGGTGCGCGCGTCGGAGACGAGCTGTTCCGAGTTCGTGCGGGCGTTGCGCACGAGTTCCTCGGCCTCGGATTTGGCCTCACCGGTGAGACGGTCCGCCATCTCCTGCGCGAGCCCGATCACCTTCGCAGCCTGCATGCTGGCGTCGCCGCCGGCGGGAGCCGCAGCGACGGGAGCGGGAGCGGGGGTGGGTGCCGGGGTGGGCTCCGGTTTGGGAACCTCCGCGATCCTCGCCGGTTCCGGTTTGGGAGGCTGGGCAGGCGCAGCGGCAGCGGAGGTGCGCGGCGCCTTCTTCGCCTCGGCGAGTTCCTGGTCGAGTTCCGCGACACGCTGACGCAGGTCGGCGTTCTCCTCGATCAGGCTCGACAGCTCCTGCTCCACGAGGTCGAGGAAGGCGTCGACTTCGTCCTCGTTGTAACCACGCTTCCCGATCGGAGGCTTGCTGAACGCGACATTGTGCACATCAGCTGGTGTCAGCGGCATGGAAGGATCCCTTCACGCGTCGAGTAAGCGGTCAAGCAGGCGTTCTGTGATGCACACAGTGCGTCACCCTTATCGAAACTCACTGTATCCGGCATTCCATTCTGGCACATGGCGACGATCGCGCCCGGCGACCACGACCCGCACATCGGTCAGAACACCCCGCCTCGGGGAATGAATGCCATCAGGAAATACACGATGAACAGCAAGACCATGATGGACAGATCCAGCCGGACCCCACCCAGGTTGAGTGGGGGAATCAGTCGCCTCAGCAGCTTCACCGGCGGATCGGTGACCGTGAAGATCGCTTCGAGTACGACGACGATGAAACCCGTCGGCTTCCAGTCCCGCGCGAAGGTTCTGATGAACTCGACGATGATTCGCCCGATCAGCAGAAGCCAGAAGATGAACAGCAGGAACCACAGCACCTCGAAAACGGCCACCTGCCCACTCTGCCCGAACGACACGGGTCGATCAAAACCGAAACGCCCGACCCATGGTGATCTACGTCATGGTCGGGCGTTTCGTCCGATTCGGGAAGGGGATCGTCGAACGGCTCACTGCTGGCTGTAGAACCCGGTTTCTGCGATGCGACGTCGCTCCTCCGCGGAGACGTCGATGTCAGCCGGTGAGAGGAGGAACACCTTCGTCGCAACCTTGTCGAACGAGCCACGCAGCGCGAACGCGAGCCCGGCGGCGAAATCGACGAGTCGCTTCGCGTCGGCGTTGCTCATCTCGACCAGATCCATGATCACCGGGGTTCCGTCGCGGAACCGCTCACCGATGGTGCGGGCCTCGCTGTAGTCGCGTGGACGGAGCGTGGTGATCTTCGACAACGGGCCTCCTTCGTCGAACAGAGCGCCGCGTCGGGCTTCCGTACGGTCGAGCCGCGGCTCGGCCGCGAGTGTGGAACGCACCGGTGCTCGGGGCGGTGCGGGCGCCGGGCGGGGTGCCCGGGCCGTGATGGGTTCCACCCGGGCGGGTCGTGCCGGGGCGTCGTACCTGTCGAAGTCGTCCTGCGCGAACTCCCGTTCGGGATCGTCGCGGCGGGGCGCCGCGTACTCGTCACGGTCCCGATGAGAAGAGTATCCACCGTAGGCGGGTTCCCGGTACTCGCGGTCGCGGCGGGTGCTCGCCGGATCGTCGAGGTAGTCGTCCTCGTAATCTTCGAGCGGCACCATTCCGAAGTAGGCCTTGAATTTGTGCAGTGTGCTCATCGGTCGCCCTTCCTCGCGCGGCGGATGAGTTTCAGGCTAACGGGCGTGGGCCCAGCAATCCCGTTCCGACACGCACACATGTGGATCCCCACCGTACGGCCGATTCGAGGTCGCCGGACATTCCCGCCGAGAGTTCGGTCGCGTCGGGGTGACCGCGACGGAACCGCTCGGCGAGTTCGTGGAGCTTCTCGAAGGCGGTGTCGGGGTCCCAGCCGAGCGGGGGCACACCCATCAATCCGGCGAGCATGAGCCCGTCCGCCGCGGCCACGGTGTCCGCGAGCGCCTCGAGATCGTCGGCGTTCGCGCCCCCACGGTCGGGGTCGCCGTCGAGGCTGATCTGCAGGAACACCCGGATCGGCGCGGTGCGGTCACCGGCGTCGCGGGCGGCCCGCGCACCGGAGGCCAGGGTATCGGCCAAGCGGATGCTGTCGACGGAGTGGACGGTGTCGGCCCACCTGGCGACGGCCCGGGCCTTGTTGCGTTGCAGGCGCCCGATCATGTGCCACCGCACCGTGGGGTCGTCGATCTCGGCACGGAACCGATCGATCTTTCCGCGGGCATCCTGTTCACGGGATTCGCCGAACTCGCGGCATCCCAGTTCGTGCAGGGCGATGACGTCGGAGACCGGGAAGTACTTCGTGACGGGGAGCAGCGAGATCTCGGCGGGATCGCGACCGGCGTCGCGCGCCGCGGCGTCCAGTCGTGCGCGCACCGAGTTCAGCCGGCCGGAGATCTCGGTGCGACGCGCCGAACGGTCGGGATCGGCTTCGGTCACCGGGGGGCCTCCTCGAGCCAGATCAGCGAGGCGAACCGTCCCGTCGGGGCGTCCCGCCGGTGACTGAACAGGGTCGGGTCCTCGATGGTGCAGCGGGGATCCTGCGCCACCGCCGCGACCCCGAGTTCGAGGAGTTGCCGCCGGAGCCCCGCGCGCAGGTCGATGCCGGGTGTCCCGGAGACGGTCGTGGTGGCGCTTCCCGGTAGATGCTCCTCCACGTCGTCCCGCATCTCGGCGGGCACCTCGTATCGACGACCGCCGGCTGCGGGGCCGAGCAGTGCACCGATTCGGTCGGCGCGGGCGCCGAGTTCGACCATCGCCTCGACCACCCGGGGGACGATGCCGATTCGTGCCCCGATACGCCCGGCGTGCGCGGCCCCGACGACACCTGCTTCTTCGTCCGCGAGCAGCACCGACACGCAGTCGGCGCTGAGGGTGACGAGCGCGAGCCCCACCTCGCGGGTGACGAGCGCATCGGTGGCGGGCACGGTGCCGCGCACCGTGCTGTCGACCACCGTCACGTTCCGGCTGTGGATCTGTTCCATCCAGACGAGCCGGTCGGGTGCCAGCCCGATCCCGTCCGCGAGCCGACGCCTGTTGGCGGCGACGGCGGCGGGGTCGTCGCCGACGTGATCACCGAGGTTGAACGAGTCGTAGGGAGCCGCGGACACTCCCCCGGTTCGCGTCGTCACGACGCGCCGCGCCCGAAGCCCCGAACCCACGCCGATCAACGCTGCATGAAGATCGGAACGTTGATGTCGTCGTCGCCACCGTCGTCGTCGAGACCGACCTCCACGGGCCTGTGCGTGTTGCCGCCGACGGGCGGCAGGCCACCGTGCGTCGGCGCGGGGTCGCGGACGGGGACGTCGTCCGCGTTGTCGCGTCCGGGCCTGCCGAGTTCGCCTGCGCGACCGACGCCGATGGTGCCGGTACGCGCCGCACCCTGCTGACCCTGACCCTGCCCCTGGTTCTGGTTCTGGCCCTGGGTGTTCTGTGCGGGCACCTCGACGGGGCGGCGTGCCGGTGTCCCGCCCTCGAATCCCGCCGCGATGACGGTGACCCGCACTTCGTCACCGAGCGAATCGTCGATGACGGTGCCGAAGATGATGTTGGCATCGATGTGCGCGGCTTCCTGCACGAGTGATGCCGCCTCGTTGATCTCGAAGAGACCGAGGTCGGATCCACCGGCGATCGAGAGGAGGACACCGCGCGCGCCTTCCATCGACGCTTCGAGCAGCGGCGAGTTGATGGCTGCTTCGGCGGCCTTGATGGCGCGTCCTTCGCCACGCGACGAGCCGATTCCCATCAGCGCGCTTCCGGCACCCGACATGACGCCCTTGACGTCGGCGAAGTCGACGTTGATCAGTCCCGGAGTGGTGATGAGATCGGTGATGCCCTGGACACCGTTGAGCAGAACCTCGTCGGCGGAACGGAAGGCGTCCATGAGGCTGACCGCGGCGTCACCGAGCTGGAGGAGCCGGTCGTTGGGGATGACGATGAGCGTGTCGCAGGATTCGCGGAGGGTCTGGATCCCGGTGTCGGCCTGGCTGCCACGACGTTTGCCCTCGAACGAGAACGGTCGGGTGACGACGCCGACGGTGAGCGCACCGAGCTTGCGCGCGATGCTGGCCACGACGGGTGCACCACCGGTGCCCGTGCCACCGCCTTCGCCCGCGGTGACGAAGACCATGTCGGCTCCCTTGAGAACCTCTTCGATCTCGTCCTTGTGGTCTTCGGCGGCCTTGCGGCCGACCTCGGGGTCGGCACCGGCTCCGAGTCCGCGGGTGAGTTCGCGTCCGACGTCCAGTTTGACGTCGGCATCGGACATGAGCAGTGCCTGCGCGTCGGTGTTGACCGCGATGAACTCGACTCCCTTGAGTCCCTGCTCGATCATCCGGTTGACCGCGTTCACACCGCCACCGCCGATACCGACGACCTTGATTACGGCGAGGTAGTTGTGCGGGGGCGTCATGGGCTCTCGCCTTCCTGGGTTTTCGGGGCCACGCTCGGACATGCTGCGGGCACCCCCCAAACCCTCAACCACAGCTTGAAGGTTATGTCAAGTACCCGACTGATGCGAAACGCTATGGCACACCGGACCGAATCCGCCAGCAGACTCGCCGACGACACGGCACGAATTTCGCTTCGATCCGCGTCGAGCACATCCGATCACCTCACCGGACCGTCGGCAGGTCGGGGCTCGACACGTCGTACCGCTGCCCGGGCTGGGTCAGCAGCGGGCCGATCACCGCGGCCTTCCGCTCGGAACGCTCGGGTCCTCCCCAGATCACCACGCGGCCGTCTCCGAGGGTGATCGAGACGTCCGATTCGGATCCGGCCGCGATCTCCTGCACCTGGACACGCAGGTCCGGCGGGAGGGACTCGAGGATCTGCACCGCCACGAGTGTCGCCGGATCACCGGTACCGGGCGTGGCGGTCACCAGTCGGGGGGTGAGCATCGGGGGTGGTTCGACGGCGAAGTCGACGCCTTCGGCGTCGACGGAATGCGTTCCGTCGGGCGCATCGAAGTACACCACCGCGACCCGTTCGACCACGGTCACACGCACGGTCGACGGATACACCCGCTGCACACGCGCCGACGCGACTCGGGGCAGCGCCGCCACCCGCTGTGCCGCAGCGGCGGTATCGACCTGCAGGAGCGGGGTTCCCTCCGCGACGCCGAGTACGTCGACGACCTCACCCTCGGTGAGGGTCTCGACACCGACCACGTCCACGGTCCGCACCGACAGCAGCGGCGACAACCACGCCACGACGATCGCGGCCAGGAGCACCAGCACGACTCCGGCACCGATCAGCACGGTGCGCAGTCGTACCGATCGCCCCGACGGGCGACGCGCCTTGTTGCGGCGGTCCGGGCGCACGGCGGCGCGGGTCGCGGCGGGCGTCACGAGCCGCTCGACTCCGCACCGGTCTCCGCGGACCGGAACCGGCTCGGTTTGCTGTGCAGTGCGTCGAGGATCTGCCGTCCGAGCATGGTCACGTCACCGGCACCCATCGTGATCACGACGTCGCCGGGACGACTGAGTGCCGCCACCTGCCGCGGCACGAGCGACAGGTCGGGTTGGTAGTGCACCGGCTTGGACACCCCCCGCGCCACCAGCACCCCGCTGACTCCGGGGATCGGTTCCTCGCGGGCGCCGTAGACATCGAGGACGACCACCTCGTCGGCGAGGTCGAGCGCGGCGCCGAACTCCGCGGCGAAGGTCTCCGTGCGTGAGTAGAGATGCGGTTGGAACACGACGATCACGCGGGGCCGCTCGGTACCGTCCTCGGTGTAGCGCAGCGGTTCTCCCGCCACCAGTTCCGCGGCCGCGGTCAGAACGGCCCGCACCTCCGTCGGGTGGTGGGCGTAGTCGTCGAACACTCGAACGCCGTGCTCGCGCCCGCTGTACTGGAAACGTCGGTGCACACCCCCGAACCCGGCGAGTCCCTCGACCGCCTCCTCGACCTGCGCCCCGGCCTCGAGGGCACCCAGAAGCGCTGCCAAAGCGTTGAGTGCCATGTGGCGACCGGGAACAGCCAGGCGCACCGTGCGGGACGCCTGCTCGCCCGCGAGGTGGAACTCGGCGACCCCGCCGACGTCCTTCGCTTCCCAGTCGACGAGCCGCACACCCACGGGAACCCCCTCGTAGGTGTCGCCGGTTCCGATGACGGACACGGATCCGTAGCCGGTGACACGCAGGTCGGAGCGTTCGAGGGCGACGACCCGCCGGGCGAGGTCCGCGGCGCCGGGATCGTCCAGGCACACCACGAGCAGGCCACCCGGGGACAGTCGCGCGACGAAGTCGTCGAACACCTGGACGTACGCCTCGGCACTCCCGAAGTAATCGAGGTGATCGGCTTCGATGTTGGTGACGATCACCATGTTCGGGTCGTACTGCAGCAGCGACCCGTCACTCTCGTCGGCTTCGGCCACGAACACGTCGCCGCTGCCGTGGTGCGCGTTGGTCCCGGATTCGTTGAGCTCGCCACCCACCGCGAAGGACGGATCGAATCCGCAGTGCTGCAGTGTCACGACCAGCATCGAGGTCGTCGAGGTCTTTCCGTGCGTGCCCGACACGAGGAAGGTGCGGTGACCTCGCATGAGTGCGGCGAGCACGGTCGGGCGCATCAGCACGGGAATGCCGCGTTCTCGTGCGGCGACGAGTTCCGGATTGTCCTGCGGGATCGCGGCGAAGGTGGTGACGACGGCGGTCGGGCCACCCTCGACGAGATCGAGTGCACCCGCGTCGTGTCCGACCTGCACGTGGGCGCCGCGCGCCCTCAGCGCGAGGACTCCCCTGCTCTCTTTCGCGTCGGATCCGGAGACCTGCCCGCCGCGCGCGAGGAGGATACGTGCGATACCGGACATTCCGGCTCCGCCGATGCCCACCATGTGCACCCGCTGCAGTTCTGCGGGCAACTCCGCGTTCATCGTCCACTCCTGTTCGGTTCCGTGCCTGCTACGTCCAGCACGATTCTGGCAACGTCGTCCGCGGCACTTCGGTGGCCTGCCGCTGCCGCGCTGCGTCCCATCGCCGTGAGGCGGTCCGGGTCGCCGAGCAGGGGGATCACGGATTCTGCGACGAAGGCGGGTGTCAGGTCGGCGTCCGCCACGATCATCCCGCCGCCGGCGGCGACGACCGGTCGGGCGTTGAGTTCCTGTTCGCCGTTGCCGTGTGGCAGCGGAACGTACACGGCGGGAAGCCCGACGGCGGAGACTTCCGCGACGGTCATCGCCCCGGACCGGCACATGACGGCGTCGGCCGCCGAGTACGCGAGGTCCATCCGTTCGAGGTAGGGAACGGCGACGTAGGGCGCCGTCTCGTGCCCGGGATGTGCCGGTACGTCGACGGTGTTCTTCGGTCCGTGCGCGTGCAGTACGGCGATCCCCGCCTCGGCGAGGTCCGCCGAGGCGCCGGTGACGGCGTCGTTGAGCGACCGGGCCCCCTGGGATCCCCCGAAGACCAGGAGCACGGGTGTGTCGTCCGGAAGCCCGAAGTGCCGTCGCGCTTCGGTGCGCAGCGCTGCCCGATCCAGCGATGTGATCGACGTCCGGACGGGTATCCCGACGATCTCGGCGTCTCCCTTGCGGACGATGCCCGATCCCGGAACCGCGGCGAGCACCCGCGCGGCCCGCACCGCACCGATCCGGTTGGCGATGCCTGCACCGGCGTTCGCCTCGTGTACGACCACGGGGATCCGCCGGCGCCGACGGAGCAGCCCCGATCCGGCCGCGAGGTAGGCGGGCAGGGCAACGTATCCGCCGAAACCGACGACGACGTCGGCGTCGACGTTGTCGAGTACTTCCCGGGTGCGGCGCACGGATGCGAGCACCCTGGACGGCAGTTTCAGCAGATCCACGGTGGGTTTGCGGGGCAGCGGCACCGGCGGGATCAGTTCGAGCGGATAACCGCGGCGTGGGACGAGGGTCGTCTCGAGGCCGCGGGTGGTTCCCAGTGCCGTGACGGTCGCGCCCGGAACGAGTTCTCGTATCGCGTCGGCCACGGCGAGGGCCGGTTCGATGTGCCCGGCCGTGCCACCTCCTGCCACCACCACGGACAGGGTGGACGTGTCCCCACTCACCTACGGTTTCCTCGCTCTCCGGTTCTTCCGTTGCTTCCGCGTCCCCGGGTCGTGCCCGAGGCGCGTGCGGTTCTCGATCGTGCTGTTCCCGATCCTGCCCCGGCGGCGGTTCGGGTGGTGCGTTGGGATCTCGTGGCGGTTCTCGGGGCTGCCGCCTGGTTCCGGGGTGTGCGTCGGCCCGCTGCTTCCGGGCGGGGTGCTCGACGTGGCCGTGCGGGGCGACCGGCACCCGCCCGGACCGGTAGGTACGGTTCCGGTTTCCGGATCCGGAACAATCGGGCGAAACGCCCGTCCTGCCCGGCGTTGAGCGCGGCGACGGCTTCGGGTTCGTGCCGCGCGGCGCTCGCGATGAGGCCGAACATGAGCAGGGTCGTCACGGTGGACGTCCCACCCGCCGACACCAGCGGAAGCTGCAGTCCCGTCACCGGCAGCAGACCGACGACGTAGCCGATGTTGATGAAGGCCTGCCCGATGATCCAGGTGGTGGCGGTGGCGGTGAACAGGCGCAGGAAGGGGTCGACCGACCTCATCGCGATGCGCAGGCCGACGTACGCGAACAGGCCGAACAACCCGATCACCGCGACGCCGCCGAGGAACCCGAGTTCTTCGCCGATGATGGCGAAGATGAAGTCGTTGTGGGCGTTCGGCAGATAGTTCCATTTGGCTCGGCTCTGTCCGAGTCCACGTCCCCACAGTCCACCGTCCGCGAGCGAATACCTGGCCTGCCGTGCCTGGTAGCCGCTGCCCTGAGGGTCGTCACCGGGATTGAAGAAGGCGCGCACCCGCGCGGACCGGTATCCGGCGGTGAGTGCGAGGACGGTGGCGCTCGCGGCAGCGGTGCCGACGATTCCGATGAACACCTTCAACGGCAGGCCCGCGAACCACAAAAGGGCGAGGACGATGATGAACAGCGAGACGGTGGTGCCGAGATCGGGTTGGAGGACGATCAGGATCGTCACGAGCAGCGCGGCCGGAACGAGCGGTACCAGCATCTCCTTGAGGGTGGCGCTCTCTCCGCGGCGGGATGCGAGCAGATGCGCGCCCCACACGGCGAGGGTGATCTTCGCGATCTCCGACGGCTGCAGGGACACACCGCCGATCACGAACCAGCCGCGCGTGCCCTGGGACTTCGTGCCGATGCCGGGGATGAGCACCAGGGCGAGCATGATCACGGAGATCGCGAAGGCCGGGAAGGAGAACTTCCGGAGAGTTCGCACCGGGATCTGCAGGGCCAGGTAGAACACCACGAGCCCGATGAGCGCGAAGACGAACTGGGAGGTGAACTTGTCGTAGGGCGATCCGTCGGCGGCCACGGACTCGACACTCGATGACGACAGCACCATCACGAGCCCGAGCACGGTCAGCAGCAGCGCGATGGTCACCACGAGGTGGAACGACGCGAGGGGCCGCGCCATCCACACGCCGACGCGGCCGCGCACGGTCCGTGCCGGTGAGGCGGCCTGCGTCGGGTTCACCTCGCTGTCCCGCCTCCGCGTAGTTCGTCCACGGCATCGGCGAAGCTGCGGCCACGTTGGGCGTAGTCGTCGAACATGTCGAGTGATGCAGCTGCGGGTGCGAGCAGCACCGTGGCGCCGTCGGCGGCGAGCCGCGCCGCTTCGCGTACCGCCGTGCGCATCGCGGTGGGCCCGTCGGCGCCGGGCAGCGCGATGTGGCGGTGGTCGGTCGTTCCTGCGGTCACGGTGCCATCGTCGCGCGTGTCGACGACCACGACGGGGACCCCGGGGGCGTGTCGCGTGAGTGCCTCCGCGATCTCGGCGGCGTCGCGACCCAACAGCACGGCACCGGTGAGGCGGGGCGCGACCTCGGCGACGAGTTCGTCGACGCGGGCGCCTTTGAGGAGACCGCCGGCGATCCACACGACCGGGTCGTGCGCCAGCAGTGAGCTGCGTGCGGCATGCGGATTGGTGGCCTTCGAATCGTCGACGTACTCGACACCGCCCACGGTTCCGACCGGCGCGGCGCGGTGCGGACCCACCCGGTGTCGCTGCAGGCCGTCGTGGACGGCGGCTTCCGGCACGTCGATGGCGCGGGCGAGGGCGGCGGCGGCGAGGGCGTCGGCGAGGCCTGCCGGCCCGGGTGGCGTCACGTCGGTGACGGAGGCGAGCACCGCGGAGTCGGCGAAGGCCCTGTCGACGAGCACGTCGCCGCTGATGCCGAGCTGACCCGGTTGTGGGTAGCCGAGCGTGAATCCGACGGTGACCAGTGCCTGCGACCGGTCGACGAGACCGCCGGCGATCGGATCGTCGAGTCCGATGACGCCGACGGCGCCGGTGAGCGCCCGGAGTTTGGCGTCGATGTAGTTCTCGATTCCGCCGTGCCAGTCGAGGTGGTCCTCGGCGATGTTGAGTACGACCCCGGCCGCGGGCCGGACGGAGGGTGCCCAGTGCAGCTGGAACGAGGACAGTTCGACGGCGAGGACTTCGGCGCGCCGGTCGGTGCGCCGCAGCGCGTCGAGAACCGGCAACCCGATGTTGCCGCAGGCCACGCTGGGGATGCCGGCGGCGTCGAGGACGGAGTGGAGCATCATCGTCGTGGTCGTCTTGCCGTTGGTGCCGGTGACGACCAGCCAGCGACGTGCCGGTCCGTACAGTTCGGCCCGGTCGATGCGCCACGACAGTTCGATGTCACCCCAGATGGGGACGGCTGCTCCGGCGGCGCGGGACAGCAGCGGGGAGTCCGGTGGGAATCCGGGGCTGGTGACGACGAGCGCGAAGTCCTTCAGTCGTGCGGGCTCGTCGACGAGGACGTCCAGGTCGATGGTGTCGGCACCGAGTTCGGTGCAGGCCGCCAGCGCATCACGGTTCCGGTCGGCGACGGTGACGTGCGCTCCGAGGTCGGTCAGCGGACCGATCGTGGCGCGGCCGGAGACACCGGCTCCCGCCACCAGGACGTGCGCTCCGCGAAGTCGTTCCAGTTGATCGGTCACGGTGTCAGTCCCCGATCGCCGCGAGGTACTCGCTGTAGAACAGTGCGAGCCCGATCGCGGAGGCGATGGCGGCGAGCAACCAGAAGCGGATGATCACCGTGGTTTCCGCCCAGCCGCCGAGCTCGAAGTGGTGGTGGAACGGGGCCATGCGGAACACTCGGCGTCGGCTGGATCGGAACACGGCGACCTGGATGAGCACGGACGCCGCCTCCGCGACGAACAGCGCACCGATGACGACCATGAGCAGTTCGGTGCGGGTGGTCACCGAGAGACCGGCGAGCATACCGCCGAGCGCGAGCGACCCCGTGTCGCCCATGAAGATCTTGGCGGGCGCGGCGTTCCACCACAGGAAGCCGATGCAGGCGGCGGCACCGGCGGCGCACAACAGCGCCAGGTCGAGGGGGTCACGCACGTCGTAACAGCCCTTGGTGGGTTCGGCGACGCACGAGTTGCGGTACTGCCAGAACGTGATGATCACGTAGGCGCCGAGTACCAGCGACATGGATCCGGCGGCGAGGCCGTCGAGTCCGTCGGTGAGGTTGACCGCGTTCGACCAGGCACTGACCAGCAGGTACATGAACAGGATGAACACGACCGACCCCATCGACACCGTCGCGATGTCACGCACGTACGACAGGTCGGTGCTCGCGGGGGTCAGGCCGTCCGCGTTGCGGAACTGAAGTGCCAGGATGCCGAAGGCCACGGCCACGACGAGCTGGCCGACGAGCTTGGCCGTCTTGTTCAGGCCGAGGTTGCGTTGCTTGCGGATCTTGATGAAGTCGTCGAGGAAACCGACCCCGCCGAGCGCGGTCGTCAATCCGAGGACCAGCAGACCCGATGCGGTCGGGCCTTCAGCGTCGTAGGCCATGCCGATCAGGTGTGACCCCCAGTACCCGGCCCACAGGCCGGCGAGGATCGCGACGCCACCCATCGTCGGTGTGCCGCGTTTGGACTGATGACTCTGCGGTCCTTCGACCCGGATCTCCTGTCCGAATCCCTGCCGCGAGAACGCCTTGATGAGCACCGGCGTGAGCAGGATCGACACCGCGAGCGCGATGCCCGCGGCGAAAAGGATCTGTCTCACCGTGCCGCCTCCGTTCCCACAGCAGTTCCGCTGTCACCGAGCAGTTCGTCGGCGACCGTCCACAGGCCCACCGATTGCGATGCTTTCACCAGCACGATGTCGCCGGGCCGCAGTTCTTCGCGCAGCAGCGCGAGCGCCGCGGCCGGGTCGGGTACGTGGCTGGCCTCCTCGCCCCACGATCCTTCCATCACCGCGCCCTGGAACAGTCCGCGGACCGGGCGTGTCGCACCGACCGCGATGATGCGGGTGATGTCGAGGCGGACGGCGAGCCGCCCGATGAGGTCGTGTTCGACGACGGAGTCGTCGCCGAGTTCCATCATCTCGCCGAGGACTGCGAAGGTGCGGCGGGGTCGGTCACCGCCCCGCGCCATCGTCGCGAGGGCCTTGAGCCCGGCGCGCATGGAGTCGGGGTTCGCGTTGTAGGCGTCGTCGATGACGGTGATTCCGTCGCCGCGGGTGTGCACGGCCATGCGGTGCGCGGACACGGCACCGGCCGCGGACACGGCGGCAGCGGCCTGTTCGGCGGTGGCACCGCATTCGAGTGCGACGGCGACGGCGGTCAGGGAGTTGCCCACCTGGTGTTCACCGTGCACGGTGAGTTGCACGGGCGCCTGCACCTCCGTTCCGGTCGCGGGGTCGCGGACGACGAGGGTGTATCGGGCGCAGGCACGGTCGTCGAGTCGCACATCGGTCGCGGCGACGTCCGCGGCCGCGGTGGCGCCGACGGTCACGACGCGGGCGCGGGTGCGCCCGGCCATCTCGGCGACGAGCGTGTCGTCGGCGTTGAGGATCGCCACACCACCGTCGGTGGCGGTGGGCAGCGCCTCGACGAGTTCGCCCTTGGTGCGGGCGATGGCCTCGCGGGACCCGAATTCGCCGAGGTGGGCGGTGCCGACGTTGAGTACGGCACCGATTCGCGGTGGTGCGATCCGCGCGAGCGCGGCGATGTGCCCGCGACCGCGGGCCGACATCTCGAGGACCAGGAATCGGGTCTGTCGGTCGGCGCGCAGCGCGGTCCAGGGGTGCCCGAGTTCGTTGTTGAACGATCCGGGCGGCGCGACGACCGGGCCCAGCGGTTCCAGCACCGCGGCGATGAGGTCCTTCGTCGACGTCTTGCCGGCGGAGCCGGTCACTCCGACCACGGTCAGGCCGTCCTCGGTGAGGACGTCGACGACGTGGCGTGCGAGCGTGCCGAGGGCGGCGAGCACGGCGGCCCCGGACCCGTCGGTGTCGTGTTCGAGCGCGAGGGTGTTGTCGTCGCCCACCTGTACGGGAGGTACGACGATCGCGGGAACCCCGACGGGGCGTGCCGCGACGACGGCGACGGCGCCCGCGGCGATCGCGGCGGCCGCGTGATCGTGACCGTCGGAGGTCGCGCCGGGCAACGCCAGGAACAACCCTCCCCGCTGGATTCTGCGGGAGTCGAACTCGACGGTGCCGGTGATCTCCGCGTCCGGGTCGTCGACATCGTGCAGTGTGCCGCCGACCACCTCCGCGATCCGGCCCACTGTCATCGGGATCATTGCGTGCCTCCACAACGCTGCTGCTGTTCGACGGCGGCCGCGAGCACCTCACGGTCGTCGAACGGATGTTTGACTCCGTCGATCTCCTGACCACGTTCGTGGCCCTTACCCGCGACGAGAACGACGTCACCCGGCCGTGCCCAGGCCACGGCGGCGGCGATGGCGTCCGCGCGGTCGCCGATCTCGTGGATCTCGGCGCGTTCGTCGTCGGGCACGGTGCGCGTGCCCTCGAGCAGCGCGGCCCGGATCGAAGCCGGGTCCTCGGTGCGCGGATTGTCGTCGGTGATCACGACGAAGTCTGCGGATGCCGCGGCGATGGCTCCCATGAGCGGTCGCTTCTCCCGGTCCCTGTCGCCACCGGCACCGACCACCACGGCGATCCGCCCGGTGGTTCCGCGCCGCAGTGTGGTGATGACCGCGTCGAGCGCGGCGGGTTTGTGGGCGTAGTCGACGACCGCGAGATAGTTCTGGCCCCGGTCGATGCGTTCGACGCGTCCGGGCACGTCGACGGTCGCGACTCCTCGGGCCGCGGAGTCGACGTCGACTCCTGCCGCGACGCACAACGCGACGGCCAGTGCGGCGTTGGCGATGTTGTAGCGGCCGGGCAGGCGCACACCGATGCGGTGTGTGGAGCCGTCGGGGGCGATCAGGTCGAAGTGCTGGGTGCCCGACGGGTCGGTGGTCTCGCCCGTGACGGTCCAGTCGGCGTCACCTTCGGTGACCGCGACGGTCTGCACGACGTCGGGTGTGCGGTCGACAGCGGCGACCGCCGCCATGCGCCGCCCCCATCGGTCGTCGACGCAGACGATCGCGCGTTCGGCCCGCACCGGTGATCCGGCAGCGAACAGTCGCGCCTTGGCGTCGAAGTAGTCGTCGAGGTCCCGGTGGAAGTCGAGGTGATCCTGCGACAGGTTGGTGAAGGCGCCCAGGTCGAATCGTGTCGCGGCGACACGGCCGAGGGCCAACGCGTGACTGGACACTTCCATGACGACGGTGTCCACTCCGCGCTCGAGCATGGCCGCGAACAGCGCGTGCAGTTGCGGGGCCTCGGGGGTGGTCAGGGCGCTGGGGACCCGCCGGCCCGCCACGCGGATCTCGACGGTGCCGACGAGTCCGGTGACCCGCCCGGCCGCGGCGAGACCGGCCTCCACCAGATACGCGGTGGTGGTCTTGCCGGATGTTCCGGTGATGCCGATGATCTGCATCCGTTCGGACGGATCCCCGTACACCGTCGCCGAGGCCGCGCCGAGTACCGCGCGGGGCTCGGGGTGGATCAGGACGGCGGTGGCGGCGGAGGCGATCCCGGCGACGATCTCGGCGCCGGCGGGATCGGTGAACACGGCGACGGCGCCGCGGTCCAGCGCGGCACGCGCGTACGTGGCGCCGTGTGCGTGCGCTCCGGGAAGCGCCGCGAACAGGTCACCGGGAAGCACGTCCTGAGCCCGCAGGTCGATGCCGGTCACGGTGTCGGCGGGACGTCCCGCGCCACCCACCACGGTCAGTTCGGCACCGATCGCGGCGGCGAGGTCGTCGAGACGCGTGACCGGGGGATGCTCGGGTCGGCGTCCCCCCGCAGGGACGGACGGATCCGGACTCGATGGCACTGGTTCCAGGTTCCTCTCTTGCCGCGCGGTGCGTCGGTGTTCGGTGACGGTCGGAGTCGCAGTCATTGCCGACGTGTCAGATTACCCACGGTTCGCTCGCAGGCCGTCACCCGTCCGCATCCGACACGCACCCGCGCACGCCGATCACGGTGGACGTCAGTCCACCTGCAGGACGAGTTTGCTGCCGGGGTCCGGTGACACCGGCACCCCTTCACGCTGGAGCAGCCACGATGCGATGTCGTGGAACAGGGGCGCGGCCGACTGACCGCCGCTCCCGTCCGAGCTGCGCGTGGGAGCATCGAGCATGATCCCGATCACATAGCGCGGATCGTCGGCGGGGGCGATCCCCGCGAACGTGATCCAGTACTCGGAGTTGGAGTAGCAGCCGCAGTTCGGATCGATCTGCTGGGCGGTTCCGGTCTTTCCGCTGATCTGGTAGCCCTCCACCGCGGCCTGGGCGCCCGTTCCCTGCTGGTTCCCGGTGTCGCTCTGCACCACGGCACGGAACATGTCGCGGACGGTGGTGGCGGTCTGCGGGCTGACCACGCGGATCGGGTCGGGATCCGGTGTCTCGGTGCGGGTACCGTCCGGACCGATCGTGGCGCGCACGATGCGCGGCGGTATCCGCTCCCCGTCGTTGGCGATGGCCTGATAGATGGCGGTCATCTGCAGCAGGGTCATCGACAGTCCCTGGCCGATGGGCAGGTTCGCGAAGGTGCCGCCGGACCACTGCTCGCGGCTCGGGACCAGACCGGCGGACTCTCCGGGGAGCCCGACGTCGGTGCGTTGGCCGAGCCCGAAGAGGGTCAGCATGTCCGCGAACCGGTCCTCCCCGACCCGCTGCGCGAGCATGAGCGTGCCGACGTTCGACGACTTCCCGAAGACACCGGTCGTGGTGTACGGGACGACACCGTGGTCCCATGCGTCCTTGACGGTCACGCCGGCCATCGAGATGCTTCCGGGAACCTGCAGGACCTCGTCCGGTGTGGTGAGCCCGTCCTCGATCGCCGCCGCCGCCGTGATGATCTTGTTCACCGAACCCGGCTCGAACGGTGAGCTCACCGCCGGGTTGCCGAGTTCCGCGTCCGCGGGATTGTTCGCGACACCGATGGACGGGTCGAACGTGCTGTCGCTGGACATCGCGAGCACCTCACCGGTGTGCACGTCGAGGACGACCGCAGACGCGTTGCGGGCACCGGACAGGTCCTTCGCGCGCTGCACCTGCTGCTGCACGTGGTACTGGATGTCGTTGTCGATGGTCAGTTCCACGGCCGACCCGTCCACGGCCGGCTGCTGGTCACGCCAGCTTCCCGGGATCACGGCACCGTCGGAGCCACGGTCGTAGGTCGACGAGCCGTCGGTGCCGGCGAGCACGGCGTCCATCGACGCCTCGAGCCCGATCAGGCCGTGCCCGTCCCAGCCGGTCGCGCCGACGATGTTGGCGCCCAGCGAACCACCCGGATACAACCGGATGTCCTGGCGTTCGAGCCCCACCATCTCGTACTCGTCGACGATCTTCGCCGCGACTCCGGGATCGACTCCTCGCGCGAGGTATACGAACGTCTCGTCGCTCCGCAGCTTCGCGAGGACATCCTTCTCCGGCGCGGCGGCGCCGAGAGCGGCATGCACCGCCTCGGCGACGCCCTCCAGGTAGGCGGACGTCTCGGGCGCGGACGGATCCTTCGCGTGCGCCTCGTCGAGTTCCTCACGTACCCGCACCGGCTGGAAGGTGAGGGCCTTCGCCTCCATCGTGTAGGCCAGCGGGCTGCCGTTGCGGTCGCTGATCGTGCCCCGGGTCGCGGGCTCGACGAGCCGGGTGGTCCGCTGACTCGCCGCCTCGGCCGACAACCGCGGCGCCTGGAACACCTGCACCGACAACAGCTGCGCCGCCGCGAGTCCGAGTACGACGCAGATCGCGGCCAATCCGAGCCGGTTGCGGAACCCGAAGTCCGTCGTATCCCGCTTCCCTCGTCGCGGCCGGGCCCGGGCGGGGCGACGCGCCGGGGACGGTCGGCGTGGTGTCGCGCTCCGATTCACCGCGGGCCGTCCTCCTCCGATCCCGGCAGCACCTCGACCGGCACGCCCGCCGGTTCGGCCGGTGCCTCCGCGGAGGCTCCGGCCGGAGTCCCGTGCGGTTGCGGAACCCCGCCGACCTCCGCCGCCCGCGGGGCCTCGGCGACCGCCGCCGCCCGCTGCTGCGGGTCGACGGTCGCCTGCGGCTGCGGTTGCTCCCCCTCCGGGGACAGCGGCCGGGGATTCTCGGTGCCGGCGCTACCGGCCAGCGGTGTCTGCACCCGCACGTCGTCGCGCACCGACGAACTGAGCGGTGCGGCGGGCGCTCCCTGCGCCGGCACCGGGTCACCGACGACCGTCACCGTTCCGTCCGCCGCAACGACGAGACGCGCAACATCGCCGCTCGGGATCATCCCCAGTTCTGCCGCGCGCTGCGCGAGAACGGGTGCCGACAGTCCTGCCTCCACGTCCCGCTGGAGAACCGCCCGCTGCTGTACGAGACTCATGTTGTAGGCGCGCGCCGTGCTGAGTTCGTAGGAGTCCTCCGCCGCCCGGGTGGTCAGGAACAGGGTCAGTGCCATTCCCGCCCCGAGCAGCGCGATGATGGTCGCCACGAACGGGATCCGTGTCGCGACACGTCCGGCTCCCGTGGTGCGACCTCGGGTCTGCACAGGTGCCGTCCCGGTCTGCGCGGCGCGCTGATTCCGACGTCGGTACGCGCGCTGAGCCGCATTCGAACGTGCCGGCCGGGCGCGGAGCGGTGCCGCCACCTGCACAGTCATCGATTACCTCCTGGCGATTCGTTCCGCGGCCCGCAGGCGCACCGGAGCCGACCTCGGATTGATCTCGATCTCGTGTTCGGATGCGCGCTCCGCGCCGCGGGTGAGGATCCTCAGTTCGGGGCCCATCCCCGGAAGCTCCACCGGAAGACCTTCGGGACTGCGGGATTTCGAGCGCGGCGTGAGCTCCTGCTTCACCACGCGATCCTCCAGCGACTGGTAGGACATGAACACGACTCGCCCACCGACGGCCAGCGCGTCGAGCGCAGCCGGGATCGCTGCGCGCAACGAATCCAGTTCGGCGTTCACCTCCACCCGCAACGCCTGGAAGGTGCGCTTGGCGGGATGACCACCCGTGCGACGCGACGCGGCGGGGATGGTGCGGTACAGGAGTTCGACGAGTTCACCGCTGGTCCGCAGCGGAGCCTTCTGCCGCGCCCGCACGATCTCCGACGCGATCTTCCCCGCGAAGCGCTCCTCACCGTACGTACTGAGGATCCGGGCGAGATCGCCGTGGCTGTACGTGTTCAGGACGTCGGCGGCGGTGATCCCGGTCGTCGGGTCCATCCGCATGTCGAGCGGCGCGTCCCGGGCGTATGCGAAGCCGCGGTCCGCTTCGTCGAGTTGCATCGACGACACACCGAGGTCGAACAGGATCGCGTGGACGGATCCTTCCCGCGCGAGACCGCACGCATCGAGTGCGGCGGCGATTCCGTCGTAACGGGTGTGCACGAAGTCCGTCCGGTCCGCGTGATGCGCCAGCCGCGCCCGGGCGATCGCGAGTGCGTTCGGATCGCGGTCGAGGCCGACGAGTCGGAGCCTCGGAAAGGTGCGCAGGAAGTGTTCGGAGTGTCCGCCGAGACCGAGGGTGGCGTCGACGTACACCGCACCGGCGCCTCCCGGTCCTGCCGCCTCGATCGCCGGGCCGAGAAGCTCCACCGCACGGTCCAGGAGAACCGGCACGTGCCCGAACTCGCCGTCGTGCCCTGCACCGTCGTGCTCTGCGGCGTCACCCTCGCCGTCCGCCATGTGTCCTCCGGAATCCTGCTTCGATCGAATGCGGTGTTGTCGGTGGTCGGCCGGGTGATCCGGATACGGGGGCGGCGAATGCCCAGAGGGCTCTGTCCGATTCCGGGGACCTGGCACTGGGGAAGTGTGCCAGGGCTTCCGGTCCGTACCTGGCGCTGGGGAAGTGCGTCAGGGCCGGTGTCGGGCAGAGGCCTCACGGCACTCGCCGCGGAGCCGAAGTCCGTCACAGAATGTCGCGCAGCACCTCGTCCCTTGCCTCGGAGAAGCCTTCCTCGTGTTCGGCCAGGTAGGCCTCCCACGTGGTGGCGTTCCAGATCTCGAGATAGTTGACCGAGCCGATCACCACGCAGTCCTTCGTGAGGCCCGCATAGGCGCGGTGCGCCGACGACAGCGTGATCCGCCCCTGCGCGTCGGGCCGCTGCTCATCGGTGCTCGACGCGAGGTTGCGGAGATAGGCACGCATCTGCGGGTTGCTGCGCGACGCCGCCGCAGCGCGCTCGGCGAGCGCCGCGAACTCGTCGCGGGGATAGACGGTCAGGCTGTGATCCTGCCCTTTGGTGATCATCAACCCTCCCGCCAGTTCGTCTCGGTACTTGGCCGGCAACGTCAGCCGACCCTTGTCGTCCAGCTTCGGCGTGTAGGTACCGAGGAACACCCGGACCTCCCAGTCGAAGTGGGACGGATTGCTTCGTCGTGCGACGGAACGACCCGCGCGCTCCGACGTGCCCCACAGTACCCCACTTCCCCCCACCCGGAACTGATTACACGGCCGCGAATGGGCGTGTTGCGACGGAATTCCCAGCTCGTGACGACCCCGCGGAGCGTGGGCCGCCGTCGATGGTGACCCGCCCCGCACCGGTCGATCCGCGTGATCCACGCGACACCACACCCGGTTCCACGCGTTTTCCAGCAGTTTCGCCGTCGGCGACGGCCCACCGGAGCCGAGCGCGGTCCGCACGTGGGGGACGGTGGGGCGCGGGTGTCGGCCGGCCGACGACCGAGACCGACCGACGGGCAGGATCACACACACCGCACCCGGGACGCAGAAGAGCGGCGCACCCGGGTGGGTGCGCC
>NZ_JAIYEP010000033.1 GCF_020515525.1 Rhodococcus yananensis
GGCCCCGATACGAATCGGGGCCGCGGCGATCTGTGTGTGCGTCACCGTCGACATGCTCGGCACGTTAGACGGGAGTCGAACGGGCGTGACCGTTCGACGCGGTCGCGGTGCGGATCGTGTCCTACTTGAGAAGGTCGCGTGCGGTGGTCGTGACCGTGCTGGTGAGCTCGCGGGCGAACGACACCTGGGCCTTGGTCAGGTCGGCGACCCAGTCGATCGGGGTGGCGTCGGCCAGCTTCTCCTGCAGGTCGAGGAGGCTGGTGACCGCCTTCTCGTAGGTGTCGACGCCCAGGTTGCCGCTCTGCTTGGCGGCCTCGACGAGCTTCGCGTTGAACTCGGTCACGCGCTCGGAGGTCTCGTCGACGGCCTTGGTGAGGTCGGTGGCGGCCTTGTCGGCGGCCGCGGAGGCGCTCGCGGCGAGCTTCTCGGCGGTCTTCTGGGCGTTCGCGGTGGCCTCGGTGGCGGCCTTGACCGCGGCGTCGGTGGCCTTGGTGGCGGCGTCGGTCGCCTTCGCGGCGGTGTCCGCCGCAGCCTTGGTGGCGGTGTCGGTGGCGTTCTTGGCGGCGGTGGACTTGGCGGGAGCGGTCATGGTGGTGGTCCCTTCGTGGGTGGCAGCCCGGTGGTGTGACGGCCCGGGAATGCGGTGGATGGACGCCGCGAGCAGCGCTGCTAGCAGGTTAGCAAGATGATTGCTAACTTGCAAGCTCAGTCGAGCACGTAGGTCCCCGGTGCCTCCGCGATGGGCGGATGTGCGGCGCCGCCCATCGCGGGCGGAGTCACGAGGGCACCGGCACGCGCGGTCGACCACGCGGTCCAGTCCTCCCACCACGACCCCGCCGTGCGCACCGCCTGTTCGTGCCACGCCTTCGGATCGTGCGGGAGTTCGGGCTGCGCCGGGTCGCCGGGTGCGCCGACCGCCTCGAACCAGGCCTTCGGGCTGGGCGGATTGACCGCCCCCGCCACGTGCCCGCCGCTCGTCAGGACGTACCGGACGCTGCCACCGAGCAGGTCGACGGCCTTGTACGAGGCCGTCCACGGCACGATGTGGTCGTTGATCGCACCGACGACGTACGTGTCGCACGTGACGTTCGACAGGTCGAGCGCCTGCCCGTCGAGCACGTACTTCTTCTCGGCCAACTCGTTGCGTCCGTACAGCGACCGCAGGTAGTGCGAATGCATCGCCGCAGGCATGCGGGTGCTGTCCTCGTTCCACGCGAGGATGTCGAAGGCGGCGGGCTTCTCGCCCTTCATCCACCGCGACACCCAGTAGTTGAACACCAGATCCTTGGCCCGGATCATGTCGAAGCTGCCGGCCATCTCCGAGCCCGACAGGAAGCCCTGCCGGCTCATCCGGTACTCCACCCGATCCAGCGTGGCCGGGTCGGTGAGCAGCGACAGTTCCCCGACCTCGCTGTAGTCCAGCAGCGTGTTGAGCATCGTGAACGCGCTGATGCGCTCGTCCCCGAGCGCCCCCATCCGGGCGGCGGCCATCGCGGCCATCGCACCGCCGAGGCAGATCGACAACACCTCGATGCGCGACGCGCCGGTGATCTCCTCGACCGCGTCCAGCGCGGACGCGATGCCCTGGCGGTAGTAGTCGTCCATCGTGATGTCCTGCATCGACTCGTCCGGATTGCGGTACGAGATCGAGAACACGGTTCGGCCGTGCTGCACGGCCCATTCGATGAGGCTGCGGCCGGGGGCGAGATCGAGGATGTAGTACTTGTTGATCCACGGCGGAGCCGCCAGGATCGGGATCTCGTGCACCTGCTCCGTCTGTGGCGCGTACTGGATCAACTCGATCAGATCATTGCGGTAGACGACCTTGCCGGGCGTGGCCGCCATGTTCACCCCGAGGGTGAAGGCTTCGCGATCGACCTTGAGCGGCAGCCCCTTCCGGTTCGCGAGATCGTCGATCGCATACCGTGCACCGCGCCACAGGCTGGCGCCACCGGTGTCCAGGGCGCGGGTGAGCACGCCCGGATTGAACACGAAGTTCGACGGTGCCACCGCATCGAACAGCAGGTTGGTGAGCTGGCGGGCCTTGCCGTCGCTCAGCGTGTCGCCGGCGCCGGCGTCGGTCAGATCGTCGACGTACTCACGTGTCGCCAGATAGCTCTGCAGCAGGGAGAAGTAGGCGGGGTTCTCCCGCCACGCCGCCTCGGCGAACCGCCGATCCTTCGGATCCACCGCCACCGGCGGGTTCGGTTCTTCGGCATTCCACACGCGGGCGGCAGCGGCGGGGATGTGTGCGAGACGGTTCGCGTACTCGGTTGTGGCCTCGGCGAGCGCACGCGGGTTCTTCGCGGCACGTCCGGCGACCGAAGCGACGGCGGGGCCCCACCCGATCGGGTCGAGCGACGACGAAAGCCTCTTCTGCAGATTGTTGAGCACCAGGCAACTCCGGACAAGGGGAACGGACGGTCGCCCCGAGGCTGACACGCCCGACCGGAGGTGCGCATCTTACCGCAAGGTACATGCGTTCTGCATGTTGCCCCGTCGGGTGCGTCGGGCGTCGTGACCTGGGGCTCCGGGTGTCCCCGCTCGCACCGCCCGAGATGCTGTGAGAATGCTCACGTGTCGTCCGCGGTGGGGTTCGGGCCACCGCGTCGTCGTTTGGCGACCGTCACCTCGCGAAAGGCCTCGTACATCTCCTCCAGGGATCGACGCTGGGCATTCGTCAGATCCGGATCCTCACGGATCGCGCGGGTCACCGCCGACTCTCCCTCGGCTGTCGGGGTCACCTGCGAGACCAGCGCGTCCGCCGACACGTGGAGCTGTTCGGCGATGGCGGCGAGGACCCGATCGCTCGGCGCGCGGAGATTCCGTTCGATCTGCGACAGATACGGATTCGAGATGCCCACCATCGACGCCAGCTGACGCATCGGGAGTTCGGCGAGCTCGCGTTGACGCCGGATGAGTTCGCCCAGGGTCGTCGGGCGAGGATCGTCCTCGTTCATGCGGCCAGCATAGGTCGGGTGCCGAGCCGTCCCGGCCGGATACACCCGCGTGTGCCCATCGCGCCCTCGTCGCGGATAATAGGTGTCGTTCCCTGATCACCGAGAGAGGACAACCCATGCTTGCCCGCACCGACCTGCGTGGTCGTACGCCCACCACTGCGGAGCTGAGGGGCGCGCTGCCCCGCGGCGGAGTGGACGTGGACGCGGTGCTGCATCACGTTCGTCCCGTCGTCGACGACATCCGGGACCGCGGCGCCGAGGCCGCACTCGAGTACAGCGAGAAGTTCGACGGTGTCCGTCCCGCCACGGTCCGCGTTCCCGCCGCCGAACTCACCCGTGCCCTCGCCGAGATCGATCCCGACGTGCGTGCGGCCCTCGAAGTGGCCATCGAACGCACCCGTCGGGTGCACGCCGATCAGCGCCGCACCGATACCGTCACCGAGGTCGTTCCCGGCGGCACGGTCACCGAACGCTGGATCCCGGTCGATCGTGTCGGGCTCTACGTTCCCGGCGGCAACGCGGTGTACCCGTCGTCGGTGGTGATGAACGTCGTCCCGGCGCAGGCCGCCGGCGTGGACTCCCTCGTGATCGCCTCGCCGCCGCAGAAGAACTTCGGCGGTCTGCCGCACCCGACGATCCTCGCCGCGGCGGCACTGCTCGGCGTCGACGAGGTGTGGGCCGTCGGTGGAGCGCAGGCCGTCGCCCTGCTCACCTACGGCGGCACCGACACCGACGACGGCGAACTCGCACCCGTCGACATGATCACCGGTCCCGGCAACATCTACGTCACCGCGGCCAAGCGCCTGTGCCGCAGCCGCGTCGGGATCGACGCCGAGGCCGGACCCACCGAGATCGCCATCCTCGCCGACCGCACCGCCGATCCCGTGCACGTCGCCGCCGACCTGATCAGCCAGGCCGAACACGACGTCATGGCCGCCTCCGTGCTCGTGACCGACAGCGTCGACCTCGCCGACGCCGTCGACGTCGCGCTCGCCGCCCAACTCGAACTGACCGCGCACCGCGAGCGCGTCACCACCGCGCTGTCGGGCAGCCAGTCCGGCATCGTCCTCGTCGACGACGTCGACCAGGGCCTGAAGGTCGTCAACGCCTACGCCGCCGAGCACCTCGAGATCCAGACCGAGAACGCCTCCGCCGTCGCCGCACGCGTCCGTTCCGCCGGAGCCGTGTTCGTCGGGCCGTGGGCGCCCGTGAGTCTCGGCGACTACTGCGCCGGCTCCAACCACGTGCTGCCCACCGCCGGCTGCGCACGCCACTCCTCGGGGCTGAGCGTGCAGACCTTCCTGCGCGGTGTCCACGTCGTCGAGTACACCGAGGCCGCGTTGAAGGATGTCTCCGGTCACGTCATCACCCTCGCGAACGCAGAGGATCTGCCCGCGCACGGCGAGGCCGTCCGACTGCGTTTCGAGGCCCTGAAATGAGCGCCCCGATCCCCGGCCGCGGTGTGACGCTCGCCGACCTGCCGCTGCGCGAGAACCTGCGCGGCAAGTCGCCGTACGGCGCGCCGCAACTGACGGTTCCGGTCCAACTCAACACGAACGAGAACCCGCACCCGCCGACGCAGGCACTGATCGACGACGTCGCCGAGTCGGTGCGCACCGCAGCCGCGCAACTGCACCGGTACCCGGACCGCGACGCGATCGCGCTGCGCACCGACCTCGCCGCGTACCTCACCCGGCAGACCGGTGTCGCCGTGGGCGTCGAGAACGTCTGGGCCGCCAACGGATCCAACGAGATCCTGCAGCAGATCCTGCAGGCGTTCGGGGGACCGGGCCGCAAAGCCATGGGTTTCGTCCCGTCGTACTCGATGCACCCGATCATCGCGGACGGCACGCAGACCGAGTGGCTGCCCACCCACCGCCGCGACGACTTCACGCTCGACGTCGACGCGTCGGTCGCCGCGATCCGCGACCGTCGACCCGACGTCGTGTTCGTCACCAGCCCCAACAACCCGACCGGGCACAGCATCCCGCTCGACCAGCTCCGGGCGATCGCCGACGCCGCGCCCGGCATCGTCATCGTCGACGAGGCGTACGCCGAGTTCTCCTCCGTACCGAGCGCGCTGACGATCCTGGACGAGTACCCGGCCAAGCTGATCGTCTCCCGCACCATGAGCAAGGCGTTCGCCTTCGCGGGGGGCCGTCTCGGCTACCTCGCTGCCGCCCCCGCGGTGATCGAGGCGCTGCTGCTCGTGCGGCTGCCGTACCACCTGTCGGTGGTCACCCAGGCGGCGGCGCGTGCGGCGCTGCGGCATGCCGACGCCACGCTCGGCTCCGTCGCGGAACTCGCCGCGCAACGCGACCGGGTCGCCGCGGAACTGACGCGGTTCGGTTACGACGTGATCCCGTCCGACGCCAATTTCATCCTCTTCGGACGCTTCGCCGATGCGGCCGCCACCTGGCAGCGTTACCTCGACGAGGGGGTGCTCATCCGCGACGTCGGCATCCCCGGGCGGCTCCGCACCACGGTCGGGCTGGCGCACGAGAACGACGAATTCCTGCGGGTCAGTGAGAAACTCGCCGCAACCGAAATCGAGGGGACCCGATGAGCGACCGCATCGCGAAGGTCGAGCGCACCACGAGGGAATCGAGCATCAGCGTCGAGGTGAATCTCGACGGGACGGGCCGCACCGACATCTCCACCGGCATCCCGTTCTACGATCACATGCTCACCGCGCTCGGGCAGCACGGCAGTTTCGACCTGACCGTCCACGCGAAGGGCGATATCGAGATCGAGGCGCACCACACGGTGGAGGACACCGCGATCGTCCTCGGGCAGGCGTTCGGGCAGGCACTCGGAGACAAGCGGGGCATCCGCCGCTTCGGTGACTGCTTCATTCCCATGGACGAGACCCTCGCGCACGCCTCCGTGGACGTGTCCGGGCGCCCCTACTGCGTGTTCACCGGTGAACCCGAGTACATGACGCACTCGGTGATCGGCGGCCACCCCGGTGTGCCGTACTCGACGGTGATCAACAAGCACGTGTTCGAGTCGTTCGCGTTCCACGCGCGGATCGCCCTGCACGTGCGGGTGCTGTACGGTCGCGACCCGCACCACATCACCGAGGCCGAATTCAAGGCGGTCGCGCGGGCACTGCGTGAGGCGGTCGAGTCCGATCCGCGTGTGAGCGGTGTCCCCTCCACGAAGGGCAGCCTGTAACCGTGGACGTCGTCCTGACGTACGCGTGCTTCCTGCTGGCCGGTCTCACCGCGGGCGGCACCTGGTCGATGTGGAAGGCCGACAACAAACTGTTCGCGGGAGTCCTGCTCGCCGTGACGCTCCTGGCGGCCATCGCCGGTGTCCTGCGCATCGTGTGACGACCGAGCCGCCACGCACCTACTCCGACGGATCCGATGTGACTGAACGAACCACGCTGTTCGGTGTCCGCGGACTACCGGCCGCATGGTCGCTGTCCGCCGCCGCCTTCGGCGGCTTCTCGCTGCTGCTGCCGGTGGTACCGCGCGCCATCGCCGACGCCGGCGGCAGCGACACCCTCGCGGGGTCGGTGACCGCGGTGTTCATGCTCACCACGGTGCTCACCCAGCTGGCGATGCCCCGGCTGATGCGCGCCTACGGGCACCGGGCGACCCTCGTCGCCGGCTGCCTGTTCCTCGGCCCACCCTCGCTGCTCTTCGTGCTGTCGATGGCCCCGGCCGCGGTCCTGGGCACCTCAGCGATCCGCGGCATCGGTTTCGGCATGATCACCGTGGCATCCGCGGCGCTCGTCGGCGAACTGGCGCCGCCGCGCCTGCTCGGCCGCGCCACCGGGGTACTGGGCATGTGCATCGCCGGGTCCCAGATGGTCGGTCTGCCCGCCGGCCTCGCGATCACCGAACGGTTCTCGCCCACCCCGGTGTTCGTGCTCGGTGCGGTGGTGTCCTCGGCGGGACTGTTGGCGGCCGCCCGGCTCCCGCGGACCCGGGCCCGCGCCGCAGGCCCGGCGACCCGCGCACCGTGGTCGATGTTGGCCCTGCCGATGGTGTGTGTCGGCGCGGGGGCCATCGCCTACGGCGGTCTGACCTCACTGCTGAGTATCGCCGTGCCCGATCTGCCGGTGCCCGTGGCCCTCGCCGTGCTGAGCGCGTCGACACTGATCGGTCGATTCGGAGCGGGCGCGCTCGCCGACCGGGTCGGCGCAGGCAGGTTGTTGCCCGTCGGTCTCGGTCTCGCGGCCCTCGCGATGGTGCCCTTCGCGCTCGTCGCGGACGGCCGGTTCGGGGCCGCTGTGCTGATCGGGGCCGCGGTGTGCTTCGGGCTCGGCTTCGGGATCGTGCAGAACGAGGCGCTGCTCGTCGCCTTCCGTCGCGCCGGCACCGAGCACATCGGGTCGGCCAGCGCCGCGTGGAACGTCGGTTTCGACGCCGGTACCGGTGCCGGATCGTTCGCGCTCGGCGCTCTCGCGACCGCATCCGGATATCCGGTCGCGTTCACGGTCGCCGCCGTCGCTGTGCCCGCACTGCCCCTGCTGGCCCGGATCGCCGGGCCGTCCGAGAAGCCCCGCCCCTCCACCTAGAATCGGGAACCATGAGCGCAACCAAGGTCGCCGTCCTCGACTACGGCTCCGGCAATCTGCATTCCGCGACCCGGGCGATCGCCCGCACCGGTGTGCACGTCGAGGTCACCGCCGACCCGAAGGTGGCGCTCGCCGCGGACGGACTGGTCGTGCCCGGTGTCGGCGCGTTCGACGCGTGCATGCGCGGGCTGCGGGCCGTCGGCGGCGAGAAGATCATCGGTACCCGCCTCGCGGGGGGCCGCCCCGTCCTCGGCATCTGCGTGGGGATGCAGATCCTGTTCGAGAAGGGCGTCGAACACGGCATCGAAACCGCCGGCTGCGGCGAATGGCCCGGCACCGTCGAACGCCTCGACGCCCCGGTGCTGCCGCACATGGGCTGGAACACCGTCGATGCACCGGACGACTCGGTGTTGTTCGCCGGTCTCGACGCCGACACCCGCTTCTACTTCGTGCACACCTATGCGGCGCAGACCTGGGAGCTGCCCGATCCGGAGCGGATCGCCCCACCGAAACTCACCTGGGCCGAGCACGGCAGCCGCTTCCTCGCCGCCGTGGAGAACGGTCCGCTGTCGGCGACCCAGTTCCACCCCGAGAAATCCGGGGACGCCGGCGCCACCCTGCTGCAGAACTGGGTGCGCTCGCTGTGACCGGGCGCCGCGAGCGCGACCGCCGCGACGACGAGCCTTCGGGTGACCTGTCGATAGGTCGGCTCGCGCTCGCGTCGCTCGGTGCCGCTGCCGCGGTCCTCGCCGTGGCCACGATCGTCATCGTGACGGTCCGGCCCGGTCCGGTGGCCGGGTTGATCATCGCGCTCGTCGGTGTGGTCGGTGCGATCGTGGCGATGGGTGTGGTGTCCACGAGGATGACGCGGCGGGCGTACGGTCGCGATCGCTGAGGGCCTGTCCCGAGAATCGCCCACCGTGCGCGGCCACCGACCGCACCGAGCGCGACGCACCCGGCCCCGGTCGTTCACGGCGACCGCGTGCGCGCCATCCGTGCGGCACGGTCGGTTCGGAGTTGGACGCGGCAGGCACTAATGTGGTCGCAGTGAGCCTGGTCCTTTTGCCTGCAGTCGACGTGGTCAACGGTGAAGCAGTTCGCCTCGTACAGGGAGAGGCGGGCAGCGAAACCGGTTACGGTTCGCCACGCGACGCCGCCCTGCAATGGCAGGACGCCGGCGCCGAATGGGTGCATCTCGTCGATCTCGACGCTGCGTTCGGCCGCGGCGACAACCGCGAACTGCTGGCCGGGGTCATCGGCGAACTCGACGTCCACGTCGAACTGTCCGGCGGGATCCGCGACGACGACACCCTCGCCGCGGCCCTGGCGACGGGGTGCGCGCGCGTGAACATCGGCACCGCCGCGATCGAGAACCCCGAGTGGTGTGCCCGCGCGATCGCCGAGTACGGCGACCGCATCGCCGTCGGTCTCGACGTCAAGCTCATGGACGGCCAGTGGCGGCTCCGGGGGCGCGGCTGGGTGTCCGACGGCGGTGACCTGTGGGAAACGCTGGAGCGACTCGATCGGGACGGGTGCTCCCGGTACGTCGTCACCGACGTCACCAAGGACGGCACCCTCACCGGCCCGAACCTCGACCTGCTGCGCGACGTCGCCGCGGCCACCGACTCGCCCGTCGTCGCCTCCGGTGGCGTCTCCACGATCGACGACCTGCGCGCCATCGCCACGCTGGTCGACGACGGGGTGGAAGGCGCGATCATCGGCAAGGCCCTCTACGCCGGCCGGTTCACGCTTCCCGAAGCCCTCGACGCGGTCTCACGCTGACGCATGACGGACCGGGACGAGCTCGACCGCCTGCTCGCCGTCGCGAGCGGGGTCCTCGACGAGGTCTCCGACCGGTTCGTCACCGGCCACGGGGCACCCCGCGCCGTGGACAAGGGCGGCAACGACTTCGCCACCGACGTCGATCTCGAACTCGAACGTCGCATCGGCCGTGAACTCGTCGACCGCACCGGCATCCCCGTGCACGGTGAGGAGTTCGGTGGTCCGGCCGCCGGTGCGGGCACCGTGTGGCTGCTCGATCCCGTCGACGGCACCGTCAACTACTCCGCAGGTCTCCCGATGGCCGGAATCCTGCTGGCGCTGGTCCACGACGGTGAGCCGATCGCCGGCCTGACCTGGCTCCCGCTGGCGCGGCAGCGGTTCGCCGCGGTCGCCGACGGTCCGTTGCTGGTCGACGGTGTGCCCCGCACGCCGCTCGCTGCGGCCCGGCTGGACGACGTGATGATCGCGGTGGGCAGCTTCGACGTCGACAGCCGCGGCCGGGTGCCCGGCCGCACACGCCTGTCGGTGATCACCGAACTGAGCCGGCGGGTCGCCCGGCTGCGCATGCACGGATCCACCGGGGTCGACCTCGCCTACACCGCGTCCGGGGCGCTCGGCGGCGCCGTGGTGTTCGGGCACCACCCGTGGGACAACGCGGCCGGGGTGGCGCTCGTCCGGGCGGCCGGCGGAGTCGCCACCGATTTCGAGGGCCGGCCGTGGCGTATCGGCTCCGGTTCGGTGCTCGCCGCTGCACCCGGTGTGCACGATGAGATACTGGACATCGTCCGATCCGTGACGGATCAGCATCCAGAAGGAGAACAATGACTCTCGCCGTGCGGGTGATCCCGTGCCTCGACGTCGATGCCGGACGCGTCGTCAAGGGCGTCAACTTCGAGAACCTGCGGGATGCCGGCGACCCCGTCGAACTCGCGGCCCTCTACGACGCGCAGGGCGCCGACGAGTTGACCTTCCTCGACGTCACCGCGTCGAGCGGTGACCGCGGCACGATGCTCGACGTCGTCACCCGCACCGCCGAACAGGTCTTCATCCCCCTGACCGTCGGCGGTGGTGTCCGCACCGTCGAGGACGTCGACCGCCTGCTGCGCGCGGGTGCCGACAAGGTGTCGGTGAACACCGCGGCCATCGCGCGCCCCGAGGTGCTGCGGGAGATGTCGGAGCGTTTCGGCTCCCAGTGCATCGTGCTGTCCGTCGACGCCCGCACCGTCCCCGACGGAGACGAACCCACCCCGTCGGGCTGGGAGGTCACCACCCACGGGGGTCGCCGCGGCACCGGTATCGACGCGGTCGAGTGGGCGCGGCGCGGCGAGGAACTCGGAGTGGGGGAGATCCTCCTCAACTCGATGGACGCTGACGGCACCAAGAACGGTTTCGATCTGAAGATGATCGAATCGGTGCGGGCGGCGGTCCGGGTTCCGGTGATCGCGTCCGGCGGCGCCGGCGCGGTCGACCATTTCGCGCCGGCGGTACAGGCCGGTGCCGACGCCGTGCTCGCGGCGAGCGTGTTCCATTTCCGGGAGCTGACGATCGGTCAGGTCAAGGACGCCATGCGAGCAGAAGGGATCACAGTGCGATGAGCGACATTCTCGACCCGAGGATCGCGGCACGACTCGAGCGCAACGACGCGGGTCTGTTCGCCGCGGTCGTGCAGGAGAAGTCGACGGGCGACGTGCTGATGATGGCGTGGATGGACGACGAAGCGCTCGCCCGCACCCTCGCCACCCGCAAGGCCACCTACTTCTCCCGGTCACGCAACGCGTACTGGGTCAAGGGGGAGACCAGCGGCCACACCCAGTACGTGCACGAGGTGCGCCTCGACTGCGACGGCGACACCGTGCTGCTCGTCGTCGACCAGGTCGGTGCGGCCTGCCACACGGGCACGCACACCTGCTTCGACGCGGATGTGCTGCTCGCCGCGGAGTGACCTGCCGTCGGGACGGTCAACATCGAGGTTTCACGGCCGCACCGAGGGTGGTCGCACCGAACATCTTCGGTGTTCCCCGCATGTAGAAGACGTCGAGATCCGGGGTGTCGAAGCCTGCCGCGCGCAGCAGCGCCGGGACGTCCCGGGTCAGGTGGCATCCACCGGCGAGGGTGCGTTGCAGCGGCTCGACCCGCCGCTGCCACCGTTGCACCCGCGTGTCGGGTGCGAGGCCGTGCTCGACGAAATGCAGTGTGCCCCCGGGCTTCAATACGCGACGCGCTTCGCGCAGGGCCGCGGCGACGTCGGGGATCGTGCACATCGTCCACGTCGACAGTGCGGTGTCGAAGGTGTCGTCGTCGAACGGCAGTACCTGCGCGTCGGTGCCCCCACGCTCGACGGGCACGACCGACCCCGCGCGGCGGCGTTCGGCGAGTTCCCACGCCAGATCGGACGGTTCGACGGCGACCACCGAGTCGACGGCGGGCGGATAGTGCGCGACGTTGAGCCCGGACCCGAAACCGATCTCCACGACGCTCCCGAGCAGATCGGCGCACACTCGTCGGCGCAACGGCTCGGCCACCGTCGTCGAGCACGTGCACTCCACCACGCGTGGAACGATCCGCTCCGCGTAGAACCCCACATCCGCCCCCCGCCGCTGCGTCTCCGGTCCGTCGTGTCCACCCTACGGTGTGGCACGATGTGCCGATGCCGTTGATCCAGATCAGCCAGACACCCGGGCTCACCACCGAGCAGAAGACCGAGGTCATCGCCGCGGTGACCCGCGCCTACGCCGAGGCGTCGGGCAAGAACGAGTCCTCGGTGTGGGTGACGATCACCGAGGTGCCGCGCGAGAACTGGGGTGTCGGCGGTACACCACTCGGCTGATCGACCAAGCCTCTCGGCCGAGCGCCGGCACGAGCGAGCGTAGAGGGATTCCGCCCCCGCGACTCAGGCCTTCCCGGTGCCTTCGGCGATGCCCCGGTCGAGTTGGGTCAACAGCGCCGCACCCAGCGTGGTGAGTGTGTCGACCTGGGCATCGTCGAGGCCGTCGAACACGAGTCGACGCACGGCCTCGACGTGTGCGGGCGCGGACGCGACGACCTTCGCGTAGCCGTCGTCGGTGAGCACGGCGAACGAACCGCGACTGCCGGGGACGGTTTCGCGCCGCACCCAACCGCGTGCACCGAGCCGCGTGACGACGTGTGAGAGCCGCGACAGCGAGGCATTGGCCTGCTCGGCCAGCGTGGACAGTTGCAGCCGGCGCCCGGGTGCCTCGGACAGCACGGCGAGGACGAAGTACTCGAAGTGCGTCATGTCGGAGTCGCGTTGCGACTGGGTGTCCAGAGCGGCGGGCAACCGGGTGATCAGCGCAACCAGCGTCCGCCACGCGGTCTGCTGTCCGGCGTCGAGCCACCGGGGACTGTCGCTGCCCATGGATGTGTCCTCGCTTCTCTCGTTCCGTCCGATCCAGCCTGCCAGAGGGCCGTCGTACGTCGGCGCGCGGTGGTGGCCCGATCACGCGGGCGGTGTCGTCACTTCGGGAACCGACCCGCAGACGGTGCGGACTCGAGAGGATTTCCCGCATGGCGGTGATCGCAGCGGTGATCGTCTCCCGTGTCACACACCTGCTGCTGTCGGTGGCGCACGCGACGACCCTGGCCGGGTCCGCGACCTGCGCAAGGCCTGGAACGCCGGCAGCTCGACGCGGACGTTCGTCCGGTACGGGGTGCCGCTGACCGCGACGGTTGCGACGGCGGCGATCGGGACGGGCTGGATGATGCTCACGTTCGCGGCCCGAACCCGCCGATGTGACGACCCCGGGGGACGACCGCGGCGGGGCCTGGGATGATGGGCGGCATGTCCGGCGAGCCCACCACCATTCCCGCAGCCACCCCGTCCGCGTCCGCCGCAGGATGGTCGGATGCGACCACCACCCGGGAGCAGTTCCGCCTGCTCGCCGCCGAGCATCGCGTCGTCCCGGTCACCCGCAAGGTGCTCGCCGACGCGGAGACGCCGCTGTCGGCGTATCGCAAGCTCGCGGCCGACCGCCCGGGCACCTTCCTTCTCGAATCGGCCGAGAACGGGCGGTCGTGGTCGCGGTGGTCGTTCATCGGCGCCGGTGCACCGGCCGCGCTCAGTGTCGTCGACGGCGATGCCGCGTGGTTCGGCCACGTCCCCTCCGGCGCCCCCACCGGCGGCGACCCCCTCGACGTGCTCCGCGACACCCTCGATCTGCTGCACACGGACCGCATCCACGGACTGCCCCCGCTCACCGGGGGGATGGTCGGCTACCTCGGGTACGACATCGTCCGCCACCTCGAGAAGCTGCCGTCGCTCGCCACCGACGACCTGCAGATCCCGGAGATGGTGATGTTGCTGGCCACCGATCTCGCGGCCGTCGACCATCACGAGGGCACGATCTGGCTCATCGCGAACGCCGTCAACTGGGACGGTTCCGACGAACGCGTCGACGAGGCCTACGACGACGCCGTCGCGCGCCTCGATCGCATGACCGTCGATCTGTCGGCTCCCGCACCGTCGACCGTCGCGACGTTCACGCGACCGGAGCCGGATTACCGGAGGCAACGGACCACCGAATCGTTCTGCGCGGACGTGCGCTCGCTCATCGGGGAGATCGAGGCCGGCGAGGCATTCCAGGTGGTGCTCTCGCAGCGTTTCGAGATCGACTGCGATGCCGCCCCGATCGACGTCTACCGGATGCTGCGCGCATCCAATCCGAGCCCCTACATGTATCTGCTGCACATCCCCGATGCCGACGGTGGCACGGCATTCTCCGTGGTCGGTTCGAGCCCCGAAGCGCTCGTGACCGTCGCCGACGGTGTCGCCACCACGCATCCGATCGCCGGAACCCGGTGGCGCGGCGCCGACGACGAGGAGGACATCCTCCTCGAGAAGGATCTGCTCGCCGACGAGAAGGAGAATGCCGAGCATCTGATGCTCGTCGATCTGGGCCGCAACGACCTCGGGCGGGTGTGCGAACCCGGCACCGTCACCGTGCACGACTACCGGCACATCGAACGCTACAGCCATGTGATGCACCTCGTCTCCACCGTCACCGGGCGCCTCGCCGACGGACACACCGCCCTCGACGCCGTGACGGCGTGTTTCCCCGCCGGAACCCTGTCGGGTGCACCGAAGGTGCGCGCGATGGAACTGATCGAGGAACTCGAAACCACCCGGCGCGGCATCTACGGCGGCATCGTCGGCTATCTCGATTTCGCCGGTGACGCCGACACCGCCATCGCCATCCGGTCCGCGTTGATCAAGGGCGGAACGGCCTACGTGCAGGCCGGCGCCGGCGTCGTCGCCGACTCGGATCCCGAAGCGGAGGACACGGAGGCCCGCAACAAGGCGATGTCCGCGCTCGCCGCCGTCGCCGCGGCGGCGACCCTCACCCCGTTCCGCGGAGCTGCCGAATGAGCGCGCCACAGCAGACGCGGCCCGGACGCAGCCGCAACACCGTCGTCGCAGTGGTCCTGCTGATCCTCGCGGCCGCGGCGCTGTGGGGGTCGAGTCGGATGACGTGGGTGCGGGTGGAGTCCGCCGACGGACTCGGCGCCGACCGCGTCACCGAACTCAACGGTGGTGCGTGGGCCGCGGCGACCACGCCGCTCGCTCTCGTCCTGCTCGCCGCGGTGGCCGCCGTGCTCGCGGTGCGCGGCACCGCGGTGCGGATCGTCGCCGCCGCGGTCGCGCTCGCCGCCGTCGCGGCGGCGATCGGCCCCGTGGACCTGCTCGCGACGGGCGCCGACGCCGACACTGCCGCGCAGATCGCCGCGCTTCCCGACCGGGCGGAGGTCACCGCCACCGATGTCTTCGTGTTCCCGGCGCTCCTCGCGCTGGCCGGTGCCGTCTTCGCCGTGGCCGCGGCGGTCGCCGCGTGGCTCACCCCCGTCGCACAGGCGGGACTGTCGTCGAAGTACGACAGTCCCGGAGCGCGGAAGGAAGCGACCGCGAGGCTGGCCGACAGCCCGGCCGGAACGGACGAACCCGTCACCGAACGGGCCCTGTGGGATGCCCTCGACGCGGGTATCGACCCCACCGTCGACGGCGGTGACGACGACCCCGGAGACGAGGGCAGGAGTGATTCTTCTCCTTCGGGGACCCGCCGCTGACCGGTGCGGGGGCACGCACTAGGCTGAAGTCGACCCTCGATGAGGTTGATCACACGAGGATCGGCCGAACGCGCCGGAAACCACGGTGCACGGGACGACCCGACGCAGGGGTAGACATGGGTGCGAAAGGACTCGGGCCACGATGACAGTTCTCGACTCGATTCTCGAAGGGGTGCGCGCCGACGTCGCCGCTCGGGAGGCGGTTGCCGATCTCGCCTCCGTCAAGGCCGCCGCCGCGGCCGCACCCCCGCCGATCGACGCGAAGGCGGCCCTGCGCGAACCCGGTATCGCCGTGATCGCCGAGGTCAAGCGTGCGAGCCCGTCGAAGGGGGCGCTCGCCACCATCACCGATCCCGCCGAACTCGCCCGCGCGTACGAGTCCGGGGGAGCCCGTGCGATCAGTGTGCTCACCGAGGAACGCCGCTTCCACGGCAGCCTCGCCGATCTCGATGCGGTGCGCCGCGCGGTGGGTATCCCGGTCCTGCGCAAGGATTTCATCGTGGGCCCGTACCAGATCCACGAGGCCCGCGCACACGGGGCCGACATCGTGCTGTTGATCGTCGCCGCGCTCGAACAACCCGTGCTCACCGGATTGATCGAACGCGCCGAGTCCCTCGGGATGACCGCGCTCGTCGAGGCGCACACCGAGGAGGAGGCCGACCGCGCACTCGAAGCGGGCGCGTCCGTCATCGGGATCAACGCCCGCAACCTCAAGACGCTCGAGGTGGACAAGGAGACGTTCGGCCGGATCGCCCCCGGGTTGCCGACCGAGGTCCTCAAGATCGCCGAGTCGGGCGTGCGGGGACCGGCGGACCTGCTCGCCTACGCGGGTGCCGGTGCCGACGCGGTACTCGTGGGCGAGGGCCTGGTGACCAGCGGCGATCCGCGTCAGGCCGTCGCGGAACTGGTGACGGTCGGTACGCATCCGTCGTGCCCGAAGCCTGCGCGCTGACCGGCTCGACCCGATGGCGCGTCGGACCGCGCAGTGGGGCAGACTGGACGGGTGACTGAAGACGATTCCGTACTGTCCGCCAAGGGGCGCGGACTCCCCGCGATGAGCGACGCCGTCTCGACGCAGACCGCGCACGAACCCGACGCCGGTGGGCACTTCGGGTCGTTCGGCGGACGGTTTCTTCCCGAGGCGCTCATGGCGGTCATCGAGGAGGTCACCGCAGCCTACGAGAAGGATCGCACCGATCCCGGTTTTCTCGGCGAACTCGACCGGTTGCAGCGCGACTACACGGGCCGGCCGTCGCCGGTGTACGAGGCGACGCGGCTCGGTGAACACGCCGGGGGGGCACGGATCCTGCTCAAGCGCGAGGATCTGAACCACACCGGGTCGCACAAGATCAACAATGTGCTCGGGCAGGTGCTGCTCGCGAAGCGCATGGGCAAGACCCGCATCATCGCCGAGACCGGAGCCGGCCAGCACGGCGTGGCGACCGCGACCGCGTGTGCTCTCTTCGGGCTCGGATGCCGGGTGTACATGGGTGAGGTCGACATGAAGCGGCAGGCCCTCAACGTCGCCCGCATGCGGCTGCTCGGTGCGGAGGTCGTCGCCGCGACGACCGGTTCGCGCACCCTCAAGGACGCGATCAACGAGGCGATGCGCGACTGGGTCACCAACGCCGACAGCACCTACTACTGCTTCGGTACCGCCGCGGGCCCGCACCCGTTCCCCGCCATGGTCCGCGATTTCCAGCGCATCGTCGGACTCGAGGCCCGAGCCCAGGTGCGCGCGCTGACGGGTCGGTTGCCCGACGCCGTCGCCGCGTGCGTCGGCGGTGGTTCCAACGCGATCGGCATCTTCCACCCGTTCATCGACGACGCGTCCGTCAAACTCGTCGGGCTCGAGGCCGGGGGAGACGGCGTCGACACCGGCCGGCACGCCGCGACCATCGGCGGCGGCTCGCACGGTGCCCTGCACGGCGCGTACTCGTACCTGCTGCAGGACGAGGACGGTCAGACCATCGAATCCCACTCGATCTCCGCGGGACTCGACTATCCCGGTGTCGGTCCCGAACACGCGTGGCTCGCGGACACCGGGCGCGCCGAGTACCGCGCCATCACCGACACCGAGGCGATGGACGCGTTCTCACTGCTGTGCCGCACCGAGGGCATCATCCCGGCGATCGAGTCCGCGCACGCCGTCGCCGGTGCGCTGCAACTCGGCCGGGAACTCGGGCAGGGCGCCATCGTCCTGGTGAGCCTGTCCGGTCGCGGCGACAAGGACGTCGACACCGCAGGAAAGTGGTTCGGGTTGCTGCCCGACGACGACACCCGCACCGAAGGAGACGCGCAGTGAGCGCCCCGTACGAACGCCTCGCCGACATCTTCGCCACGTGCCGCGCCGAGCAGCGCGCCGCGCTCGTCGGATACCTCCCCGTCGGTTATCCCACCGTCGCCGCCTCGATCGAGGCGATGACGACCCTCGTCGAGGGCGGATGCGACCTCGTCGAGGTCGGCATCCCCTACAGCGATCCGGTCATGGACGGCACGACCATCCAGAACGCGGCGAATCAGGCCCTGGCCGGCGGTGTCCGGGTGCGGGACGTGTTCCCCGCGGTCGAGGCGATCACCGCGGCGGGCGGCGCCGCCGTCGTCATGACCTACTGGAATCTCGTGTTGCGGTACGGGATCGACAACTTCGCCCGTGATCTCGCCGCGGCAGGCGGACTGGGGATCATCACCCCGGATCTGATCCCCGACGAAGCCGCCGAGTGGATCGCCGCATCGGAGAAGTACGGCCTGGGCCGCACCTTTCTCGTCGCTCCGTCGTCCACCAACGAACGCCTCGCCACGACCCTCGACCGGTGCCGCGGATTCGTGTACGCGACCTCGACGATGGGGGTCACCGGCGCCCGCGACTCCGTCGACAACCGGGCCCCGGAACTCGTCGCGCGGGTGCGTACCCACTCCGACATTCCGGTCGGTGTCGGTCTGGGGGTGCGCAACGGCGCCCAGGCCGCCGAGATCGCGGCCTACGCCGACGGAGTGATCGTCGGTTCCGCGCTGGTCACGGCGGCCGGCCAGGGACGGGACACGCTGCTGGCGCTGACGCAGGATCTCGCGAAGGGTGTGCGGTCCGCTAGCGTGGCGTCGTGACATCGACTGCAACAGTTCTGGCCTACCTGCCCAGCCCGCCGCAAGGCGTCTGGTACGTCGGGCCGCTCGCCCTGCGTGCCTACGCGCTGTGCATCATCGTCGGCATCGTCGTCGCGATCTGGTGGGGTGACCGCCGCTGGGTGGCCCGCGGTGGGCGGCCCGGCACCGTTCTGGACATCGCGGTGTGGGCGGTGCCCTTCGGGCTCGTCGGCGGCCGGCTCTACCACGTCATCACCGACTGGCGGAAGTACTTCGGTGAGGGCGCCGACCCCGTCGACGCACTGAAGATCTGGGAGGGCGGCCTGGGGATCTGGGGTGCCGTCGCGCTCGGCGCGGTCGGTGCGTGGATCGGCTGCCGCAGGCGGGGAATCCCGCTGCCCGCGTTCGGTGACGCTCTCGCTCCGGCCATCCTGCTCGCGCAGGCCATCGGCCGCCTCGGTAACTGGTTCAACCAGGAACTGTACGGTCGGGAGACGACCGTCCCGTGGGGCCTCGAGATCTACGAGCGCGCCGACGACGCCGGTCGGATGTCGCCGCATCTCATCGACGGGGTGTCCACCGGTGAGGTCGCATTCGTCGTGCACCCCACCTTCCTGTACGAACTGTTGTGGAACCTGCTCGTCGTCGTGCTGCTCGTGCTCGCCGACCGGCGATTCGCGATCGGGCACGGGCGTCTGTTCGCGCTGTACGTCGCCGGATACTGCGCGGGCAGGTTCTGGGTCGAACTCATGCGCGCCGACACCGCCACCGAGATCGCGGGAATCCGCGTCAACACGTTCACCTCGGGCATCGTGTTCGTCCTCGCCGTCGCCTACGTGATCTTCGCGCGCAAGGGCAGGGAAGCGCCCGAGACACTCGACCCGAGCGGTGAGTCCGGGGAGGACGATGCGGGCTCCGCCGGGAAGGCGGCGCCGGGCGGTGACACCGGGCCGGGCGAGCCGGAGGCCGGTGCCGCGGGACGGTCCGGAGCCGGTACCGGATCCACCGGTAAGGTCGACGGCACAGCCGTCACGACAGACGAAGGGGAGAAGCTGTGACAACGCCGGAGCCGGGCAGGTCCGATGCGGGGGACGAGGAACCCGCCAAGCCGGATCTGCGCAAGGACACCGATCCGCTTCCGTCCGTGCCCGACCAGTACGGGTCGACGACCGGCAGTCCCGGTCCCGGATGGGAGACGCAGACCGGTGTCGGCACCGGTCCCGGGTGGGGCAGCTCTCCGACGTATCCGACACCGACGTCTCAGTACCCCGACAACGCGGGCTATCCGGAGCCGACCCCTGGCTACCCGGAGTCGACGCCCGGATCCGGGCCGGTGTACGGCACTCCCGATCCGCAGTATCCGATGTCCGGTGCGCCGGGGCAGACGGGCGCGGGGTATCCGGGTGAGGCATACCCGAGTGCGGGATATCCGGGGGCGACGTACCAGGCATCCTCGCAGGCCGGTTACGGCCCCGCACCTCAGCCGACGTACGGGGCGTACACGGCGCCGCCCGGATACCCACAGGGCGCCGGCTACGACGTGACCGCGCCGTACGGACGCGACCCGTACACCGGCGAACCGTACTCCGACAAGTCGAAGGTCACAGCGGGCATCCTCGAGATCCTGCTCGGCGCATTCGGCGCCGGACGGTTCTATCTCGACCAGCCCGGTATCGCCATCGCCCAGATCGCGGTCACGTGGCTCACCTGCGGCATCGGCGGAATCTGGCCGCTGATCGACGGCATCCTCATGCTCACCGGCAAGGTTCGAGACAACAACGGACGACCCCTGCGCCCCTGATGCTCGCGGGTCTACGCCGGTCGGTGCGATCGGCGTAGACTGACGCGACCGACGGCACATCCGGGTGCCGCGACACCCCCGGCAGGCGGCCGGTGCAGCACGACCATCCACACCTCCGCCGTCACCCATCGGACGACGGATTGCCCGCCGCGTGTGGGCTCTACGATCCCGCACGCGAAGTGGACTCCTGCGGCGTCGCCGGGATCGTGGATGTGCACGGGCGCCGATCCCACCGCGTCGTCGCGGATGCGCTCGCGGCGCTGCGCGCCCTGGCCCACCGCACGGCGAGCGGCCGCGAACCGGACTCCGGCGACGGCGCCGGAATCACGGTCACGGTGCCGTGGGAACTGAACCGCGAGACCGTCGCCCTCGATCTTCCCGCCCCGCGGCACTACGCCACCGGGCTGTGCTTCCTTCCCCGCGACACGGCCCGGCGCATCGTCGAGTCGCTCGCCGCGGCGGAGGGACTCGACGTCCTCGGCTGGCGCGACGTCCCCGTCGATCCTCACGGCGCGCACCTCGGTGACACGGCGGAACGGTCCCGACCCCACATCGCCCAGCTGTTCGTGGCCCCCACGGTCGCCCACCCGTCGGGTCGCGATCCCGGGGTCGACCTCGACCGCGCCGTGCATCCGCTGCGCCGCCGCGCCGAACACGAGTGCGCGGTGCACGGTGTACCCGTCTACTTCCCGTCGCTGTCCGCCCGCACGATCGTGTACAAGGGGATGCTCACCGTCGGGCAGTTGCCCCTGTTCTACCCGGACCTGCGTGACCCGCGGTGCGTGTCGGCGATCGCCCTCGTCCACGGCAGGTATTCGACGAACACCTTTCCGGCGTGGCCGCTCGCCCAACCGTTCCGGTACTGCGCGCACAACGGCGAGATCAACACGATCCGGGGCAACCGGGCCCGGATGCGCGCCCGGCAACCGCACCTGCACGCCGCGTTCCTGCGCGGCCCGGTCCACGACATCCCGATCTGCTCACCGCACATGTCCGATTCGGCGTCGCTCGACGAGACCCTCGAACTCCTGCATCTCGCGGGCCGCACACTGCCGCACGCCGCCGTGATGATGATGCCGCCCGCCTGGGAGAACGACCCCCGTACCGCTGGGCAACGGCGGGCATTCCACGACTTCCACGCCGGGTTGCTCGAACCCTGGGACGGTCCCGCCTGCCTGGCCTTCACCGACGGCGCGGTGTTCGGCGCCGTCGGCGACCGGAACGGCCTGCGCCCCGGCCGGTGGTGGCACACCCGCGACGACACCGTGATCTTCGCCGGTGAAGCCGGGGTGCTCCCCACGGAACCGTCCGATGTGATCGCGAAGGGCCGGCTCGAACCCGGGCGACCGTTCGTCGTCGAAACCGGACCCGGCACCGCGGGGCGCATCGTTCCCCCGGACGAACTGCTCGACACGCTCGCCGCCGAACACCCCTACCGGTGCTGGCTCGACCGCGGCCGGATCCCGTTCGTGACCGGGCGACCGGACCCCGAACCCTGCGGTGAGCGCGCCGATCCCCGGACCCGGTGGCTGTACGGATACACCGCCGAGGACCTCGACGAGACCCTGGCGACCATGGCGACCACCGGCCGGGAACCGGTGGGGTCGATGGGCTCGGACATCCCACCCGCCATGTCCTCCCCGCGACCGCGACTCCTGTTCGACCACGTGACCGCCATGTTCGCGCAGGTCACCAATCCGCCGCTCGATGCGATCCGCGAACGGGTCGTCACGGCGCAACGCCATCTCACCGGCCCCGAGGGAGACCTCCTCGCCGCGACACCACGATCGGCACGCCGACTGTCCCTCGACACGCCGATACCGACCGCCGCCGACCTCGAGGCGCTCCGCCACCTCGGCGCACGCCACCCGGCGCTGCGCGCGACCCAGGTGTCGGCGACGTTCCCGCCGGACGGCACCGCCGCGGCTGCCCTCACCGGGGCGCTCACCCGGCTGCGCCACGAGGCCGAGAGGGCCGTGGACTCCGGCCACGGAATCCTGATCGTCACCGACCAGGCGCGCGACGGTACCGCGGTGCCGATACCGTCGCTGCTGGCGCTGGCGACGGTGCACCGGCATCTCGCCGCGACCGGCCGGCGCACCCGCGTGGCGCTGGTCGTCGACAGCGGTGATGCGCGGGAGGTCCACCACGTCGCGGCGCTCCTCGGGTTCGGGGCCGACGCGGTGTGCCCGTCGGTGGCGTACGGCGTCGTCGCGACGCTCGCGGACGACGGACGGCTCGGAGACGTCTCCGCCGCCACCGCGGTCCGCAACTACCGGACCGCGCTGATCGACGGTGTGATCGAGGTGATGGCCAAGTGCGGTGTCTCCACGATCTCGTCGTACATCGGGGCGGGCACCTTCGACGTGATCGGACTCGACCCCGACGTGCTGGGTGTGGACGCGGCGATCGGCGGCACCACCGTCGCCGACGTCGCCGAGCAGGCGCGCGAGCGGTACCGGATGGCGCACTCGCCGCGCGCCGACACCGCGGCACCGCCGAGCGGTGGAATCCACCGGTACCGGCGGGACGGCGAACCGCATCTGTTCACCCCGGAGGCGGTGTTCCTGCTGCAGCACGCGACACGCACCGGCCGCGCCGAGGTGTACGCGCGGTACTGCGCCGAGATCGACAGCCGCTCGGCGGACGGCGGCACCCTGCGGGGACTGCTGCGGTTCCACCGTGCCGCCGACCCGATCGACGTCGTCGACGTCGAACCCGTCGAGTCGATCGTCACCCGGTTCGCGACCGGTGCGATGAGCTACGGATCGATCTCCGCGGAGGCCCACGAGACGCTCGCCGTCGCGATGAACCGGCTCGGGGGTCGGTCGAACTCGGGGGAGGGAGGTGAGGACGTGGCGCGGCTCGGTGACCCGCTGCGCCGCAGCGCCGTCAAACAGGTCGCGAGCGGCAGGTTCGGGGTGACCGCCGCCTACCTCGCCGACGCCACCGATCTGCAGATCAAGGTGGCGCAGGGAGCGAAACCCGGTGAAGGCGGGCAGCTTCCGGCCGAGAAGGTGTATCCGTGGATCGCGCGGACCCGATGCTCGACCCCCGGAGTCGGACTGATCTCACCGCCCCCGCACCACGACATCTATTCGATCGAGGACCTCGCCCAACTGATCCACGACCTGCGCTGCGCCAACCCCGCCGCACGTGTTCACGTCAAACTGGTCAGCGGTCTCGGGGTCGGTACGATCGCGGCGGGCGTCGTCAAAGCGGACGCCGACGTGATCCTGATCTCCGGTCACGACGGGGGCACCGGCGCGGCGCTGCTCACCGCGCTGCACCATTCCGGACTGCCGTGGGAGATCGGGCTCGCCGAAACCCAGCAGACCCTGGTGCTCGGGGGTCTTCGTGACCGCGTCACCGTCCAGTGCGACGGTGGCCTGCGCACCGGTCGTGACGTCGTGATCGCCGCGCTCCTCGGCGCCGAGGAGTTCGGTTTCGCCACGGCGCCGCTGGTGGTCCTCGGCTGCATCCTGATGCGCGTGTGTCATCTCGACACCTGTCCCGTGGGCATCGCCACCCAGAACGAGGATCTGCGCGCCGCGTTCGCGGGGCGTGCCGAGCACGTCGAATCGTTCTTCCGGTTCGTCGCCGAGGACGTGCGTGCCCGCCTCGCCGGGCTCGGTCTGCGCAGCATCGACGACGCGGTCGGGCGCGTCGACCTGCTCGACCCACGCGCCGCCGGGAGTCGTTCCGCGGGAGTGGATCTGGCTCCGCTGCTGGAGGTTCCCCGGGACGTGGGCGGCGCCGCGCCGCACCGCCGGTGTCTCCGGCGTCGCACCCGCGCGGACGCATCGACCCTCGACGGACGGCTGCTCTCCGCGGCACGTTCGGCCCTCGACGACGGCCACACCGTGCGGATCGACGACGTCGTGCACAACACCGACCGGGCGGTCGGGACGCGGGTGGGTGCCGCCGTCACCGTCCGCCGCGGTATACCCGGCCTGCCACCCGACACCGTCCGGATCCACCTGCGCGGCAGCGCCGGTCAGTCGCTCGGGGCGTTCCTCCCGCGCGGGGTGACCGTGGTCGTGGTCGGGGACGCCAACGACTACGTCGCGAAAGGACTCTCGGGCGGGTGCGTGGTGGTGCGGCCCGATCCGGCCGCACCCTTCGCGGCGCACACGCAGGTCATCGCCGGCAACACCGTCCTCTACGGTGCGACCACCGGGGAACTGTACCTGCGTGGCAGGGTCGGTGAACGGTTCGCCGTACGCAATTCCGGTGCATCGGCGGTGTGCGAGGGAACCGGCGACCACGCGTGCGAGTACATGACCGGAGGCCGGGTCGTGATCGCCGGACCGACGGGACGCAACCTCGCGGCCGGAATGTCCGGTGGTGTCGTCCACGTCCTCGACCTCGACCCCGAGTGCGTGAACACCGGGTCGGTTCGGATGCGGGCGGTCGATGCCCGCGACATGCAACCGCTGCGAGTGCTGCTCGAACGCCACCGCGAGCGCACGGGATCACCCATCGCTGCGGCGGCGCTCCGTGACTGGCCCTGCAGCGCCGCCCGGTTCTCGACCGTCACCGCGGTCGACGAGCCGGGCTGCAGCCCCCGCCCGCGCGCCGCGCGACGGTCGGTGACGGGGAGCGGACCGTGACCGGAGTGCGTAGCGCGCAGGCGCAGGCACAGGCACAGGCACAGGGAGGCAACCTCGATGAAACAGGAAGGCCCCGTCGTGAGTCGGGCGATCTCCCGTCTCCGGGCGGGAGAGGAAGTCGATGATCGTCGATCGTCCCCACGCGTGCCGCGGGCCGAGATGCCGCAGCGGGACATCCGCGAGCGGGTCCTCGACTGGCGCGAGACCCGCGCGGCGCTGCCACCGCCCGAACGGGATGCGCTGGTGAGCGTGCAGGCCGGCCGGTGTCTCGACTGCGGGATACCGTTCTGCCAGTCGGCGGGTTTCGGATGTCCGCTCGGCAACCGCATACCGGAGTGGAACGCGCTCGCGTCACGGGGGCTGTGGGCGGCCGCCTCCGCACGCCTGCACGAGACCGACAACTTCCCGGAGTTCACCGGCAGGCTCTGCCCGGCGCCGTGCGAATCGGCATGCGTTCTCGCGCAACACGATCACACCGCCGGAGTCACGATCGAAAGTGTCGAGCGGACGATCGCCGACCATGCCTTCGAGGACGGTGCGGTGCATCCGCTCACCGCGGAACACCGCTCGGGGCGCACCGTCGCGGTGATCGGTTCCGGGCCGGCCGGGCTCGCCGCCGCCCAGCAACTCACCCGGGCGGGCCACACCGTGATCGTGTACGAGCGTGACGACAGGCCCGGTGGGTTGCTGCGCTACGGCATCCCGCCGTTCAAGATGGACAAGGCGCTCATCGACCGCCGACTCGAGCAGATGCGGTGCGAGGGGACCGTGTTCCGCACCGGATGCGATGTCGGCGTCGACGTCACCGTCTCGGAGCTCCGATCGGACGTCGACGCGATCGTTCTCGCGGTGGGGGCCCGGCGCGGACGCGACATCGAGGTGCCCGGTCGCGGGCTCGCCGGGATCCGGCCGGCGTTGCCGTACCTGATCGAATCGTGCCGTGCCCGGCAGGACGGACGTCGTGCCCGTGCGGACGCCCGCGGCCGCCGGGTGGTGGTGATCGGTGGGGGTGACACCGGCGCCGACTGTGTGGGCACGGCGCACCGCCAGGGTGCGCGTTCCGTGGTGCACCTGGACTACCGGCCGCGACCACCGGACCACCGCACCGGTGCTGATCCGTGGCCGACCCGACCGCTGGTGTTGCGCACGTGCCCCGCCCACGAGGAGGGCGGTGATCGCCGCTTCGAGGTGGCCGTGCAGCGGTTCGTCGGCGACCGGGCCGGACACGTGCGGGCCGTGGTGCTCACCCGCGTGGATCGGGCCCGGACCCCGACGGGCGCCGCGGTGACCGTCCCGTGCGATCTGGCGCTGCTCGCACTCGGGTTCGACGGGGTCGGTGACGCGCCGGTGCTCGACGATCTCGGTGTCGCCCGCACACGTCGAGGGACACTCGCGTGCGACGACTCGTGGCGCGCGGCCGTTCCCGGCGTGTTCGTCTGCGGCGACGCGCACCGCGGTGCGTCGCTGGTGGTGTGGGCGATCGCGGAGGGGCGGGCGGCGGCTCGTGCCGTCGACGACCTGCTCAGCGGGAGTTCGGATCTGCCGGCTCCGGTGACACCGCGATCGGGGCCGTGCGGGTCGTGAGGGCGTACCGCGGCGAGGCGCCGCCGACACGCACGGATGGAGACCGCGCGCCGGGGGGACTAGGGTTGTGCCGTGACCCGACGCACCAAGATCGTTTGCACCATGGGCCCCGCCACGGCCGATCCCGACGTTCTCCGCGAACTCGTGGCCTCCGGCATGGACGTGGCCCGACTCAACTTCAGCCACGGAGAGCACTCCGACCACCGGGGCCACTACGACCGGGTGCGCGCGGCCGCCGAGGAGTTCGGCAGCGCCGTCGGCATCCTCGCCGACCTGCAGGGACCCAAGATCCGCCTCGGCCGGTTCGCCGACGGCCGGACGGTCTGGGAGAACGACGAGATCGTCCGGATCACCGTCGACGATGTCGACGGCACCCACGATCGGGTGTCCACCACCTACAAGCAACTCGCGCAGGATGCCGCGCCCGGCGACCGGTTGCTCGTCGACGACGGCAAGGTCGGCCTCGTCGTCGAATCCGTCGACGGCAACGACGTCGTGTGCCGCGTCACCGAGGGCGGGCCGGTCAGCAACAACAAGGGCGTGTCCCTGCCCGGAATGAACGTGTCCGTTCCGGCCTTGTCGGACAAGGACATCGACGATCTCGAATTCGCGTTGCGGCTCGGTGTGGACTTCGTCGCACTGTCGTTCGTGCGCTCGCCCGCCGACATCGAACTCGTCCACGAGGTCATGGACCGGGTCGGCCGACGTGTCCCGGTCATCGCCAAGCTCGAGAAGCCCGAGGCCGTCGAGAACCTCGAGGCGGTCGTGCTCGCGTTCGACGCGGTGATGGTCGCCCGCGGTGATCTCGGCGTCGAACTCCCGCTCGAAGAGGTGCCGCTCGTGCAGAAACGAGCCATCCAGATCGCGCGGGAGAACGCCAAACCCGTCATCGTCGCCACCCAGATGCTCGAGTCGATGATCGAGAACTCGCGGCCCACCCGCGCCGAGGCGTCGGACGTCGCGAACGCCGTGCTCGACGGCGCGGACGCGGTGATGCTGTCGGGAGAGACCTCCGTCGGCAGGTTTCCCGTCGAGACGGTGCGCACCATGGCGCGGATCGTCGCCGCCGTCGAATCCGACTCGACCGACGTGCCCGCGCTCACGCACATGCCCCGCACCAAGCGCGGTGTGATCTCGTACGCCGCACGCGACATCGGTGAGCGTCTCGACGCGAAGGCGCTCGTCGCGTTCACCCAGTCCGGCGACACCGTGCGCCGGCTGGCACGGTTGCACACGCACCTGCCGCTGCTCGCGTTCACGCCGGTACCGCACATCCGCAACCAGCTGGCACTGACGTGGGGGACCGAGACGTTCTCGGTCGAGCCGGTGGACACCACCGACCGCATGGTCGAGCAGGTCGACGCCGCGCTGCTGTCGCTGGGCCGCTACCGGCGCGGCGACCTCGTGGTCATCGTGGCCGGGGCGCCTCCGGGGCGGTCGGGTTCGACGAACCTGATCCACGTCCACCGACTCGGTGAGAAGGACACCCGTTGACGGACACCGCGGCGCGCGGGTCCGACCTCGACGTCCTCCTCGGTCTCCTCGACATCGAGCAGATCGAGGAGGACGTGTGGCGCGGTGTGCACCCCGCGCAGACCGGGAGCCGCACCTTCGGTGGGCAACTCGTCGCCCAGGCACTGGTCGCGGCGGGCCGCACCGTCGGGGATCGGCCCGTGCACGCCGTCAACGCGCATTTCATCCGGGGCGGTGACGTCCGCCGACCCATCGAATACCGGGTGGTGCGTCATCGCGACGGTCGCGATTTCGCCAACCGGATGGTCACGGCCGTGCAGGACGACCGGGAGCTGTTCGTCATGCTCGCGGCGTTCCAACGGTGGGGTCGCGGACTCGAACACTCGGTGACGGTGCCGGACGTGCCGTTGCCCGACGCGCTGCCCCCGATCGGGGACAGGCTGCGCGGATACGAGGAACAGCTGCCGCATTTCGTCGGGGCCCTCAAACCGATCGACATGCGGTACGCGAACGACCCGGCGTGGGTGCTGCGCGACGCCGGTGAGCGTCTCGAGCACAACCGCGTCTGGATGCGCGCCGACGGTGCACTGCCGGACGATCCGCTGCTGCATGTCGCGACCCTCGCGTACGGCTCCGACACCACCGTCCTCGACTCCATCCTCACCACCCACGGTCTGTCGTGGGGACTGGACCGGATCGTCGCCGCCACCGTGAACCATTCGATCTGGTTCCATCGCCCGGTGCGGTTCGACGAATGGCACCTGTACGCAACGGAATCGCCGGTTGCCGCCGGGTCCCGCGGCATGGCGACGGGACGCTACTTCACGCTCGAGGGCGAGCTCGTCGCGACGATCGTGCAGGAGGGGCTGGTGCGGCACTTCCCGCCGCGGCGGTGACGGGCACCGCGGCGGCCGGGTGTTCCTCCCGCAGGTGTGCTGTCCCTCCCACAGGTTTGCGCTCCGCTGTTTTCCGGGGCTAGCCTGTCGCGGGGCCCACCGTCGTGGTCTCCGTCGTCAACGAGGTCGTCGTCGACCTCCCGGAGGAAGAATGCTCGGCAGCAAGCGCGCGCAGATCGTGTACACACGCATGGTGGGCATGGCCCCCGCGTGTTGTCGCTGCCGCCTCTGACCGTCCCCTCCCTCCTCGGCCGTCCGCAGATTTCCCGTTCCCCGTGTCGCATGCCCGCACATCCGCGGTGCGTCCACGACGGAACCACCGGACTCGCCCGCCCGGCCGCCGCCCTCCGGGGCGCCGACCGTCCCGGTTCGAAAGGATCCACCCCAGTGTCCGCACCCTCCGACCCCGCATCGTCCGCGGCGAAAGGGGTCGGGACCGACGACCACGGCGGTACGTTGCATGCTGTGTACGCGTCTCAACGCGCTCGAGTCCAGGCTCCGCGCACACCCGATACGCGACCGCGCGAGACCGCGCCGACCTCGCCCGGTCCTTCGTCGGATGACCGGGCCCGCGACGGGCAGCCCGCTGCCCGGCACCACGTCCCGGGTCGCGCCGCGGCCCGGCAACACCACGGAAGGTTGACACCGATGTTCCTGCGCCGCTTCGCCGTCGCCACCTCAGCTCTCGTTCTCGGGGTCGGGCTGGCCGCCTGCTCGTCCGGAAGCGACGAGAACACCCTGTCGATCTCGGCGTCGTCGACCCCGCACGTGGAGATCCTCGAGCACATCGTGGACTCCGGTGCACTCGGCGACTACTCGCTGGACATCCACGAGGTCACCGGCGAGATCGACCCGAACGACCTGCTGCAGGCCGGTGACGTCGAGGCGAACTTCTTCCAGCATCGCCCCTACCTCGACGACTGGCAGGTGCAGAACGGTGTCGACGACCTCGTGGCCGTCGCCGAGGTGCACCTCGAGCCGATGGGTCTGTACTCGAACAAGGTCACCTCGCTCGACGAGTTGCAGGACGGCGACACGATCGCCATCCCCCGCGACACCACGAACTTCGCGCGTGCCCTCTATCTGCTCGAGTCGGCCGGGCTGATCACGATGGACGTGCCGTTCGCCGACGCGAACCTGTCCGTGGTGACCGAATCGAACATCGTCGACAACCCGAAGAACCTGGCGATCGTGGGGATCGAACGTCCTCAGCTCGCGCGGCAGCTCGACGACCCGCAGATCACCGCGGCCGTGATCAACTCCAACTACGCGCTCGAGGCCGGTCTGACACCCTCGGACGACGCCATCGTCAGCGAATCCGTGGAGAACAATCCGTTCTCCAACCTGCTCGTCGTCAAGGAGGAGAACGTCGACGATCCGAAGGTCGTCGCGCTGAAGGACGCGTTGGAGTCGCCGGAGACCGCCGCGTGGATCGACCGGACCTACTCCGGTTCCGTCGTCCCGGTGCATCCCGCGAACTGATGATCGTCGTCGAGAACCTCGTCAAGACCTTCCCCGGTGTCGGTGGTGCCGGGACGGTCGAGGCCCTGCGCGGCATCGACCTGGAGATCCCCACCGGGGAGATCTTCGGGATCGTCGGACCGTCCGGATCGGGCAAGTCGACGCTGCTGCGCTGCCTGAACCTGCTCGAGCGGCCGACCTCGGGCCGAATCCTCCTCGGCGGCGACGACCTGTCGACGCTGTCGGGCGCGGACCTGCGCTCGGCGCGCCGACGGATCGGAACGGTGTTCCAGCAGTTCAACCTGCTGCATTCGCGCACGGTTCTCGGCAACGTCGAGTTCCCGCTCGAGGTGGCGGGGGTCGACAGGACGCAGCGGCGCACCCGCGTGCGCGAGCTGCTGGAGCTGGTGGGTCTGGCCGGCAAGGAGTCGTCCTACCCGTCGCAGTTGTCCGGAGGACAACAGCAGCGCGTCGGAATCGCGCGGGCTCTGGCCGCCGAACCCGACGTGCTGCTGTGCGACGAGGCGACCAGCGCGCTCGATCCCGACACCACCGACCAGGTGCTCGATCTGGTCGCCGAGATCAACCGCCGGCTGGGCGTGACCGTCGTGGTGATCACCCACGAACTGGGGGTGCTGCGTCGGGTGTGCACGTCGGCGGCGCGGCTCGAGTCCGGGCACATCGTGGAGACCGGGCGGATATCGGATCTGGTGGCTGATCCGGGTTCGATGCTGGGCGCCGCGATCGTCCCGGTGGGGGACGATCCGTCGGCCGGCCCGATCGCCGACACCGCGCTCGTCACCGCACTCGGAGAGGACGCGCACGGGCCGTGGCTGTCCGATCTGATCCGGACGGTCGACGCGGACGTCGCGGTCGTCGGCGGACGGGTCGAGCGGGTCGGGACGACGACGGTGGGCCGATTGCGGCTCCGCTTCGGTGGGGCCGTCGACCGGGACGCGGTCGCGCGTTTCGTCGGGGACCGCCCGCACCTGACGCTGTCGTGGGGCACGGACACCGATCTCGAGGGGCTCGCCGGATGAACAAGACCACCTGGTACGAGGCGCTGCCGGAGGTGTGGATCGCCACCCTCGAAACGCTCTACATGGTCGGTGTCTCGTTCGTCCTCACCGTGGTCGGTGGGGTCGCGGTGGGTATCGTCCTGCAGGTCACGTCCCCGTCGGGACTGCGACCGATGCGCGCGCTCAACACCGTGCTCGGGGTGATCGTGAACCTGTTCCGGTCGCTGCCGTTCCTGATTCTGCTCATCGCGCTGATCGGCGTGACGCGGTTCATCGTCGGGACGGCGATCGGGCCGACCGCGGCGATCGTGCCGCTCACGATCGGCGCGGTGCCGTTCTTCGCCCGCATCGTCGAGTCGGCGTTGCGGGAGGTGCCGCGCGGCCGGGTGGAGGCCGCGCAGGTGATGGGTGCGACCGACGGGCAGATCGTCCGGAAGGTGCTGGTGCCCGAGGCGACGACGGCGCTGGTGGCCGGCGCGACGCTGACGCTGGTGCTGCTCGTCGGGTACTCGGCGATGGCCGGGGTGATCGGTGCCGGCGGCCTCGGTGATTTTGCGTTGGTGTACGGGTACCAGCGGTTCAACACTCCGGTGCTGTTGGTCGCCGTCGTGGTGCTGATCATCATGGTGCAGATCATGCAGTCGGCCGGTGACGCGATCATCCGGAGGCTCGCGCACCGTCGGTGATCCGCGGGTGTGGGCTCCGCCCGGACCCGTCCGCGACGATGCCGCGGCAGCGGGAAACCTTTGTGCACCTGATTGGACAAGCAATCAGGTGCATATCGGTTCGGTTCATGGCACTCGATCACGCGCTCCTGGTGCCGCTGTCCGAACAGGCCGGCTCCGGCTACGAGCTCACCCGCCGCTTCGACCGATCCATCGGCTTCTTCTGGGGCGCGACACACCAGCAGATCTACCGTGTCCTGCGGCGCGTGGAGGACCGCGGCTGGGTCGAGGCAACCGTCGTCCCGCAGGACGGGCGCCCCGACAAGAAGGACTACCGGGTGAGCGCCGCCGGTGCCCGCGAACTCGCCCGGTGGATCGCCGCACCGACCGAACCGGGCCGCTTACGCGACGAACTCGCCGTCAAGATCCGCGCCGCCGCCCACGGCGACGCCGATGCGCTGCGCGCAGAGGTCGCCCAGCATCGCGATCGCCACGCCGAACGTCTCGCCCACTACCGGGCGATGGAGCACAAGGGGCAGGGCCGATCCTGGGGATGTGTGGGTGTGGCTACCTGAGTAGGCCCCAGTTCGGCCGTTGATCATCACGAATTCCGGCCAGTACTTCCGGTATGCGGCCGAGTATTGGCACATCGGCGTACTACGAATCCATCGAAAGTGCTTTTGTCACAGTGCGTGTACGTACCAAGGTCACCAAAGTTCGCACTGACGCGGCAAACCATACCGATTGGTTTATTCTGAGCGCTCGTCGAGATGATCATCTCCTCACGCAGCAGACCGAAGGACACAATGAACCGCTTCACGGGCAACGTTCTCCTGGACGAGCTGATCGCGTCGGCGCGGGCACGCCCACATGTCACAGCGGTGGTCGAGGCGAAGACGGGGAGGTCTCTGTCTTTCGAAGAGCTTCTCGCACGGGCCGCTGCCGCAGGTCGGAGCATGGTCGCCGCTGGGGCTCGCCCCGGGAGCAACGTCGTTGTGACAGGCTCGCTCGATCTGGATTTCGTTGTCGCGTGCTTCGGAGCGTTCACCGAGAACATCACGCCTGCTCTGCTCGACCCGAACTCATCCGAGGCCACGTTGAGGCAGTGCATCGACGAACTTGAAGCGACGGTGTGGGTGACGACGAGCAAGCTCGATGACACTCTCGGGTTGACCCACTTCGACCCGACGGGCCTCGCGGCGCTCACCACCGCCGAGGAAGCCGAACCCCGGTGGTCGCCGACGTGCGATGTGCTCGATCCGATCCTCATGCTCTATACGAGCGGGACGACAGGTATCCCCAAGGGTGTCCCGTGGGCCACTCGCGAGCTGTCCTCCCAGATCCGGTACTACTCGGCGGCGACCGAGGTTCAGACCGAGTTCTGCTTGTTCCCCCACCTGGCACTGGTCGCCATTGCCATCGGGCGTACTGCGGTACTGCCTGACGTGACCACGCTACAGCCGCTGAAAATCCCCATCGACTCTGTGCACAGGCAGATGATGAAGCACGGCTGCGACTATGTGTTCGCCTCTCCGCTCGTGTGGGACAGGCTGGTCCGCTTCCTCGAAGAGTCGGGTGAAGAGGCTCCGCCGATCAAGATCGCGGCCACGGCTGGGTCCGCACTCAGTGGACGGCTCATCGAGCGCATCTCATCGACGCTTCCTCGGACCACCGTCCGCATCCCATTCGCCAGCACCGAGGCGGTGATGCCCATCACGGTGATCGACGCGCCCGAGTTCGTGTACTTGTCGAGAACGAGGACGTACGCGGGTGCCGGCGTGCCCCTCGGCGCGGTCGCGGACGAGATGTCGGTCGGGGTTGTCCCGATCGAGTCTGACGAGAGCGACTTCTCCATCGGGCGGTCCAGTCTCGCGTCGATGGAGGTCGGGGAGATCGTCGTGACGGGCAGTCGGGTGACGCGGACGTACTTCCGCCGCCCCGACGTAGAGTGCCACGCGAAACTGCGCGACGTCGTGACCGAACGAGTGTGGCACCGAACTGCCGACCTCGGGTACATCGACGACAAGGGACGGCTGTGGTTTGTCTGCCGCAAGAAGGACGTGATCCGTCGTGCGGGGGGTGGTGACCTTTACCCGGACGCCTTGGAGCAGATGTGGAACATGGCGACGGGGGCGTCGATCAGCGCCGTGGTGTACTCGGAGCCGAGCGACGAGCTGTTCTACGTGCTTCCAGGTGATTCGGTCGCCGAGGTTGATGAGTTCGTGCTGAACCTGCAAGCCGACCGCGCTGACGTCCCCCGTCCTACCGTCGTGACGCTGAGCGGCTCGCTGCCTGCCGATGTTCGCCACAACAGCAAGGTTGACCGCCCCTCGGTCTTGCGGATCGTCGAGTCCCAGCAGGAGGCGAACGAGGGGGTGCGCGGATGAACACAGAACTCCACCCCGCAGAGGTGCTGGACGCCTACCTCCACGTGTGCACCGATTCCTCCGCGTTCGTCGATCAGTTCGTGGGCCCGGCGGACCAGCTCGAGATTCGCGGACCAGTGCTCGATTGCGCGGTTGGAACAGGCTTCGGCACTATCGAACTTCTTCAGCTCGGGCACAGCATCGTGTGCTCGGACGGATGTGCTGAGATGTTGAGGCAGTTCTCCGCCAACTCCGAGGCAGCCGGTGTCCCGGCGAAGCCGCTGCTTCTTCGCTGGAACGAGCTGGCGTACGCATTCCCGCAGGTGTTCGAGCTGATCCTGTGTCGAGGCAACTCGCTCGCATACGCTGACGCATGGGACAGCCGCGTTGATGACCCGAGTGATTTCAGTAGCCTCGTCGAACACCTGAGCGGGATGTACGGAGCAATCAAGCCTGGCGGGTACCTCTTCGTCGACTAACCCTTGGGAATTGCATCTGGTGAGTGGATCGCGGCTGGTCGCCTGGTAGCCGCGCTCCGGAATGCGTGAATCGAGTGACCCGAGGATCGGGTCTGACCTGCATCACTTGCCTAGCGATCCCGTTAGATGCATGATTTTGGCACTTAACGGGTGGACTTTTGGGTGGGTGGAGGAGCGGATGGGCCGTGGTGATCTGGCGGGGGCGGCGCACCTCGAACTCGTCTCCGGGGTGGTGCAGCTGCGGCCGGAGGACGCGATGGTCGAGGCGATGCTGCGGGGGTTTCGAGCGCAGCAGACGGCCCGGGGCCTGCGGGACGAGGGCATCACGAAGCGGGAGCAGGTGGTGAAGCGGTTCATGGCGTTCACCAATGACTATCCGTGGTTGTGGTCGGCCGGGCAGGTCGATGAGTGGTCGCTGTCGCTGACCGCCGAACACCACCTCGCACCGTCGACGATCCGCCAGTACCAGGGTCATCTGCGGTTGTTCACCGAGTACCTCACCGATCCGCGCTACGGGTGGGTTCGTGCGTGCGAGAAGGAATTCGGGACCGGCGTGCATCCGGTGCCGGTCGTCCACGAGTGGAACACGATCGCCCACCTCAACGACTACGAGGGGAATCCGGAGGCGCGCCCGTTCACGCGGGAGGAGTTGCAGCGGTTTTTCGACTACGCCGACGACCAGGTCGAACGGGCGGTGCGGGCGGGACGTAAGGGAGCCCTGGCCGCATATCGGGATGCGACGCTGTTCAAGGTCGTCTACGGGTGGGGACTGCGTCGCACGGAGGCGGCCAAGCTCGACGTCGTCGACTGGGGCCGCAATCCTGCCGCCCCCGAGTTCGGCCGGTACGGGATGCTGCACGTGCGCTACGGCAAGGCCAAACGTGGGCAGACGCCACGTCGGCGCAATGTCGCGGCGACGATGGGGTGGGCGGTCGAGGCGGTGGCCGACTACGTCGAGAACGTTCGCCCGAGGTTCGGACACGCCGAGCACCCCGCGTTGTGGGTGACCGAACGTGGCGGTCGGATCAAGTCGGCGGAGATCAATGCGCGGTTCGCCGCCTACCGCGATGCCCTCGGCCTGCCGTCGGTGCTGGTGCCGCATTCGTTGCGGCACTCCTACGTCACGCATTTGACCGAGAACGGTGTCGATCGTCGGTTCATCCAGACCCAGGTCGGGCACGAGTGCGACAGTTCGACGGCGATCTACACCCATGTCAGCGACGACTTCATGAACAGCGCACTACGGCGGGCGCTGGCGCCGGCATTCGACACCTACGAGTCATCCGAAGAAGGGAGTCTGTGATGGCGGCACGCCTGGACTATCGCTGGCATCTGCGTCAGGTCATGGCCGGACGGGGCATGTTCTCGACCACCGATCTGATCGAACCGTTGGCACAGCGAGGGATTCGGCTGTCGTCCTCTCAGGTGTATCGGCTGGTGGTCGAACGCCCCGAGCGGTTGAGCCTGAAGGTCCTGATGGCGTTGCTCGATGTCCTCGACTGCACGATGGCCGACCTCATCGAACCGATCGAGTCCGCGGCGGCCAAGCCCACCCGCGCGGCCGCGGGCGGATCGGCTGCGGACGGTGTCGGTGACCTGCGCCCCAAGAGGGCGCGGATCGTCGGTACCGATCGCCCGTGACCGGCCTCGATGGGCGGGACCGAGCCGTTGCCGACCCGGTCGGAGCGATCATGGACCTGCTCGCACAGGCAGACCCGGGATTCGAGCCCGACACTGCGCGGCGAGTGGTCAAAGATGTCGCTCCGGGACGGGCGAAGGCACGGCGGCTCGCGCTCGCGCTCACCGACCGCCCCGGACTGCTGGTCGACGGGCGCTCGCCGGCACCGCTGGTTGTCGGCGAGTTGCTGGTCGCGATCCGGGCCGCCGGCGCCGAGCATGTCGCCGCACCTCGCTGCACCGACTGTGATCGACCGATACAAGGCACCCTGGCCCGCATGGGCGAGAACTGGTACTGCCACGTATGTGGGCGGCCGCGAGAACGCTGCTTCTCGTGCGGGAACATGAGGCCTGTAGCCCGGCGGGATCGACACGGGGAACCTCACTGCCTCCGCTGCCCGGTGCGCGACTCCCGCGATCCCGACTCGCTGCTCGTCGAGGTGATCACCCGAATCGACCCACCGCTCGCTCCCGGCGCGATCATCGCCGCCGCATCTCTCGCGGCCCCACGACCGACTGCTCGTCGGCGGTTGGCGTGGGTGATCGAAGACCGTCCAGGACTGCTGACCGGCGACGGACATGAGGCGCCGATACCGGCCGTGCTCCGGCTGATCGACGCCCTCTGCGAAGCCGGAGCGACCGGCATCGTGCGCCCAGCCTGCTCAGGCTGCGGGCGGGTCACCCCACTGACCCGCCTCCGCGACGGACTGCGCATCTGCCGACGATGCAGCATCGCAGCCCGCTCCGTGCCGTGCTCACGTTGCGGCCGGACCCGAGAACCCGGCGGACGCGACGGCCAAGGTCTGCCGTTGTGCTCGAGATGCGTGCTCAACGACCCTGCCAACCACGAACACTGCACCAGCTGCGGCCACCTCAAACCGGTCGAGGCCCGCACCGACGCCGGCCCGTTCTGCTGGAACTGCCGCCCGAAACAGCTACTGACGTGCGCGATCTGCGGCCGCCACGGGCCGGCCGAGATCTCCCGCGTCACCGGCGAACCGTGGTGCACGGCATGCCAGCAACGCTAGACTCGCTGCACCGGCTGCGGCCAAGTCGAGCTGGTCCGTTCCGGAACCCTCGAGGATCCGCTCTGTGCCCGCTGCACCGACTTCGATCCCGCACCGTGGCAGCCGTGCCCGCGCTGCGGAACCGCCGAACGCCTCGTGGGCAATCACCCCTGCAAGCGGTGTGTCCTCGACGAACGCCTGCGCGCACTTCTCGCCGACGACAGCGGGAACATCAGGCCCGAGCTGACCGAGCTGCACCGCACGCTGGTGGACACGGATCGCCCCGGCACCGTGCTGAATTGGCTCACGCGCAGCGCCGCCGAGGCGGTGCTGCGCGACCTCGGCAGCGGCAGAAGAGCATTGAGTCACGACGCTCTCGACGACCTCGGCCCCAGCAAGCCGATCGACCACCTACGCAGCGTGCTCGTCGCTACCGGCGCCCTTCCCGACCGCGACGAACACCTCGCCCGGCTCGAACGCTGGATTACCGACACCGTCGACACGGTCACCGATCCGGGACACCGAAAGCTGGCGCGCCACTACGCAACCTGGCACCTCATACGGCGACTACGCGCACGCAACCGCGGCCGACCGGTCAGCTACGGGCAGGCCACCGGCATCCGGACCCGCCTCCGCGGAGCGGCTGTGCTGCTCAATTGGCTCACCGCCCATCAGCTCAGTCTGGCCACCTGCACCCAAGCTGACATCGATCGATGGCTCACCGATCCGGATGCCCGTTACCGCAATGCCGGCAGTGGATTCCTGCGCTGGGCCACCGCCAACAAGCTGGTGGACACCTCACTCGAGGGCATCCGCCGTAGCTGGCGTGGACCGGCAGAACTGATCGACGGCGAGCAGCGGTGGGACATCGCCCGCCGTCTTCTGCACGACGACGCCGTCAAACCCGAGGACCGGGTCGCCGGGCTGCTGGTGCTGCTCTACGCGCAGCGCGCCTCGACGATCACCCACCTGATCACCGACGACGTCACCACCGGGACGAACGGGGTCCAGCTACGGCTGGGCAGCAGTCCCATCGTGCTGCCCAAACCCCTGTCCATGCTCGTCTCGGCCCTGGTCGACGCCCGCACCGGGCACGCCACCATCGGCGACCAAGGCTCCTCACCGTGGCTGTTCCCCGGCGGCCAACCCGGCCGACCGCTCAGCGCCGCACAGATGGGAGTGCGTCTGCGTGCACTCGGAATCCGCCCCAACCCGGCCCGCTCAGCCGCCCTGTTCTCCCTTGCCGCCGAGGTACCCGCCGCGATCCTCGCCCGCACCCTCGGCATCCACATCAACGTCGCTGTCGACTGGCAACAGGCCAGCGCCGGCGACTGGACCAGCTATGCCGCCGATATCGGCCGACGACCGTCACGGGACTCGTGATCGAAATACCAGGTGTCAGAGCTGAATGAACCCATGATGCCCTCGACGAACCAGTGCTGACCCCCTACTCGTCCTCACCAGGCCGGAACCCCAAGACGCGTTATCGGCCACCTCAGGCGCCGTGTACGCCGACTACACCGCTGCGGCGGTCCAACTGCGGGAGCTTGATAAGGAACGGGAGGCTCCCGCCGGTCAGGGATGTGCCGGGTAGTGCAGCGAAGCCAGGAGCTCACTGTGCAGGATGCCGTTCGAGTACAGGCCGCCGCCCTGATCGCTCGCACGTCCACCGGTTCGATCGGTGAAGCGGCCGCCGGCTTCCTCGACGAGTAGAACCCAGGGCGCGTGATCCCATTTGTAGTAGCGCTCGGCCAAGAAGGCATCGATCTCGCCACGAACGAGCTCGACCAGCGGTAGGGGGCTCGCAGGCGCTCGAGCCGCACTCGGTGGGAGACGAGCTCTGGACTCGTCATCCAGAGCATCGAGCACCGCGTCAGCGAGCGTCGACGTCGCACTGACCTTGAGGCGCCGCGCCTTGCCGTCCGCGCGGGGCCAAGACGACTCGAAGGAACCGCCACCTCGGGTCGCCCACCAGCAGCGCTGTAGCGCAGGAGAGGTGACGACCGCGACCTCGGTGGTCCCTTGAACCTCCAGAACAATGTGGATTCGCCAGTTCGGATCACCCCGACTGAAGAATCCGGTGCCATCGATAGGGTCGAGGATCCAAACCCGATCGGATTCGCCGAGCTGACCAAGTTCCTCGCCGAGGAACGCATCGTCGGGCCGTGCCTGCGACAGCGTCTCTCGAAGCAAGCGCTCGACTGCCCGGTCGGCTTCGGTGACCGGTGTGCCGTCGGCCTTCAGTGTTGCCGTCACGCCGGACGTGAAGTGGGCGAGCGCGAGTTCCGCCGCCAGGTCCGACGTGTCGAACGCGAGTTGGAGATCATCAACGCTGTTCATCGCAGCTGACACTAGACGGACCTTCGGCGAGCGATGGCACGGTTCTGGGGTTGAAAGTGGCAGGGTGTCCGGAACCGGTGCGACGTCGAAGCCAGAAGAGACACTTTTGCCGGAGCCCTGGCGCGCCACTCGATTGGTAGTGCCCGCCCTGTGTGAATGCTGCAGTGCCCTGCACGTTGGACATGTCGTTGGCGCTGGGCAAGCAAGGCAATGATCTGTTCGTCGAGTGCGTCGATAGCTCGGCAAACGTCCTCCAAAGACACTGGGAGCTTTCCTTTCTCATCAACGGAGTGGCGTGCCACGGTATGGGTGAGTCACTTCCGGGCTGCGGACTGGGCATGACTGCACACCAGCATGTGGTCTCCGCCTCTCTGAAATTCGTAGTCGACCTTGACGATTCGGCCGACGATGTTGCGGGTATGAAGGTCGACGAGCAGCTGGTCGAGTCGCGGATAGCGCTCATCCGATCCCACGGCCACCAGCGGGAAGATCCGCACCTCACCCCTGGCTACGCGCATCAGCTCACCGATCGCGCTGACATGGAAGCTGTAGTCAAGGCGGTCGGAGTAGCTGAACAGCAGATGGGAGCTGAGCACCAGATCGAAGCTGGTATCTGGGAACGGCAACGACGGCAACCGTCCGGCGACGTAGCGGTGTGGATGCTGGCGTAGATGAGCGGCAAACTGCTGGGCGGCTTGTGCCCGGACGCGCTGGTGTTCGTCGGGACCGGTGAAGAACCTCCACTCGTACTGCTCCGCGTGCGTGCGGACGTATCGGTTCCCCCGATCCGTCTCCGTCTCTGCAATGGCGGCGAGATCGTCAGCGCTGCGTCCGAAATAGGCAACATCGCAGGCGGTCACGTCACCACCGCGGCTGTTCACTTCGCTGGCGAACCCGGCGGCACCGCCGGGACAGTCCAAGATCTGAACGGCCAGGTCACCGTCGGTGAGGTTGAACATCGCCCGGTACTCGTCGAATGAGCGGGAACTGATCAACAACTCGCCGATACCAGTGGCGCGAACCGATTCATCGTCGAAGGTCATGGGGGTCCTCTCGATAGGGGGCCACCTCACCGCATCAACCGGGATGCCTGCCGCCGTTCAGGCGGGAATCTTCGGCCGCGCGAGAGGCGGCCGACAAAACACAGTTCAAGGCCGCTAAGAGAGCGGCCACCAGAGCTGCGCGAAGGTCATCACCCGGCAATTAGAGCACATGCACCGCCGGAAATGCGCCGAAACAGACCTGCGCTCCGTCTGCGCGCGCCTGGCGGGACCTACTGGCAACCGAGCGGGTGCGAGGCGTCGTAAAACCATCGTTTGTCGACACCTCCGACGGTCGGATCGTCAACCCAGGTCGAGTCTGTCGAAAACCCGCGTCGATAATCAACGTCGGATAACCCCAAATTCGGATATTGCCGACACATGCTGATCGGCTATGCCCGTGTCTCGACCGGAGACCAGAATCCGGACCATCAGATCGACGCCCTACGCCGGGCCGGCGTCACCGACGAGAACATCCACGTCGACTACGCCTCCGGAGCGAAAGCGTCCCGACCGCAGCTCGATCTGGTGCTCAGGCTCCTACGCGACGGGGACCAGCTCGCGATCACTCGTCTCGACCGGTTGGGTCGGTCGGTACTGCACCTGATCGGTCTCGGCGCGCAGCTCCGGGAGAAGGGAGTGGGCCTGAAGGTGCTCGAACAGGGCATCGACACCTCGACCGCCGAGGGGCGAGCGATGTTCGGGATGCTCTCGGTGCTCGCCGAACTCCAACGCGAGTTGATCGTGGCCAACACCCGCGACGGACTGGCCGCCGCCCGGGCGCGTGGCCGCAAGGGTGGACGGCCCTCGAAACTCACCGCCGAGCAGGTCGAGCACGCCCAACGCCTCTACGACGAGGGCAAGCACACCGTCGCTCAGATCGCCGGCCTGCTCGGCGTACGCCGCACCACCCTCTACGGGCATCTGAAGAAGACCGACCTCGTGGCGACAGGTCCCGTGATGCCGACTGCCGCCGGCCCTGGCGTCGCCACGCTCGAGCACCCCGCACCGGCGCGAAAGACGTCACGCGCCTGCCCGAGCTGCGGGCACGAGCCCGCCACCCGATCCGAGGCGGCTCACCAACGGGCAGACCTGGCCGTGACGTGGCTATATCGGGACCCCGCCGTACCAGGCGAGACCATCGCCCGGCACCATTGCCGCAGTTGCCAACCCGAAGAACCCGCTGTCGACGTTGCCTGCACCGTCTGCGGAGACGGACCCATCCTCGCCGGAGAACTGGCCGCTGGCACCGACATCAACGACGCCCTGCCTCATCCGGTCCAGCGATGGCTCACCGATGCAGGATGGCAAACGAATCCGACGCTGCTGTGCCCTGACCACACCTGAACTGGGGCCACTACGTACTCGGGGTCAGTCTCGGACGTGCTGCGTCTGAACGATGGAAGCCTGGTCGCCAGGACTCACTCGGGCGGCGTCGATGGACTGTTGCATGTCGGCCAGGAATCTTGCGATCGTCTGTACCTGCACTGCGCTGTACGCGCCGATGGCGTTCGTAGCGTTCGCGATCGCCGGGCCGAAGAATGACTGGCCGAGTTGCACAGCTTCGGGGGTGACGTGGATCAGTACTCTTCTGCGGTCCTGGTGGTCTCGTTGGCGGCGTACATGCCCGGACTTCTCCATGCGATCGATCAGTGCAGTCACCGATGCGGAGTTGAGGTGAAGCTGTTCCCTCAACCACGTCGGGGTCGCCTCGCGGCCGTTGCGCTCCGCGTCGAGTAGGCAGATCAATGCCCGGAGATCGGTGGCGTGCAGACCGTGCATACGAGCGAAATCCGCACCGAGCAGATGCAACTCGACCACCAGTGCGCGTAGTCGATGAACGGTGTCCAGAGAGTCCTCGACAGGCTCGCGCCCGGCATCCATCGCACTCTCCCGTGGTCGACAACATTGCCCTGACAATCTACTATCTCGACAGCCAAAGTATCTCGATGTATCGAGCTAATTACTGAGGAGTCCGGATGCCCCCGCTGTCGACTGTCGATTTCACGACCACGGCCGAAGGTGTTGCCTTCTACCGTGCCTACGATCGCGTGCTCGAGAAGTGGTCGATCGACGTCACCTGTGTCGATCTCGCATCGCAGTACGGGACCACCCGGGTGAACGTATGCGGACCGCTCGATGCCCCACCCGTAGTCCTTCTGCCGGGTGCGGGGGCTACGTCCACTGTGTGGTTCGAGAACGTTGCTGCTCTCGCGGATCGATTCCGGGTCTACGCGGTCGATCTGATCGGTGACGCTGGTCGAAGCATCGCTGACGGCGACCGCCTGCGGTCGGTCGACGACCTGATGTTCTGGCTCAACGCCGTCGCCGAGGCCGCCGGCCTGACCGACTTCGGTCTCGTCGGGCACTCATACGGCGCGATGATCGCGCTCGCATACGCACTGCGCGAGCCGGACCGAGTCCGGAACCTGGTGCTACTCGACCCCAATTCGTGCTTCGCCGGAATGCGGGCTCCCTACCTTGCCCACGCCGTACCGCTACTGCTGCGTCCCAACGAGAAGCGCGAACGTGACTTCATTCGCTGGGAGACCGGCGGACAGGACATCGACGAAGACTGGCTCGACCTACTCGCCCGAGGCGCGGCGTACTTCCCGAAGTCGAAAACCATTGTTCCCAAGCGTCCCAAGCGAAGTGCACTCGATGAACTAGCCGTCGCAACTACGGCGATCCTCGCGGCCAACAGCAAAGTTCACAACAGTGGACAGCTGGCCACGATCATCGCAGAGTCGCTCCCTCGACTGCGTTCAATCGTCGTCGAAGGGGCAACCCATCACACCATGCCGATGAGCCCCGCCGCAGAGTTGAACGATGCCCTGATCAACGCGCTGTCCGCGCGATAGAGGCAGCGAAGCCCCAGAGACGAATTCGGCTCGGCCTCATCGATGAACATCGACGCCCAGAATTCGGAGAGTTTCAATAACCGACTGTCCCATTATTCCTGTCGAGGAGAGTCCCGACGCCGTGTCGGTGCGCCGCAGCGTCCGTTCTGGAGCGCTCGATGACGCGCGGCCAGTGGAAGTCGTGGAGGTGATCGAAGCGAATCGCCAGTCGGGCCAACGGGTGTGGTCGGTCACGATGACCATATCCGAGAGTACGTACGCATTCGAGAGGGTCTCGCGAATTCTCGGTGCTGATCAGCTCACTGAGGCGCTTCTTGAAGCTGGTTTCTCCGAGGTGCGGCGGGTCCCGAGCAATGATCAGAACCTGTGGATCCCGGGAGGACGCACCTTCCCGGATGATGATCGACGAAGTCACAGGAATCTGATCAAGACCAGCGTTGGCGCGCTGGCGGGAAGGCACGCCCATGCTCACGGTAGTACACGAAGACCAGGACCCGAACGAGGCCGGTGGCGGTGCCGCCACGGGTCGGTCGCTGCTCGACGAGATCGTCCGTGACGGCGCCCGGCAGATGCTCGCCGCCGCACTGCAGGCCGAGGTCGCCGACTACATCGCCCGCCACGCCGGTGAGGTCGACGACAACGGCCACCGGTTGGTCGTGCGCAACGGCTACCACACTGAACGCGACGTGATGACCGCCGCCGGCGCAGTGACAGTGAAAGCCCCACGCGTGAACGACAAGCGCATCGACCCCGACATCGGCACACGCAAGAAGTTCGCCTCGTCGATCCTGCCGGCCTGGGCCCGCAAGTCCACCCAGGTGTCCGAGGTGCTGCCGCTGCTGTATCTGCACGGCCTGTCGACCAGCGACTTCGGGCCCGCACTCGAGCAGTTCCTCGGCTCCGGAGCGGGTCTTTCAGCCTCCTCGATCACCCGGCTGACCGCGCAGTGGCAGGACGAGGCGAAAGCCTTCGCCCAGCGGGATCTCTCGCAGGT
>NZ_JAIYEP010000034.1 GCF_020515525.1 Rhodococcus yananensis
CTCGCGCGCCCTCGGCCTGACCCGCCGAACCCTGACCCGGGCAACCGACCCGGGCAACCCCGCGTATACGTCAACCGTCCATGTCGGCGAGATCCTCGAGCACCACGAAGGCCCCGGCCATGTCGCCGTCGTGCGTGAGCGACACATGGATCCGCATCCCCCGCAGCTGCTCGGCGACGTCCCGGTGCAGCCGCACAGTCGGCCGACCCCACGCATCCGAGACCACCTCGATCTGCGGGTGGATCGTCTCCGGTAGCACCGGCGGATGCCCGAACAGCGACGCCGACCACGCCTTGATCACCGCCTCCTTCGCCGCCCACCGGGCGGCGAAGTGGCGGGCGGGATCGGAGCTGCGGGTGTTCGCGTCACGACGCTCCCCCGGTGTGAAGTTCGCGAGCATCGTCGTCCCGGGACGACTCAGCTGTTCCGCGAACTCCGGCACCGACACGAGATCGAACCCGACACCCGCAACTCCCACAGCGCTCCCTACCCCGTCGCTTCGCGCACGCCCGGCTACCGGCAGCCCGGCAGACCCGACCGGTACAACTCGTCGTCGCCGAGGCGCGCCTCGGGGCTGAGCAGCACGTCGGCCTCGAGCTGACGCGACGCCGCCGCAGGCACCTCATCGCCGCCGAGACGACGATCCGCCGGCCGCCGGTAGAGGGCGTCCCCACCGGTCATCGCGGACGCCAGGCGCCGCTGACCGGTCACGGTGCGCTCCGCAGCCTGCGTCAGATACGCCGCGCGTCGCTCCGCGGGGAGCGACTCGACGAACGCCTGCGGGTGCACCACCGCGATCAGCCCGGACACGTGCCCGAACCCGAGGCTCGTGAGCAGCCCCGCCTTGAGGGCGTACTGCTCACCGAACCGGATCGGGGTGCGCGCCCACACGAGGTGCTCGTACTCGGCCATCTTCTCGTCGACGCAGTCGAGGCTGCGGTTCGGGGGGATGACGCCGCGGCTGAGCACCTGGCACAGGCCGATGAGCTGGAACGCGGCCGCACCACCCTTGGCGTGCCCGGTCAGCGACTTCTGCGACACCACGAACAGCGGGTTTCCGTCGCTGCGACCGAGCGATCCGGCGAGACGCTCGTGCAGCTCCGACTCGTTCGGGTCGTTCGCCGCGGTCGACGTGTCGTGCTTGGACACCACGGCGATGTCGTCGGCGGTCACCCCGAGCTTGCGCAGTTCCCGCGCCAGACCCGACTCGCGACCACCGCGCCCGGCGCCGAGCGCACCGATACCGGGCGCCGGGATGGAGGTGTGGACACCGTCCGCGAAGGAACTCGCGTACGCCACGACACCGAGCACCGGCAGCCCCATCTCCAACGCGAGGTCACCGCGCGCCAGCAGGATCGTGCCGCCACCGGCCGACTCCACGAACCCACCGCGACGACGGTCGTTGGCCCGGGAGAACCGACGGTCGTCGATGCCCTTCGCGGTCATCTCGTCGGACTTCGCGGTCGCCGACATGTCGCCGAACCCGACGATGCCCTCGATACCGAGATCGTCGAAGCCACCGGCGACGACCAGATCGGCCTTGCCGAGCTTGATCTTGTCGACGCCCTCCTCGACGGACACCGCGGCGGTGGCGCACGCCGCCACCGGGTGCACCATCGCGCCGTAGCCGCCGACGTACGACTGGACGACGTGCGCGGCGATGACGTTCGGCAGGGCCTCCTGCAGGATGTCGTTCGCGCGGTTCTCGCCGAGCAACGTGTCGATGTACAGCGACCTCATCGAGCTCATACCGCCCATGCCGGTGCCCTGCGTGTTCGCCACCATCGACGGGTGCACCCAGCGCAGCAGCTCCGACGGGGTGAAACCACCGGTGAGGAAGGCATCGACCGTGGAGACGATGTTCCACAGTCCCACCCGGTCCACGGCGTCGGCCATGTCCGCCGGGATACCCCACCTGGTGACGTCGAACCCCGTGGGGATCTGCCCACCGACGGTGCGGGTCAGCTTCGCCTTCCGCGGCACCCGGATCTCGGTGCCCGCCTTGCGGGTGACCGTCCAGTCACCACTGTCCGCGTCGACAGCGGCGACGGTGTTCTCCGGGTCGGAATCGACGAACGCGCGTGCCTCGGCCTCCGAACCGACCACGAAGGACAGGTCCTTGTCGAGGAACACCGAGGTGAGCAGCGGCGCCGTGTTGTCGACCATCGCACCGTCGTCGACGTAGCGGCGGATACCGCACCGGTCGACGACCGCATCGTGGTAGCGGTCGGCGATCTCCGATTCCGGAACCAGCTCACCGGTCTCGGCATCGTAGAAACCGGGCTTCGGGTCGTTCTCCCAGCCGATCAGTCCGGTCGCCCACGCCAGTTCGAGCACGCCGGCCGCCGAGAGTTCCTCCTCGACCTCCATCTCGAAGCGGGTACGCGCCGAACCGTAGGGGCCGAGTTCGCCGGCACCGACGATGACCACCAGGTCCTCGGATGCCGCCGTCACACCGCTCCACTCCGGGACCGGCAGTGCCTCGGGACGAGGCGCGGACGGCAGCGCCGGGATGGTCGCCGTGTCGTCGTCGGCGGCGGCGTCGGCGGCGGTGGCCTCCTGCGCCTGCTTCGCGAGCGCCGGAAGATCCACGTCCACCTCGGACAGCCCACCGGTCAGATCCGCGACCAGCGGCGCATCCGCTGCGAGGCGCTTCGCCTCGGGACCGACCAGCTTCAGCAGTTCCGTCGCCATCTCCTGCGTCGACCAGGTGCGCACACCGGCAGCCTCGACGGCCTCGACCAGCGGGTCGTTGCCACCCATGAGTCCGGTGCCGCGCACCCACCCGATCAGGGCGTGCGCGAGGGTGACGCGCTCGGCCCACGTGCGCTCGGCGCTCCACCGGTTGATGATCGCATCGAGCGCGGCCTTCGCCTCACCGTATGCACCGTCACCACCGAACTTGCCGCGGTTCGGGGAACCGGGCAGCACCACGTGCAGGTGCGTGTCCACATCGCTGTCGGCTCCGATACCGGACAGACCGGCGATCAGCCGCTCCACCGACCACAGCAGGACCCGCATCTCCATCTCGGCGCGCGCACCGGCATCCGCGAGGGAACCGGCGACCCGCGGCGCCGCGAACGGGAACAGCAACGTCGGGGTCAACGCGTCCTTGATGAGCTTCTTCGCGCCACCGGCGTTCTCCACGGTCTCGGTGCCGAGCCACTCGACGAGCGCATCGACATCGGTGTAGGACGCCATGTTCGCGGGCACCACCCACAGGGCAGCACCGGTGCGGGCACTGCGGGCGTACAACTCCTTGTAGAACCCGAGGCGACCGGAATCCAGCCGCGACGTGGTGACGACGACGGTCGCGCCACCGGCGAGCAGCTTCGCTGCCACGGCCGCGCCGATCCCGCCCTTGCTGGCGCCGGTGACGACGGCGACCTCACCGGCGTACTCGGCGTCCCCCGCGTCCGCGGCGGTCACCGCGACACGACGGTACGTGTCGGCGAGCACCGTGCGACCGGCGTCGGTGGCCTTACCGGCCCAGAACTCGGCGTGCGCGGCGACCGTGCGGCCGGCACCGGTGAACCGCTCCACCTCGATCGGCTCACCCAGCCAGAGACGAGCCAGATCCTCACGGACAGTGGCCCACCGATCGTCGATCAACACGGCCCGACGCGCGTCGAACGCCGGCGCGACCAGACGCGGCCAGTCGGAACCGAGTTCCGCGGAGACCAGATCGACGAGGGCGTCGTCGGTCTCGTCCGCCAGAGCCGACACCTGCTCGACGAGGCCGAGTTGCTCGAGCACCACACGTGCCGCGTTGGCGAGGACACCGTCACGACCGGTGATCTGCTCGGCGAACTCACCCAGCGCGGCGGCGTCCACGGTCGCTCCTCCGCCACCCCCGGCGGACGGCATCGACACCGGGATGCCGCGACGCGACCCGACCGACTGCACTGCCGCGTCGATGAGCGCGTCCACGGCAGCGGTGTCGGCGAGCGCCCCCTGCGCCAGACCACCGAGGTCACCGCCCCGGATGGACGTGCCCTCACGGCTACCCAACGCAACCTCCGCGGTCACGTGATGGGTCCAGCCCTCACCGAGACCCCACACCTTCGTGACCCGGTCGGCGATGTACGCGGGACGCTTACCGGACGGCCCGAACACCTTGCGCAGATGATCGTTGATCGAATCGGTCAGCACCGGACCGAACGGCCGGTACGTGCGGGCCAGCCGGTCCACGGTGCCGGCGAGGGCCCCCATGTCGGCGTCCGCGGCACCGTCGATCGCGCCGAGCGACAACTCCGAACCGAGGTCGACGAGCAGCTGATTGCGACGCGACGACACCCCGTCGCACAGCGCCTCGATGGTGTCGACCGGACCGATCTGATCCGGGCGCAGCTTCGTCCACAGCGCGATGAGCACCGTCGTGGCGTCCGCGGCCTTGAACGCGATGTCGTCCGGGGTAGGCCCACCGGTCGGGGCGGCAGGCGCAGCCGGCGCGGCAGCGGGCGCGGCAACGGGAGCCGTCTCGGCTGCGGGAGCGGCGGGCTCGTCGTCCTCCACCGGCGCCGGATCCACATCCGTCGAGTACACGACCGACGCCTCGCGCTCGATGTTGAGCACCTCGACGGGCTGACCGAACCGGCCCGGCAACTTCAAGGTCTGCGACGCCAGATTCGCGACCGTCGGGGCGGCACCCAGACCCACCTCGACGAACCGCTCCACACCCAGACCGCCGTCGGCCTCGTCCGCGAACAACAGATCCTGCGTCTCGATCCACCGCACCGGCGACGCGAACTGCCACGCCAACAACTCCGCGAGCACCACACGGGTCAACGCCACCGGCTTCGCCGACCACGTGTCGAAATCGGCGAGGACATCCGCGAGCGGCTGCGACGGCACCAGATCGGCGATCTCCTGGATGAAGTCACGGCCCAGGTCGAACGGCTTCGGCACCAGGTTCGGGATGTACCGGCCGATGAGGATCTCCGGATCGATCTCCTCGGGCAACAGATGCAGCAGACGCTCACGGAAGTCGTCGACGCCACCGCGCAGCACCGTCGAGTGGAACGGCACGTCGATACCCGGCACCAGAATGAACGCGCGCTTACCACCGAACTCGGCGACCCTGCGCTCGATCACCGACTCGAGAGCCTCGAGTCCCGCCACGGTACCGGCGATCGCGTACTGCGAACCCCGCAGGTTCAGGTTGACGATCTCCAGGAACTCCCCGGCCTCGTCGGCCACACCCGCCACGAACTCCTGCAGATCCTCGTCCGCCACACCGAACTGCGACGGCCGGATCGCGGCCATCCGGTAGTTCGAACGCCCCTGCTCGTCACGCGCCACCAGCGCGTGCATCGCCGACCCACGCTGGAAGACCACCTCGAGCACCGCCTCGAGCGGAAGAACACCGGCCACCGCGGCAAGCGCGTTGTACTCACCGACCGAATGCCCCGCCAGGAACGCGCCCTCGACGAACGCACCGGCCTCACGGAGTTCCGCGATCTGCGCGACACCCAACGTCGCCATCGCGACCTGAGTGAACTGCGTCAGATGCAGAACACCATCCGGATGCTTGTGGGTGACACCGCGGGCCCTGAGCACCGTCGGGTTGTCGCGCACCACCGCGAGGATCGAGAAACCCAACGCCTCCCGGGTGTGCTTGTCCGCACGCTCCCAGATCTCACGGGCCGCCTTGCTGCGCGCCCGCGCATCCAGACCCATACCCGGACGCTGGATTCCCTGACCGGGGAACGCGTACACGGTGCGCGGAACCTCGAAGCGGCCGCTCGCGACCATCACCAGGTCACCGTCGACACGACAACCCACCTCGACGACCTCGGCACCCCGGTCCGTCGCGACCCGATCGACACGCACATCGATCTGCGCACCCGGACGCACCATGCCCAGGAACCGCGTGGTCCACGCCGTCAGACGACGCGCCGGAACCTTCGCCTCGACCTCGACAGCCGTCGCCACCTGCTGCGCGGCCGCGGACAGCCACATGCCGTGCACGATCGGCGCGCCCAGGCCCGCCAGGAGCGCCGCATTGTCCGACGTATGGATCGGGTTGTGGTCACCCGAGACACGCGCGAACGCACTCATGTCCGTCGGAGCGACGATCACCGCATCACGGCGACGACGACGCGGGGTCTCCACCACATCCACACTCAACGCACCACCGGCACGCACCGGATCAGCCGGATCCGCGGCACCCGTGCGACCGCGGATCGCGAACCGCTCGATCAACGTCGCGACCGTGGTGTGGCCCGACCCGTCACCACTGTCTGCGGTGATCGCCACATGCACCTCGACGACACGACCCAGATCGGTGTCCGCAACCGACTCCACCTCGGCCCTGACCACCAGCACCGACGGCTCGGTGGGCAGCCCGTTCTTCACGTCGATCGCGTGATCCAGGTGAACCAGATCGAGCATGCCCTCGATCACCGACAGGTTCGTGTCCGTGCGGGCGGCACCCAGCGCAGCGAACACCGCCGGCCAGCACGCCCCCACCAACACATCCGGCACACCGCCGCCACCCGGAGTCAAGGACTCGGGCAGACCCGAACCCGTCACACCCGCATGATCGGCGACCTTCTCCGGCAACCAACCCACCGTGACGCGCGCGGCACCCCGCTTCACGACCGGCAGATCCTGCCCCGCGGCCACACCCAGCAACGCCGACATCGCGGCATCGGCGTCCGCCTCGGTGACGACCGGCGCACCACCGGTGCTCACCGACGCGGGCACGGTGATGCGAATCTCCACGGCGCGGTCCTGGCCGAGCGGCACCCGCAGACCCACGTGCTCGTCGTCGAGAACCGTCAGCGTCGCCCCCGTCGGGCCGTGCACGGCAGCACCGTCCGACTCGAGCACCCACTCCGCGAGATCCCCGAGACGATGCACGGGATTGCGGGTCTGTCGACCCGACCACGCGACATCCGGCGACGACAGCACCGCATCGAGCACACCGGCCGCGACATCCCGGTGACGGCGCGCCGCCACCGCGGTCGGCTCCACACCCGCCGCGACGAGCTCGTCCGCGGTGGCCTTCTCGAACCTGTCGAGCAGCTCACCGACCGGCTCGTCCACGCGGGTGATACCGGCGACCGCGACGGTGCCCGGGATCACGCACACCTGATCGGCGGTGTACCGCGGATCGTGGGCCTGCCACAGCGAATCGGAACGCCACCAGCGACGCACATCCTGGTCGACGACCGGAACGAAGTTCACGGGCTTACCCGGGGTCCTGCACAACGACACGAAGAACGGCACGTCGGCCGGATGCAGCACGACCTCACCGGCATCCGGGTACTGCGCGAGCAACGACTTGATCGCCGCGAACGGACGCTCGAGAACCGCGTCCTCGTCGAACAGCGTCGGAATCGGACCACGGGTCACCGGGTGCAGACGCGACTCGGCGCGCTGCAGCATCTCGCGGAAACGCTCCCGCCACGACACGTCCGACCACGGGGAGGTGTGCGCCGCGGAAACCGCGTCACCGAGATCACTGCCGCAGTCGAAGTCGGCACCGCAGTCCCTGCCCACCGCAAGCTCGAGGTAGCGCTCGAGCCACCGCAGATACGTCATCTCGGCAACGTCACCGAAGAACGGCTTCGCGGTGACGTCGAGAGCCGCGATGATCTCGTCGCGGCGCGCCGCGACGGCATCCGCATCACCGGCCACCTCGTCGAGGAGACGACCCGTGCGGGACGCCGCGTTGTCGATCTCGTGGATGTCGGCGCCCAACTGGCTGCGCCCCGACGCCATACCGCCGCTCGCGGTACCCGCACCGACCCAGTCGGAGGTGCCGGGGGTGTCGACCAGCAACTGCTTGACCTCGGGCGACGTCGTGGCCTCGAGAGTCGCCATCGCGGCCGTCCCGACGAGGATGCCGTCGAGCGGCATCGCCGGGAAACCGTGCGCGGTCGACCAACGACCGGTCAGATAATCGGCAGCCTTCTCCGGCGTACCGATACCGCCGCCGACACACAACACCAGATTCGGGCGGGTCCTCAGCTCGGCGTAGGTGTCCAGCAGCAGGTCGTCGAGATCCTCCCACGAGTGGTGACCACCGGCACGACCACCCTCGATGTGAACGATGACCGGAAAGTTCGGCACCTCGTTCGCGATGCGGATCACCGAACGGATCTGCGCGACGGTGCCCGGCTTGAACGCCACATACTCGATACCCGCCTCCTGCAGATCACCGATGATCTGCACGGCCTCCTCGAGTTCGGGCACCCCGGCGGTGACGACGACACCGTCGAAAGGCGCACCGGCCGCGCGGGCCTTGGGCACCAGACGCTTGCCACCGACATGCAATTTCCACAGGTACGGGTCGAGGAACATCGAGTTGAACTGCACCGCGCGGCCCGGCTCGAGCAGACCCTTCAGCTCCGCCACATGATCAGCGAAGATCTGCTCGGTGACCTGGCCACCACCGGCGAGCTCGGCCCAGTGACCGGCGTTCGCGGCAGCCGCGACGATCTTCGGATCGACCGTCGTCGGGGTCATGCCCGCCAACAGGATCGGCGAACGACCGGTCAGACGCGTGAACGCGGTCTCCACTCCGACGCGACCATCGGGCAGGGTGACCGGCTTCGGCGCGAACGCCGACCACGGCTGCGGCACCTCGGGCTCGGCACCCGGGGTCAGCAGGTTGCGCTGGCCACCGCGCGTCGCGGCAGCGATGATGCCGACACCCCGACCCCGCAGACCGGACTGGGTGAGGCGGGTCAGCAACTCACCGGGGCCCAGATCGAGAATCCAGGACGCACCCGACGCAACAGCACCGTCCACCTGCTCGACCCAGTCGACCGGGGTGACGAGGATGGCCTCGGCGAGCCCGCGCGCCAGCGCGACGTCCAGATCGCACCGCGACGCCCAATCGGCGACCTGTTCGACGGCATCGACGAACGCCGGATGATGGAATCCGACCTCCGCCGGAACGGGCTCGACGACGGGAGCGAACACCGCGCCGCCACGCTTCTTGGCGTCGCGCTCACGGGTCTCGGTCGCGGAGATCTGCTCGAACCGCTGCTGCACCCGTTCGAGGGCGGCCGGCGGGCCGGACAGCACGACACGGCGACGACCGTTGCGGATGGCGACCACGGCGCTACGCGCGGGGTCCTGCCCCTCGAACAGCTCGTCCACGATCGTGCGCACACGCTCGGCGTCCACGCCCGACACCGCGAGCATGGGGAACCGGCCGGCGCCGGCGATGAGCCCGCGGCGACGTCCGACCAGTGACGCGGCTGCACCGATGAGCTGTGCGATCGCGAGGATCTCGGCGTCCTTACGGCCGCCCGCGGCCACGGCCTCGACAGCGAGAACGCCCTGCGAGTGGCCGATGACGGCGCTCGGGGCGTGTGCGGTGGTGTCGAGTCCTTGGATCTCGAGGGCGCGGAGTGCAGCGACCTGGGTGAGAAAGACGCCGGGCTTGGACACCGCGGCGGACGTGAGAGCGGCGGCGGACGGGCCGGCTGCGGGCGCTTCGTCCTCGTCCGCCACTTCCTGTTCGAGGATCCACGCGACCGGATCGAAACCGGTGGGGCGCACGACCACGAGATCGCTCGCGACGGGTGCGAGGTGCGCGGCCGCAGCGTTGACCAGTTCGGTCAGTAGAGGCTCGAGTCCGTTGTCGCGGCTGAGCTCCTCGAGGGAACTGAGCCAGGGGGCGCCCTGACCACCGAAAGCGAGCGCGTAGGGCTCACCCGCGAGAAGCTTGTCGACGAGGGCGCTGCCCTGGCCGGTTACGGTGGTCTGTCGTGATGCCTTCGAGGTCCGTCGGTCGTCGCCAGGTGTGGTCTCGTCGATCGTCACGCGTGTGGTTCCTCTCCTGAACACCCCTGCGTGGAGGCATTTCGTCGTGCAGCGCTGCCGCGCCGGTGTGTTGCATGGACTCGTGTCACATGAAGTCGGGGTCTGCCGTTCGGGCACGCCCAGGTTCGCACAGAATCATGAGGGGTTCCTCATGTTTTGCCGCATGTAGGCGACCGAGCGGCGCCACCACCTGTGATTTCCCTCACGGAAGACCTTTCGACCGACCGACGAGTAACCGGCATCCGCCCAGGCCGCACGGATACATGGACGTCCCGCGAACCCGAGGATCCCTCACCTTTTTTCGTTATCTAATTGTTATCTCTTGACGAGTCGGTCGAGCTGTGCCGAAGCGGATCGGAATCATGTCGGACCCCTCCGTTACCGTCACCGTGGTTCGAACCTTCATTCGACGAGGGGACCGACATGGGGAAGCACATCAAGTACACGCAGGAACTGCTCGGGGCGGCCGTCCTGCAATCTTCGAGCGTGGCGGGCGTCCTCCGCACACTCGGCCTACCCGTCTCCGGCGGCGCCCATACACATGTCAGTCGGCGGATCAAGCAGTTCGGGATTGACACCTCGCACTTCACCGGGCAGGCCCACCAGAAGGGGCTTCCGCCTCGCAATCGGATGCATTGGACCGAAATCCTCGTGCGGAAGCCAGAGGGGTCCAACCGCCAGGCGCCGAAACGACTTCGGCGCGCCCTCATCGAATCCGGTCGCCCTCACACGTGCGAAGGGTGCGGAATGGAACCGGAATGGTGCGGCCATCCCCTGATCTTCCATGTCGATCACATCGATGGGAATCCCACCGATTCCAGACCCCAGAACGTTCGCTTCCTCTGCCCCAACTGCCACAGCCAGACCCCCACCTGGGCAGGGCGACGCCGGTTCAGCTTCGACTCGGACCAACGCGGTTCGTGACGTATCGTGTGCGTGACGCGCGAGTGGCGTAATCCGGCAGCCGCGCCAGGTTTAGGTCCTGGTGCCCTTATGGGCGTGGGGGTTCGAGTCCCCCCTCGCGCACGTGATGCGACCCACGGTGCACCGGCCGTCTTGGCAGGTCGGTGCACCGCTCGGGTACCGTCGAAGTCGTGTCCGAATACCGCCCGCCCCGCCGAACAGCGCTCATCGTTCTCGTCGTGATCGCGGTGGCCGGTTTCCTGGCTCTCGGCTACTGGCAGTGGACCCGGTTCACTGCGGCCGGCGGCGACGGTCAGAACCTCGGATACGCCCTGCAATGGCCTGCGTTCGCCCTCTTCTGCATCTACGCGTACCGCAAGTTCGTCCACCTCGAGGACGAGGAGGCCGCGGCCGAGTCCGGTTCCCCCTCGTCGGCAGCGAAGGAACCCACCGAGATCCCCGCAGATCTGCTGCCGACCCGGCCGACGGTCCCCGCCGACGCGTTCGTGGACGATCCCGGCGATCCGGAAACCCAGCAGGTTCAGGAGTACAACGACTACCTCGCGCAGCTCGCGCGCAGGTCCGATAGGAGCGGTCAGTGAGCACCACCCCCGAGCAGACACCGGATCAGGTTGCCGCCCCCCGCGCGGTCGGCGACACCGATCGCAAGAAGATCGGTTCGGCACTGCTGCGCTACCGCGTCCTCGCGTACGCGACGGGTGTCTGGCTGCTCGTCCTCACCGGCGAGATGGTGGCGAAATACATCATCGGCATCGAGAACGTCCCGTCGTGGATCGCCGTGGTGCACGGCTGGGTGTACGCGGTGTACCTGGTGCTCACGTTCGATCTGTCCATCAAGGTCCGCTGGCCCGCCAAACGTACGATCGGCACGTTGCTCGCCGGCACCATCCCCTTCCTCTCGTTCTACGTCGAGCATCAGCGCACCAAACAGGTCAAGGCCGACTTCGGCGTCTGACGAGGCCTTACGGCGCCCTCGACAGCGACCTGCCGGTGACGCCGATGCGCAGCGTCACGCCGAGGCTCCCTCCGCCGCGGAACCGATGGCCTCGGACGGTCCGGTCTCGATGGGGAGCGTGAAGCGGATCCGAGTTCCCTCCACGACGTCCGTGTCGATCCCGATGCCGCCGCCGTGCACTTCGACGATCTTCCGGCACAGTGCGAGCCCGATCCCGGTGCCGTCGTAATCCTCCCGCGGGTGCAACCGCTGGAAGATGACGAACACCTTCTCCGTGAACTCCGGGGCGATGCCGATCCCGTTGTCGGTGACGCTCAGCTGCCACATCCGCCCGTCGGTCGACCGCTCGCACTCGATCCGCACGACGGGAGTGCGGGCTGGATCAGCGAATTTGACGGCATTGCCGATGAGGTTCTGCCACAACATCACCAGCAGGGTCGCGTCGCCGACCACCCCGGGCAGCGACGTGGGGCGTTCGATGCGTGCCCCGGCGTCGTCGATGAGCGCCGACAGGTTGTTCACCGCACGGTCGAGTACCGTCCCGAGATCGACGACGGTGCGAGCGCTCCCGGATCGACCCACCCGGGAGAACGCGAGGAGGTCGTTGATGAGGGTCTGCATCCGTTGCGCTCCGTCTACCGCGAAGTCGATGTAGCGGATACCTCGTTCGTCCAGTTCATCCGAGTATCGCTTCTCCAGGAGCCTGCAGAACGACGCGACCTTCCGCAGAGGCTCCTGCAGGTCGTGCGATGCGACGTACGCGAACTGTTCGAGTTCCGCATTGGACCGCCGCAACTCGACGGCCTGGCTCTCGAGCCTGCGACGGTCGTCGGTGGACCTCGCGAGTTCGCGGGCGAGCCGCTCCCGCATGGCATCCACGTCCCGGGCGAGTGCACGCACGTCGGATGGTCCGGTACGCCCGATCCGGCGATCGAAGTCGCCGGCGGCGACGTCGCGGGTCTCGTCGCGCAACCTCGTGAGCGGACGCACGACGAGCACCTGGACGAGCACCGCCACCCCGACAGCGCTCAGGACGAACGCGACGATCATGGCCGTGAACACGGCATCCCGGACGGCACGTCCCTCCTCGAGACCCGCCACGGCCGAAGCTCGCGCTTCGTCGAGGTGCCGATTCTGGACGTCGAACAGATCGTTGAGTTCCGCGAACGACACCCGGCCGGCTTCGACGACATCGGGGTCGGCCGCGCGCGGCGCACCGGGTTGGACGGTCTCCATGAGCGGCAGCGTGTAACGGAGCCGCCACTGCTCGACGGCGGCCTCGACGGCATCGAGGTCGGCGAGGAGTTGCGCCGCGCGTTCTCCTGCTCCGACGATCAACGTGCGCAGCGTTACCGACGCATCGTGTTCGGCGGCGCGGCCCCGTTCGTACGGTTCGAGGAACTGCGGGTCGGCGGACTGGATGTAGCCGCGCGCATCGATCTCCTGGTTGAGGATGGCGTTCTGCAGTCGGTGGGCTTCGAGTTGGGCGGGTTGGACGACGCCGCGCAGGTGGTCGGACAGGTCGACGGTGCGGGTGAGTTCGCGGGCGAGGACGGCTGCGAAGACGAGGATGAGGACTCCGACGCTCGCGATGACCGACAGGATGCAGCCTCGGACGGTGAGGCGGGGGTGTCGGTGCCGGATCGGCGCGGCGGGGCCTGCGGTGTCCGGTTCGGTCATCGCGTGGCGTCCGCTGTGGGCTCGACGGTGTGGGGTGCCCAGCGAACGTGGACGAGTGCGATGTCGTCGGTGAGCCCGCCGTGGGTTCCGGCGAGTGCGTCGACGTCGCGGACGAGGGTGTCGGTGAAGTCGTGTGCGTCGAGGGCCGATCCTCTGCTGGCGAGTTCGAAGAGTCCGGACTCGCCGAGGCGTTCCCGGCCGGGTCCGCGGTGTCCTTCGAAGAGTCCGTCGGTGAACAGTACGAGGGCGCCGTCGGTGGGTAGATCGAAGCGGTGTACGGGCCACAGTCCACGGCCGGGGGTGAGTCCGAGTGCGGGGCCGCCGGGTGCTTCGACCCATCGCAGGGTGCCGTCGCCGCGGACGAGCAGGCCGGGGTGGCCGGCGCGTACCACCGAGACGGTGTGGCGGTCGGGGTGCATGGACACGCTGGTGACGGTGGCGAAGATCCGGTCGCCGGAGCGTTCGGCGAGGAGGATCTGTTCGAGCATGCCCATGCGGTCCTGGCCGGTGAGGCCGGCGAGGACGAGGGTGCGCCAGGCGATGCGGAGTCCGACGCCGAGCGCGGCTTCGTCGGGGCCGTGTCCGGACACGTCGCCGATGAGGACGTGCACGGTCCCGTCGACGGTTTGGACCACGTCGTAGAAGTCGCCGCCGAGGACCGTCGAGGAGCTGCCGGGCCGGTAGCGGGTGACGACTTCGACGTCGTTGCTGCGCAGCAGGGGGGACGGGAGCAGGCCGCGTTCGAGCCGGGCGTTCTCGCGGGCTTGTGCGCGGCTGGCGCGTAGCGCCGCGGCGGCGCGTTCCGCCTGCTTGCGTTGGATCGCGTATTGCACTGCGCGGTTGAAGAGTCGGGGTTCGACGCGGCCTTTGACGAGATAGTCCTGGGCTCCGGCGGCGACGGCGGCGAGGCCCGTTCGTTCCTCCGCGATGCCGGTGAGGACGACGATGGGGATGTCGTCGTGGTGTTCGCGGAGGCGGGCGAGTGCGGCGAGTCCGTCGGCGTCGGGTAGGTGTAGGTCGAGGAGGATGCAGTCGGGTGGTTCCGCGGCGAGTGCGACGCAGGCGGCGCGGAGTGTGGGGACGCGTGTGACGGTCGTGCCGGGGGCGCTGTCGGCGACGAGTTCTTCCACGAGCAGGGCGTCGCCGGCGTCGTCTTCGATGAGCAGCAGGGTCGGGTGTGTCGCTGCGTCCTCCGTTGGGTGCGCGTCCACGGCGGTCGTCCTCCCTCGTCTTCGGCGAGTCCCCCGTCGCGCCGGCCGATGAGCCGTGTCCCCTGGGGGACCCTATCGAAGTGCGCTGCGCGCGTGGGGGATGCCGCTACGTCTCGCGTGGCACGCTCGGGTCTTGCATGATGATTGTGTGAACGAACGATCTATGGAGCATCCCCATATGGGTCTGGCGGCGTCTACGGTCGGGTCCGTCACGGTGCTGTCCGTCCACGGAGACGTCGATCTGTCCAGTGCGCCGCTGCTCGAGGAGTACGCGTTCCGTCTGCTCGACGACGAGCCGGGGAGTCTCGTCGTCGATCTCACGGACGTGCAGTTCCTCGCGTCGACGGGCATGGCGCTGCTGGTGGAGTTGTCCAGACGTACAGCGGGTCGTGCCGGTTTCGCGGTGGTGGCGAACGGCACGGCGACGGCCCGCCCGTTGGAGTTGCTGGGTCTGTGCGAGATGTTCACGGTCCGAGCGAGTCTGGACGAGGCGCTGACGGATATCGGTGGTGAGCGCGCGCGTTGCCGGGAGTGACTTCCTCCGGCGCACCGGATTTCGGACCGGTGCCGGGTTCGACGCCGGCAGCCGACGTCGCGTCGGGTGCCGTGTTGTCGTTGTGCGATGTGCCGGCGGATGCGGCGCGGATCGCCGGGGCGCGCCGTGCGATACATCGCTGGTTGGGTGCATTGCCGGTCGGTGACGATGTCGCGGCCGATGTGGTCGCCGCGTGTTACGAGGCGATGGCGAACGTGGTGGAGCACGCGTACCGGGATCGTGCCGGTCCGGCGACGCTGGAGGTGGCGGCGGAGTTCCGGGAGGCGGACCGCCGCTTGACGGTGGCGGTCACCGATCGGGGGTGTTGGCGTGCGGTTCCCGCCGATGTGGATCGGGGCACGCGCGGTCACGGTCTGGCCCTGATCCGTCTGTTGTCGTCGGAGGCTGTCGTGGATCCCGGTCCGGGCGGGACGCGTGTGACGATGACCTGGCGGATGTGATCGGGCCGCACCGCCGTTCCCGCGACCCGAACTGTTTCCCGCGGCCGCAACAGCAGCCGCGGGAAACCATTGGAACCGCGCCGACCGGACGGGAGGACCCGGTCAGCCCCGCGCGAGCGCGGCGATCGCCGGCGCGAGTTGCGCCAGCGCCCGCCCGCGGTGTGACGCGGCATCCTTCTCCTGCGCCGACAGCTCGGCGCAGGTGCGCGTCCCGCCTTCCGGCAGGAAGATCGGGTCGTAGCCGAATCCGTTGTCGCCGCGTGGTTCCCGAACGATGTCGCCGCGCCACTCGCCGCGCGCGACGGTCATCGTCACGTCGTCACCGGTGGGCACCGCGAGGGCGCAGGCCGACACGAATGCGGCGCCGCGCCGGGCATCGGGTACGTCCTCGAGTTGCGCGAGGACGAGCGCGGTGTTGGCGTCGTCGTCACCGTGGCGTCCGCTCCACCGTGCCGACAGCACACCGGGCATGCCGCGCAGCGCGTCGATCTCGAGACCGGAGTCGTCGGCGACGCACGGCAGGCCTGTCGCGAGGGCGCCGTCGCGGGCCTTGGCGACTGCGTTCTCCTCGAAGGTGGCGCCGGTCTCGGGGGCCTCCGGGTAGGGCGGGACCGCGTCGAGGCCGACGAGGTCGACCCCGTCGATCCCGGCGGAGTCGAGTACCCGCTGCAGTTCGCGGAGTTTCTTCGCGTTGCGGCTCGCCACCAGCAGTCGCACGCTCATCTCACGCCCCGAACTTCTTCTTCGCCGGTTCGGCGGTTTCGGGGAGCACACCCGGGTAGGGCTGCGCGAGGACGTCACGCTGGATGCGGCACAGTTCCTCGATTCCGCCGAGCGCGGAGTCGAGCAGCTTGTCCAGGGTGCTGCGCGGGAATGTGGCGCCTTCGCCGGTTCCCTGGACCTCCACGAGGGTTCCGGTGTCGGTGGCGATGACGTTCATGTCCACCTCGGCGCGCGAATCCTCCTCGTACGGCAGGTCGAGGCGGACCCGGCCGTCGACGACGCCGACGCTCACGGCGGCGATCTGGCAGGACAGCGGCTGCGGATCGGCGAGGCGCCCGGCGGCGCGCAGCCACGTCACGGCGTCGGCGAGTGCGACGTAGGCGCCGGTGATCGCGGCGGTGCGGGTTCCGCCGTCGGCCTGCAGGACGTCGCAGTCGAGGGCGATGGTGTTCTCGCCGATCGCCGCGAGGTCGATGCAGGCGCGCAGGGACCGGCCGACGAGCCGGCTGATCTCCTGGGTGCGGCCGCTGACCTTGCCCTTGACCGATTCGCGGCTGTTGCGGGTGTGTGTGGCGGCCGGGAGCATCGCGTATTCGGCGGTCAGCCAGCCCAGACCCGACCCCTTGCGCCAGCGCGGAACTCCCTCTTCGACGCTCGCCGTGCACATCACGCGAGTGTCGCCGAATTCGACGAGTACCGAACCCGCCGGGTGGGATGTGAATCCACGGGTGATACGGATGTCGCGGAGTTGGTCGTCGGCCCTGCCGTCTTCTCGTGTCGTCACCCGACCGAGCCTAGGCGATGGGCGATGGACCTTCAGATGCGGTGGACGTCGCCCGACGTGACGGCGTGTACCGGCCCGTGGAACTCGGCCTTCGCCTCGGCGATCACGTCCTCGCGGGACGTCCACGGCGGAATGTGGGTCAGGAGCAGTTCGCCGACACCGGCGAGCGCGGCGACCCGGCCGGCTTCCGTCCCGGACAGGTGGATGCCTTCGGGGCGTACCCCGGGGTCGTGGGTCCATGACGCCTCGGACAGCAGCACGTCGGCTCCGCGCGCGAGATCGACGACTTCGTTGCACATGCCGGTGTCGCCGGTGTAGGCGAGGACTCGGCCGGAGTCGCTGGTGATGCGGAATCCGAATGCCTCCGGCGGATGGTTCACGCGGACCGGCAGGATGGTCAGTGCGCCGAACCGGAACTCGCCGCGGTCGGTGATGGTGCGCACGTCGAGGGTGTCGCAGATGTCGTCGTTCTCCCCCGCGACCTCCGCCGACGCGACACCGAGTCGGTGCGCGCATCCGGTGGGTCCGTAGAGCGGTGCCCGCCCTTCGGGAGCGTTCGGTGAGTACCGCCGCCACACCAGCAGCCCAGGGATGTCGAGGCAGTGGTCGGCGTGCAGATGCGACAGCAGGATCGATACCTCGCCCGGGTCGGCATACCGCTGCAGCGCACCGAGAACTCCCGGACCGAAATCGATGACCAGCGGCGGGGTGTCCGGGGCGGTGAGGAGATAGCCGGATGCGGGTGAGTCCGGCCCGGCGACACTGCCCGAGCACCCCAGAACGGTCATGCGCATACGGGTCATGCTGCCATGCCGATGGTCCCGAATGAAGGGTGCGGGGGTTTTCGGCGTGGACTCACAGTCACAGTGGTTGTGTGATGCACCGATCGGTGTCCGTGGACCACGTGATCCCCGTCGCCCGGACACGGGCGGAACGCGTCGGTGTCAGCGTATCGGCTGCGGTGTCGTGGGGGTCCCGCGTGTGCGCGTGTCCGACGACAGCGTCCACGCCGCGAGGACACCTCCGACCGCGCCGAACAGGTGCCCCTGCCAGGAGATCTGCGGATCGCTGGGCAGCACACCCCACAGCATGCCGCCGTAGACGACGAACACGACGACACCGAGCAGGATCTGGCCGACCCGGCGGGTGAAGATCCCGCGGACGATCAGGTAGGTGAGCCACCCGAAGACCAGTGACGACGCACCGATGTGGTTCTGGCCGGACCCGGCGAACAGCCAGATGCCGACGCCCGCGACGACCCAGATGATCGCGGTGGCGGCCAGGCCCCGCCCGATCCCCGACAGCAGCACCAGGAATCCGAGGACGAGCAGCGGAACGGTGTTGGCGGTCAGGTGCGCCCAGTCGGCGTGGAGGATCGGTGCGAACAGGATCCCCCAGAGTCCGTCGGGTGTGCGCGGCTCGACCCCGGCGGAATCGAGGTTCGCGGGCAGGATCGCGTCGGCGAACTCGACACCGTAGAGGAACACGGTGAATCCGCCGATCCACAGCGCCGCGCGCTGCCAGGTCGGCCGGTTGTCGCGGTCGGGTCCGGTCGGGATCGTCATGGGTCCATTGTGCGCGCCCGCGTGTGTCCAGGGTGCGCGCCGCGTGGCTCAGGCGCGGAACGCGCTGGGGAAGACGTCGCGGTAGGTGGGGATCCCGGCGATGGAGGTGGCGGACAGGACGGCGTCGACGACGGCGCGGCGGACGACGTCGGTGGCGGCCGCGCATACCGCGGCGAGCACCGGCAGGTCGGCGGGGAACGCGTCGGGGACGCCGCCGGACGGGGCCGGCCGGGCGGTGCCGGTGGACATGGCGAACAGGGTGTCGCCGTCGAGTGGTGAGTGGACGGGCCGGATCGCGTGGGCGAGCCCGTCGTGTCCGGCCACCGCGACGCGCCGGCAGGCGGCTTTCGACAGGGGGGCGTCGGTGGCGACGAGCCCGATGGTGGTGTTCAGGACGGTGCCCTTGTCGCCGAGGGCCCGGGCCGCGGCGATGTCGACCTCGGCGGGTGGGCGCAGTCCGCGGTCGGTGGCGCCGCGCGCGGTGACGCCCCAGGGCAGTCCGCTGTCGGGGTCGAAGACGGACCCGACGGGGTTCGCCACGACCAGCGCCGCGACGGTGACGCCGGCCGCGGCGCCGTGCGTGAGATGCGCGCTGGCGGTGCCGACACCGCCCTTGAGGATCCCCGCGCGGGCTGCGGTACCGGCGCCGACGCTGCCGGTGGGCAGCGTGTCGGCGGTCGCTGCGGCGGCGGCCGCGTAGCCGTCGTCGGCGGAGGGCCGGGTGTTCCAGTCTCCGACGGGGAGGTCGAAGATCACGGCGCCGGGCACGATCGGGACGACGGCGCCGGGCGCGCCCATGGGGATGCCGCGGCCGTGTTCTTCGAGGTAGCGCATGACGCCGTCGGCGGCGGCGAGTCCGTAGGCGCTGCCCCCGGTGAGCAGTACCGCGTCGATGCGCTGGACGGAGTGGGACGGGTCGAGCAGGTCGGTCTCGCGGGTGCCCGGTCCGCCGCCGCGCACGTCGACTGCGGCGACGGCGGTACCGTCGGCGATCACGACGGTGCAGCCGGTGGCCGATCCGATGCCGGGGTTCGTCCCGTCCGCGACGGTGACGTCGGGGTCGAGCAGTTGCCGGTGACCGACCCGCAGTCCGACGATGTCGAGGAGTGAGTCGGTGGGCCCGGGCCGCGGCGCGGTCACGGCATCAGGGCCTGCACGAGCGAGTCCTGCATCCAGGTGAGCCAGTGGTAGACGTCGAGGTGTGGCGCGCGGGGGTCCTCGGAGTCGAGGGTGTCGGGGGTGTCGGCGTCGATGCCGAGCGTGGTGCCGAGTGCCAACCGCACGTCGTTGAGCCCGTACAGCCATGCCTCGGCCTGTTCGGGGTTGAGGACGACCTTGCCGCCGTCCTCGGGCACGGTGCGCAGGATGACGGCGCCGGCGGCGAGTTTCGCGTCGATGATGCCGGGTTCGTGGAGGCTGCGCAGTGCACCGTTGAGGTCGCCCGAGGTGTCGTCGGGGTGGGTGTTTCCGTCACCGTCGGGCCGATGGAAGTCGGGGAGCAGCCGCGCGAGCGCCGGCACGTCGGGCGGGGTCGGATTGCCGGTGCGCAGCCCGGTCAGTTCGGCCAGGTCGTCGTGCGGGGTCTGTGCGGCGCGGTCCTCGAGCATCCCGAGCACGGACGCGACGAGCGACCGCAGCACCGACGCCTCGTGACCGTCCATCTCGGAACGGAGTTTGGGTCCGCTGAGCGAGTTCTTCCGGGTCCACTGCCGCACGTCGGTCCGGTCCTCCTGTGATGGCTCATTCGTCCCGTTGCATGGTGGCCCACAGCCCGGCGGCGTGGAGCCGTTGCACGTCGTGTTCCATCTTGTCACGTGAACCGCTGGACACGACGGCTCTGCCCTCGTTGTGCACCTTCAGCATGAGTTCGGTGGCCTTCGCCTTGCTGTAGCCGAACAGCTTCTGGAAGATGAACGTCACGTAGTGCATGAGGTTGACGGGGTCGTCCCACACCACGGTGACCCAGGGCCTGTCGACCAGTTCGACTTCTTCGACGATCTCCGCTTCGGCGGGCATCGCCTGACCGGCACCCATCGCTCGGACGTCGGGCGGGCTTGTCGTGGAACACGGCGCCATGTGTCCAGGGTACGACGTTCGCTCGAGTCGCAGAACCGCCTCCCCCGGTCTCGTTCTAGAGTGGGCGGATGGCTGTCACCACCGGCGGTTCGACGACCGCCAGCACCGCACTGTTCACCGACAAGTACGAGTTGACGATGCTCGAGGCGGCGCTGGTCGACGGGTCCGGCCACCGTCCGTGTGTGTTCGAGCTGTTCGCGCGTCGACTGCCGGCGGGTCGCCGGTACGGGGTGGTCGCGGGGACGGCGCGGCTCGTCGAGGCGCTGCGCGGGTTCCGGTTCGGGGACGCCGAACTGGCGGTCGCGGAACGGTTTCTGCGTCCGTCCACGGTGGAGTGGCTGCGGACGTTCCGGTTCTCCGGGGACATCGACGGGTATCGGGAGGGCGACTTCTATTTTCCGGGGTCGCCGATCCTGACGGTGCGCGGCACGTTCGCGGAATGCGTGCTGCTGGAGACGTTGGCGCTGTCGGTGTTCAACCACGACAGTGCGATCGCGTCGGCGGCGGCGCGGATGGTGGCGGTCGCGGACGGGCGGACCCTCATCGAGATGGGGTCGCGGCGCACCCACGAGGAGGCGGCGGTCGCGGCGGCGCGCGCCGCGTACCTGGCGGGTTTCGATTCGACGTCGAATCTGGAGGCGGCACGTCGCCACGGGATCCCCGCCGCGGGTACGGCTGCGCACGCGTTCACCCTGTTGCACACCACGACGGACGGTCGGGACGAGGCGTCGGCGTTCCGCAGTCAGGTCGAGACACTCGGGGTGGGTACGACGCTGCTGGTCGACACGTACGACATCACGCAGGGGGTGGCGACGGCGATCGAGGTGGCGGGCCCGGAGTTGGGGGCGGTGCGCATCGACTCGGGTGATCTGGGTGTCCTCGCCCGCCAGGTGCGTCGGCAGCTCGACGACCTGGGTGCGCACCGCACCAGGATCGTGATGTCGGGTGATCTCGACGAGTACGCCATCGCCGGGTTGCGTGCCGAACCGGTCGATGGGTACGGGGTGGGTACGTCGCTGGTGACGGGTTCGGGGGCACCGACCGCGGGCATGGTGTACAAGCTCGTCGAGGTCGACGGCCTTCCGGTCGCGAAGCGCAGCGCGGCGAAGGAGTCGCGTGGCGGTGCGAAACGGGCGGTGCGGTACGCACGGCGCAGCGGAACCCTCGTCGAGGAGGTCGTGTTCCCGGCGGACGCCGACGTCCCCGACGGTGCGGGAACCACGCTGCACGAGTTGATGGTGCCGCTGGTGCGCGGCGGCGCCCCCGTCGACGGTCTGCCTACCCTGGAGGAGAGCAGGGAGTTTCTGCGCCGCGGATCGGTGAGCCTGCCGTGGGAGGGGTTGACGTTGTCGGCCGGTGATCCCGCGATCCCCACTCGGTTCGTGACCGCGGATGCGTGAGGAGTGAGGGCGATGCGTGCGTTGATCGTGGTCGACGTCCAGAGCGATTTCTGTGAGGGCGGTGCGCTCGCCGTCGTCGGGGGTTCCGCCGTCGCGGCGGGGGTGTCGCGGCTGCTCGCCGACGAGCACGCGCGGTACGCGCACGTGGTCGCGACCCGCGATCACCACGTCGACCCGGGTGCCCACTTCTCCGACGAACCGGACTTCGTGGACTCGTGGCCACCGCACTGCCGGGTGGGGACTCCGGGTGCGGCCTTCCATCCGGATTTCGATGTCACGCGGGTGGAGGCGGTGTTCTCCAAGGGGGCGTACGAGGCCGCGTACTCCGGCTTCGAGGGCACCGACGACACCGGCACGTCCCTCGCCGACTGGCTCCGCGGGCGCGGGGTCACCGAGGTCGACGTGGTGGGCATCGCCACCGATCACTGTGTCCGCGCGACCGCGTTGGACGCCGCGGGAGCGGGGTTCGCCACGCGGGTGCTGCTGTCGCACACCGCGGGGGTCTCGGACGTGCAGGTGGCCGCGGCGCTCACCCGGATGCGGGAGGCCGGTGTCACGCTGGTCGGTGAGGTCGCCGCCGGGACGTGACGGTGGTGGCCGCTACCCTGGCCCGGTGCCCGAACTCCCCGATGTCCCCGATCTGCTCCGCACCGCGGTCCACGCCCTCGGCGGGAAGGAACGGCGCAATCAGCTGACGATGGCGTCGGCGGTCGCGCACTGCATCGACACGGGTGAGCATCTGGCGGTGCAGGCGGGCACCGGCACCGGTAAATCACTCGCCTACCTGGTGCCGAGCATCCGGTACGCGGTGCGCACGGGCCGCACCGTGGTGGTGTCGACCGCCACCATCGCGCTGCAACGCCAGCTCGTCGACCGTGATCTTCCGCGCCTCGCGGATGCCCTCACCGAATCGTTGGGGCGCCGGCCCCGCTTCGCGATCCTCAAGGGGCGCGGCAACTATCTGTGTCTGAACAAGATCCACACCGGGCTGGCTGCCGAGCCGCCGGGCGACGCGGAACTGTTCGACGCGTTCGCGCTGTCGCGTCTGGGCCGGGAGGTGCGGCGGGTCACCGAGTGGTCGTCGAGCACCGACACCGGTGACCGCGACGATCTGTCCCCGGGGGTCTCCGATCAGGCGTGGCGTCAGCTCAGCGTCACCGCCCGCGAATGCCTCGGCCGGACGCGCTGCCCGGTCGGCGACGACTGCTTCGCCGAGATCGCACGGGCCGAGGCCGCGCAGGTCGACGTGGTCGTCACCAATCACGCGCTCCTCGCGATCGACGCGATCACCGGGATCTCGATCCTGCCCGAACACGACGTCGTGGTCGTCGACGAAGCCCACGAACTCGTCGACCGTGTCACCGGTGTCGCGACCGCCGAACTGTCCGGCGGGTCCGTGTCGGCCGCTGCGCGGCGGTGCACGAAGCTCGTCGAGGACGAGGAGGTCGACCGGCTCGAGGCGGCGGGTGAGAGCTGGGCGTCGCTGCTCGACGCACTGCCCGCGGGTCGGTGGGATTCGATCGACGAGGGTGTCGCGGCGGCGCTCGCGTCCATCCGTGATGCGGCGTGGGCGGTGCACACCGCCATCGGGCCGGCGAAGCCGGGCACCGACCCGGAGGTCGCGGCGGCACGCAGCCAGGCACTCGCCGAGATCGACGAGGTGCACGACTGTGCGGTGCGGGTGCTCACGTCGTTCGCCGAACCCGATCCGGCGCAGCGCAGGGACGTGGTGTGGCTGGCGGCCGACGAGATCCGCGGTGCGGTGCGGCGCACGGTGCGTATGGCGCCGTTGTCCGTCGGCGGGCTGCTGCGCGCACGACTGTTCGACGAGTCGACGACGGTGCTGACGTCCGCGACGCTCACGGTCGGCGGATCGTTCGACGGTCTGGCCGCCGAGTGGGGGCTACCGCCGCAGGAACCGGCCCGCAGCGACACCGGTGCCGCGTCGGGCGCGGAGCCCCCGTCGGATTCGGGCGGTACGAAATGGAATGCGCTCGATGTGGGTTCACCGTTCGACCATGCGAGGTCGGGGATCCTCTACATCGCGCGGCACCTGCCGCCCCCGGGACGCGACGGGCCGGTTCCGGCGCATCTCGACGAGATCGCCGAACTCGTCACCGCCGCCGGTGGTCGCACCCTCGGATTGTTCTCGTCGATGCGCGCCGCGAAGGCCGCGACCGAGGCGTTACGCGACCGGCTCGACACCCCGATCCTGTGCCAGGGCGAGGACGCGACGGGCGCGCTCGTCGAGAAGTTCGCCGCGGACGAGGCGACCTCCCTGTTCGGCACCCTGTCGCTGTGGCAGGGCGTCGACGTCCCCGGCCGGTCCCTGTCGCTGGTGATCATCGACCGGATCCCGTTTCCCCGGCCGGACGATCCGCTGCTCACCGCGCGGCAACGCGCCGTCGAATCCCGCGGGGGCAACGGTTTCATGGCGGTCGCCGCGAACCACGCCGCGCTGCTCCTCGCCCAGGGCGTCGGCCGGCTGTTACGCAGCACGGACGACCGCGGTGTCGTCGCCGTGCTCGACTCGCGGCTCGCGACCGCCCGCTACGGCGGCTACCTGCGGGCGTCGTTGCCGCCGTTCTGGGAGACCGCGGATCCGGCGGTGGTCCGCAGGTCTCTCGACCGTCTCTGTTCGTGACTCGTGCGGGTCGTCACGGCAGGGCGACCAACCCGAGTTCGGCGGGCGTGGCCAGCAGGTCGTGCCGCGGCAGCACCCGCACGGTGTAGCCGACGGCACCGGCCAACGGCAGGGCGACGTCGGCGGCGAACACCTCCCCGAGCGGATCCGCGCCCGTGTGGATCATCGTGACGGTCACGGGTTCGGTGAGCGTGTCGTCCTGCCCGACCTTGCCGATCACCGCCTGCACCTGCACGTCGTCGGGTGTCAGGTCCCCGAGTCGCACGTGGGCGGTCAGCCCCAGCCGCGACCCGATCTCGGGGCTCTCGGGCAGCCCGTCGCTGTCGACCTGCGCGACCCGCACCGACGGCCACGCCGCGTCGACGCGGTGCCGGTACTCGGCGAGTGCCTTCGCACCGGCGTGATCGTCCGCGGTGACCGCCCGGGCCGACCGCGCCGCCGGCGTGTAGTAGTCGACGGCGTAGTCGCGGACCATGCGGGACGCGAGGACCTTCGGACCGAGGTTCTCGAGGGTGTGCCGCACCATCTCGATCCACCGGGTGGGTACACCGGCCTCGTCGCGGTCGTAGAAGCGGGGCAGCACCGACCGCTCGAGCAGTTCGTAGAGCGCACCGGCCTCGAGGTCGTCGCGGCGTTCGTCGTCGACACCGTCCGCGGTGGGGATCGCCCAGCCGTTGCCGCCGTCGAACATCTCGTCCCACCAACCGTCGCGGATCGACAGGTTCAGCCCACCGTTGAGCGCCGACTTCATGCCCGACGTGCCGCACGCTTCGAGGGGGCGCAGCGGATTGTTCAGCCACACGTCGCAGCCCCAGTACAGGAACCGGGCCATCGACATGTCGTAGTCCGGCAGGAACACGATGCGGTGCCGCACGTCGTGCCGGTCGGCGAACCGCACAACCTGCTGGATCAGCCCCTTGCCGCCGTCGTCGGCGGGGTGGCTCTTGCCGGCGACGACGAGCTGCACCGGGCGGTCCTCGTCGAGGAGGATCGTGCGCAGCCGCTCCGGGTCGCGCAGCATCAACGTCAACCGCTTGTAGGTGGGGACACGCCGCGCGAATCCGACGGTGAGTACGTCCGGGTCGAACACGCCCGACACCCAGCCGAGTTCGGCCTCGGTGGCGCCGCGTTCGAGCCACGACGCGCGGACGCGTCGCCGCACCTCGTCGACGAGCCGGGCGCGCAGGGTGTTGCGGGTGGACCACAGTTCGGCCGGGTCGACGGTCTGCAGCAGTTCCCAGCCGCGGGCCTCCTCGACCCGGTCGGGGCCGGCGAGCCGGTTCGCGAGCGAGATCCATTCGCGGGCCGCCCACGTGGGTGCGTGCACCCCGTTGGTGACGGAGCCGATGGGGACCTCGGCGGCGTCGAAACCGGGCCACAGCCCTTCGAACATGTGGCGGCTCACCCGGCCGTGCAGCCGCGACACTCCGTTGCAGCGTTGCCCGAGACGCAACCCGAGGTGCGCCATGTTGAACACGCCGGGATCGTCCTCCCGGCCGAGCGCGAGGATCCGGTCGACGGTGAGCCCGGGCAGCAGCGCCGACTCGTTCTCTCCGTTGGGTCCGGAGAAGTAGTGCCGGACCAGGTCGATCGGGAAGCGGTCGATGCCCGCCGGCACGGGTGTGTGCGTGGTGAACACGGTGCCGGCGCGAACGGCGGCGAGGGCTTCGTCGAAATCCAGTCCGGTGGTGGTGACGAGTTCGCGGATGCGTTCGGCGCCGAGGAAGCCGGCGTGCCCCTCGTTCATGTGGAACACGTCGGGGTCGGGGAGGTCGTGGATGCGGGTGTAGGCGCGCACGGCGCGGACTCCACCGATGCCGGCGAGGATCTCCTGCCGGATGCGGTGGTCCTGGTCGCCGCCGTACAGCCGGTCGGTGACACCGCGCAGGTCTTCGTCGTTTCCGGCGATGTCGCTGTCGAGGAGCAGCAGCGGAACCCGGCCGATCTGCGCGATCCACACGCGTGCGTCGAGGGTGCGGCCGCCGGGGATGTCGACGCGGACGAGGGCGGGGGTGCCGTCGGTTTCGGTGAGCAGACGCAGCGGCAGGCCCTGCGGGTCGTAGGAGGGGTAGTGCTCCATCTGCCAGCCGTCGGCGCTGAGCGACTGCCGAAAGTACCCGGAGCGGTACAGCAGGCCCACACCGATCAGGGGTAGTCCGAGGTCGGACGCCGCCTTGAGGTGATCGCCCGCGAGGATGCCGAGCCCCCCGGAGTAGTTGGGCAGGACCTCCGAGACCCCGAATTCCATGGAGAAGTAGGCGATGCCGTCGGGTACGTCGGCGCCCCGCTGTTGTTGCTGCTGGAACCACCGGGGTCGCGACAGATAGTCGTCGAGGTCGGCGGCTGCGGCGTCGAGGCGGGCCACGAAATCGTCGTCCTCGGCGAGCGCGTCCAGGCGGGCCGCGGGCACCTCCCCGAGGAGACGCACCGGGTCGTGCGCCGCGCGATCCCACAGCTCGGGGTCGACGGACGCGAACAGATCCTGGGTGGGCGGATGCCACGACCAGCGCAGATTGGTGCTCAGTGCTCCCAGCGAGGTCAACCGCTCGGGGAGGTGGGCTCGGACGGTGAACCGACGCAACGCTTTCACGCGGGGAAGCCTACCCACCGGACGGGGTCGTCGCCGACCGGCGCTCCACGGCGACATCCGATGTTCACACCAGGACCATCATTCCCCACCGGACGACCGGACGCCGAGCGGCGCCTCGTTTACGGTTGGTACGAACTCGACGCTTCCCTACCTCCCGAACGGAGAACACGTGAACGGTCGTCTGGCCATCGACGACGTCCGACCGGCACTCGACGGTGGACGTTGCCCGACCAAAGCGGTGGTCGGCGAGGTGGTTCCCGTGTCGGCGGTGGTGTGGCGGGAGGGTCACGACGCCGTCGCGGCGACCCTGGCCGTGCGCGGGCCGGCCGACGACCCCGACACGGCGGGTAGGTTCGCCCGGATCCCCATGTCGCCCGGCCACCTGCCCGACACCTTCCAGGCGGTGTTCACACCCACGAGCCCCGGCCTGTGGACGTATCGGGTGGAGGCATGGTCCGATCCGGTGTCGACGTGGCGTCACGCCGTGCACGCGAAGCTCGACGCCGGGCAGGGCGCGGAGGATCTCGCGAACGATCTCGAGCTCGGCGCCCGGTTGTTCGAGACGGCCGCGCGGTCGGTGCCGCGCGGCAGCCGCCCGTCGCTGCTCGCGGTGGCCGCGACACTGCGGTCCGATCGATCGTTGCCGGAGCGGGTGGCGCCCGCATTCGGACCCGACGTCACCGAGGTCCTGCGGGCGCATCCACTGCGCGAACTGGTCACCCGCGGTCGTGCGCAGACGGTGCTCGTCGACCGGCGCCGAGCACTGTTCGGGTCCTGGTACGAGTTCTTCCCCCGGTCGACGGGCGGATGGAACGACGACGGCACGCCCCGGCACGGCACGTTCGACACTGCCGCCGCCGATCTTCCGCGGATCGCCGCGATGGGGTTCGACGTGGTGTATCTGCCGCCGATCCATCCGATCGGGAAGATCAACCGCAAGGGTCCGAACAACTCCTTGGTGGCCGGTCCCGGGGATGTGGGTTCGCCGTGGGCGATCGGGTCGGACGAGGGCGGTCACGACGCGATCCATCCGGAACTCGGCACCGACGACGACTTCCGCCGGTTCGTGGCGCGCGCCGGTGAGCTCGGGATGGAGGTCGCGCTCGACCTGGCGTTGCAGTGCGCACCCGACCATCCGTGGGCGATCGAACACCCGGAGTGGTTCACAGTGCTCCCGGACGGGACCATCGCGTACGCGGAGAACCCGCCGAAGAAGTATCAGGACATCTATCCGCTGAACTTCGACGACGACCCGGACGGTCTCGCCGCCGAGGTGCTGCGGGTGGTGCGGCACTGGGTCACCGCGGGCGTGAAGATCTTCCGGGTCGACAATCCGCACACGAAACCCCCGAACTTCTGGCAGTGGCTGATCGAGGAGGTCAAGTCCACCGACCCGGACGTGCTGTTCCTGTCGGAGGCGTTCACCCGTCCAGCCCGCCTGTACGGGCTGGCGCGGCGCGGTTTCACCCAGTCCTACACGTACTTCACATGGCGGATCGCGAAGTGGGAGCTCACCGAGTTCGGCCGTGAGATCGCCGCGAAGGCGGACGAGGCCCGCCCCAACCTGTTCGTGAACACCCCGGACATCCTGCACGAGTCGTTGCAGCACGGCGGTCCCGGCATGTTCGCGTTGCGCGCGGCGCTGGCGGCGACGCTGTCCCCGACGTGGGGTGTGTACTCGGGTTACGAGCTGTTCGAGCATGTGGCGGTGCGTGACGGCAGTGAGGAGTACCTCGATTCCGAGAAGTACCAGTTGCGTCCCCGCCGGTTCGACGACGCGCGACGCCGCGGCGAATCCCTCGAACCGTGGATCACGGCGCTCAACCGGATCCGTCGTGCTCATCCGGCGTTGCAGCAGCTGCGCAACATTGCGTTCCACCACGTCGACAACGAGGCGCTGATCGCCTACTCGAAGTTCGATCCCGTCACCGGCGACGCGGTGCTCACGGTCGTCAACCTGAATCCGCACGGCGCGGAGCAGGGCAACATCTGGTTGGACATGCCGGCGATCGGCCACGACTGGCACGACCAGTTCACGGTGCACGACGAGGTCAGCGGCGAGCAGTATCACTGGGGTCGCTCGAACTTCGTGCGGCTCGAACCGTGGCGGGCGGTCGCGCACATCCTGGTGTTGCCGCCGATCGGGATCCCGGCCCGCACGGTCCTCGCGTACCGGGAGTTGTCGTGACCACGCGGGGAAGCCGCGGCGGCCCCGCGCGGCGCGACGCGCCGGCGCCCGACGATCTGGCGCGGCTGCTGTCGGGAGTGCATCACGATCCGCACGCGGTGCTCGGCGCCCATCCCCACCCCGAGGGCACCATCTTCCGGGCCCTGCGCCCCGGCGCGGAACGGGTGTCGGTGCGCGTCGCCGGTGTCGATCATCCGCTCGAGCCGCTGGGCGGCGACGTGTTCTCGGCGTTGGTGCCCGTGCACGACCCGGTCGACCACCGCCTGGTGGTGACGTATCCGTTCGACTACACGGTGGTCGTCGCCGACGGATACCGCTTCCTGCCGACGCTCGGCGAACTCGACCGGTATCTGATCGGTGAGGGCCGCCACGAACGTCTGTGGGAGGTGCTGGGTGCGCATCCGCGCAGCTACGACACCCCCGACGGCACCGTCACCGGTACGTCCTTCGCGGTGTGGGCGCCGGGTGCGCGCGGCGTCACGGTCCTCGGCGACTTCGACGGCTGGGGTGGGCGTACCGCACCGATGCGGGTGCTCGGGTCCAGCGGCGTGTGGGAACTGTTCGTTCCCGACGTGGGTCCGGGTGAGCTGTACAAGTTCCGGGTGCACGGGCGTGACGGGTCGGTCCGCGACAAGGCCGACCCGATGGCGTTCGCCACGGAGGTTCCCCCCGCCACGGCCTCCCGGATCACCGTCGGCACGCACGTGTGGCGTGATGGCGACTGGATCGAGGCCCGCGCTGCACGGCAGCCGCATCAGGAGCCGATGAGCGTGTACGAGGTGCATCTCGGGTCGTGGCGTCCGGGGCTGGACTATCTCGAACTCGCCGACGCTCTCGCCGAGTACGTGACCGGCACCGGGTTCACCCACGTCGAACTGCTGCCCATCGCGGAACACCCGTTCGGCGGATCGTGGGGTTACCAGGTCACGTCGTACTATGCGCCGACCGCCCGGTTCGGGACACCCGACGATTTCCGCGAGTTCGTCGACCGGCTGCACGCGGCGGGCATCGGGGTGATCGTCGACTGGGTTCCGGCGCACTTCCCGAAGGACGACTGGGCGCTCGCGCGGTTCGACGGCAGCGCACTGTACGAACACCCCGACCCGACGCGCGGTGAGCAACTCGACTGGGGTACGTACGTGTTCGACTACGGCCGGAACGAGGTGCGGAACTTCCTCGTCGCGAATGCCCTGTTCTGGGTCGAGGAGTTCCACGTCGACGGTCTGCGCGTCGACGCGGTCGCCTCGATGCTGTACCTGGACTACTCACGACCGTCCGGTGGATGGACACCCAACGTGTACGGCGGCAGGGAGAACCTCGAGGCCGTGGCGTTCCTCCAGGAACTGAACGCCACCGTGCACAAACTCCATCCGGGTGTCGTGACGATCGCGGAGGAGTCGACGTCGTGGCCGGGCGTGACACGGTCGACGAACGTCGGCGGCCTCGGATTCTCCATGAAATGGAACATGGGTTGGATGCACGACACCCTGGGTTATCTGGCGCACGATCCGGTGCACCGCATCTACCACCATCACGAGATCACGTTCTCGCTGATGTACGCGTGGAGCGAAAACTTCGTGCTGCCGATCAGTCACGACGAAGTGGTGCACGGCAAGGGCACGCTGTGGACGCGGATGCCCGGCGACGACCACACGAGGGCCGCGGCGCTGCGCGCGTTCCTGGCATACATGTGGGCGCATCCGGGGAAGCAGTTGCTGTTCATGGGTCAGGAGTTCGGGCAGGTCTCCGAGTGGTCGGAGGAACGCGGACTGGACTGGTGGCAGCTCGACGAGCCGCACACCGGGGAGCTGCACCGGGGTGTTCGTGACCTGGTCACCGACCTGAACCGGCTCTATCGCGAGCACCCCGCGCTGTACACCCTGGACACCTCCCCGGGTGGCTACGCGTGGATCGACGCGAACGATGCGCGCAACAATGTGCTCAGTTTCCTGCGGTACGGGCACGACGGTTCCGTCGTGGCGTGTCTGTACAACTTTTCGGGCACCACCCATTCGGACTATCGTGTCGGTCTACCCGAACCGGGCACGTGGGGGGAGATCCTCAACACGGATGCGGTCGCCTACCGCGGCGGTGGGGTCGGCAACCTCGGCTCCGTCGAGGCCGCACCCCGGTCGTGGCACGGCCGGCCCGCGTCGGCTCGGGTGACGCTTCCCGCTCACGGCGCGATCTGGTTGTCGCCGCAGCGGTGAGCACCGACTGCGACGACGGGACGGGAGCGGACAGGACGTGGAAATCGGACGGCTACGGGCGTGCGCGGTGGTGGTCCTGGCCGCGCTGACCGTCGCGGCATGTGCCCACGAGATCGAGGGGACGGCCGTCTCGATCTACGACGACCCGTTCACGGTGGCGGGTCTGCCGGTCGATTCGGGTCCGAGCGGCCCCCGCGACGGGGTGCCCGACGCGGACGTCGTCGTCGACAACACCGACGGGGGCGACATCGACACGCTCATGGGCAACGCCGTCGCCGACATCGAGTCGTTCTGGAGGCAGCAGTACTCCACCATCGCGCGCGGCGACTTCGACCCCGTCGACACCCTCGTGTCGTGGGATCCCTCGCAGCGGCGCGGCCCGAAGTTCTGCGGCGAGACCACCTACGACTTCGTCAACGCCGCGTACTGCAGTCGCGGCGACGCGATCGGCTGGGACCGCGAGTTCCTGGTGCCCCAGCTCGTGGAGAGTTTCGGTCCGATGTCGGCGGTCACGGTGCTGGCCCACGAGTACGGGCACGCCATCCAACACAAGGCGGGTCTGGTCGCCGACGACGATCCCGGCATCGTGTTCGAACAGCAGGCGGACTGTTTCGCCGGCGCGTTCATGCGGCATGTCGCCGAAGGCCGATCCGAACACTTCCGGCTCAACACCTCCGACGGCCTCAACAACGTCCTCGCGTCGATGGTGCTGTTCCGCGACAGCGATCCCAACGATCCCGATTCGATCCACGGTTCCGCGTTCGAACGGGTCACCGCCGTGCAGATCGGATTCACCGACGGCGTCGCGGGCTGCCCGCGGATCGATGCCGACGAGATCGAGACGCGCCGGGCGGACCTGCCGCAATATTTCGACGGCAGCGACGACGGCGAACTCGAGGTCACCGCGGACTCGGTGCAGATGCTCTTCGATTCGTTCCGGTTGGTGTTCGATCTGGAGGACCCCCCGACGCTCGACCTGTCGGGCTACGATCTCGGCTGCACCGACGCCGCTGCGACGGCACCGGTGTCGTACTGCCCCGCCACCAACACCGTCGGTATCGACATCGTGGCGCTCGCCGACCGCGGCGCACCCGACCGGTCACCGCGCGCCGAGTTCAGCGTCGATGTGCGCGGCGACTACAACGCGTACGTCCTCGTCGCGTCACGTTTCACCCTGGCGGTGCAGAAGGAGGCGGGGCTCGGCCTGACCGACGCCAGGACGGCGCTGCGCGCCGCCTGCCTGGCCGGGGTGATCAGTGCCGCGCTCAGTCCGTCGAGCGAGCTGGCCGCGTCGACGGGGCCGAACGATCGGATGGTGTGGTTGTCCCCCGGCGACCTCGACGAGGCCGTGTCGGGTCTGCTCAGCGACGGTTTGGCGGCGAGCGACGTCAACGGTGCGACCGTGCCCAGCGGGTTCGCGCGGGTCGATGCGTTCCGGACCGGTGTGCTCGGCGGCGAGTCGTCGTGCACCGGCCGCTACCGCTGACGATGCAGCGGTAGCGGCCGGTGTGTTCGACGGGGCGACGTTCAGTAGAGCGCGGACGCCAGTTTGCGGCGCGCGGCGACGACGAACGGCTCGGCCTGATCGAACAGTTCGAACAGTTCGAGCAGGCGGGTGCGCGCCGCGGTCCGGTCGTCGCCGGCGCTGCGGCGGACGAACGCGATGATCCGCTCGAACGCGGCCTCCGGGTTCTGCGCGAACAGCTCGGCGTCGGCCGCGGCGAGCTGTGCGTCGAGGTCGGGGGGTGCGGCATCGGCGCGGGCGATGGCGTCGGCGGGGATGTTCTGTGCTCGCGCCAGGAACTTGACCTGCCGCAGCGCCGACTTCGCCTCGGTGTTGCCGGGTTCGGAGTTCAGGATGAGGTTGTAGGCGGCCTCGGCGCCGTCGAAGTCGCCCTGTTCGAGTGCTTGCTCGGCCGCGACGAACCGCGGGTCGGCGGGTTGTTCGGTCGGTTCACCCGTGGTGGGCGGCCCGGACAGTTTGCCGTCGACGGCCTGCGCGATGGCGTCGAGCCACTGACGCAGGGCCGACTCGGGTTGCACACCCTGGAAGTCGGCGAGCGGCTGCCCGGCGGCGACGGCGACGACCGTCGGCACCGACTGCACACCGAACGCCTGCGCGATCCGCGGGTTGGCATCGACGTCGACCTTCGCCAGCACCCATCGGCCGGCGGCCTCGGTCGCGAGCTTCTCGAGCACCGGCGAGAGCTGCTTGCAGGGCTCGCACCAGGTTGCCCACAGATCGACGATGACCGGGACCTGTGAGGAGCGCTGCAGAACCTCGGCCTCGAACGTCGCTTCCGTGACGTCCACGATGGGCGCGATGCCACCGGGGGCGCCGTCGGCGGACGGGGGAGGCGGTGGCGGGGCGGAGGCCCGCTCCTTGAGGGGCGCGAGATCCACCGCGCCGGACATCGCCGCAGCGGCAGCGGCGGAACGTGTTGGACGGGAACCGGGTCGAGTCACGCCCTCCAGTTTGGCACGACCCGGCGGGACGGCGCCGCTCGGTTGGTCGCGGCGCCGGTATCGGGTCAGGCCGCGGCGAGTGATTCGTCGCGGCTTCCGGGCGCGGAGAGCTCCCCGAGACGCCCCGTGCGCACCGCCCAACGTTCGAAGACGATCGTGCCGAACGGGGGCACACTCGACACGAGCGCCAGGAAGGTGGTCTTCAGATCCCATTTCAGCGCGAACGCCGTGATGATCGCGACGCCGACGAACACGAGGAACCCGGCGATGCCGTGCACCATCCCGGGGATTCGGACTGCTTCTTCGAAGCCGAGCACCCACTTGAAGAACATGGCGATCAGGAGGGCGGCCCAGGTCACTGCCTCCCAGATCGCGACAAGACGGAATCGCTTCGCGGGCGTCGACAGGTCGAAGATGGTCGTCATAGGGCCATTGTGCCCAACTTCTACGACAGCCTGTAGTGAGGGTGAGAGAGGTCACGGCCCCGGGGCGCACGCGCCGGGGCCGTGACCGCACCCGCATCCGGGTGCATTCCGCTGCGTCGATCAGGCCTCGGGCACACGCACGATCAGCGCGTCGCCCTGTCCACCGCCACCGCACAGCGCGGCCGCACCCACGCCGCCGCCGCGCCGCTTCAACTCGAGTGCCAGGTGCAGTGCGATCCGCGCACCGGACATGCCCAGCGGATGCCCGAGCGCGATCGCTCCGCCGTTGACGTTGACCTTCGCCGCGTCGATTCCCAGCGCGCGCGCCGAAGCGATACCCACGGCCGCGAACGCTTCGTTGATCTCGACGAGATCCAGATCCTTCGGGTCGATGCCCTCACGTTCACATGCCCGCGCGATCGCCCGCGCCGGCTGCTGCTGCAATGTCGAGTCCGGGCCGGCGACCACACCGTGCGCCCCGATCTCGGCGATCCAGGACAGCCCCAGTTCCTCGGCCTTGGCCTTGCTCATCACCACGACCGCGGCGGCACCGTCGGAGATCTGCGACGCGGATCCGGCCGTGACCGTCCCACCCTTCGCGAACGCCGACGGCAGCTTCGCCAGGGACTCCGCGGTGGTGTCGGCGCGAATGCCCTCGTCCTGGGCGAACATGATCGGGTCGCCCTTGCGCTGCGGAACGGCCACCGGCACGACCTCGTCGTCGAACAGTCCGTCCTTCCAGGCCCGCGCCGCATTCTGGTGCGAGGCGGCGGAGAACGCGTCCTGCTCCTCCCGGGAGACGAAGTCGGCGTCGGCGTTGGCCGTTTCGGTGAGCGCGCCCATCGCCTGGTCGGTGAAGATGTCGTGCAGGCCGTCGTACGCCATGTGGTCGCGCAGCGTCACGTCGCCGTACTTGAACCCCGTGCGGGACTTCTCGAGCATGTGCGGAGCCCGGCTCATCGACTCCTGACCGCCGGCGACGACGATGTCGAATTCGCCGGCGCGGATCAACTGGTCGGCCATCGCGATCGCGTTGATCCCCGACAGACACACCTTGTTGATCGTCAGGGCCGGCACGTTCATCGGGATGCCCGCGGCGACGGCCGCCTGCCGCGCCGGGATCTGCCCTGCGCCGGCGGTGAGGACCTGACCCATGATCACGTAGTCGACCTGCTCGGGCGCGACACCGGCCTTCTCGAGGGCACCCTTGATGGCGACACCGCCGAGATCGGATCCGGAGAGATCCTTCAGCGATCCCAACAGGCGCCCCATGGGCGTGCGGGCTCCGGCGACGATGACAGAAGTGCTCACGGGAAATCCTCCGGATAGACGAGACGGGCGCCCACTCGGGAATGTGCCTGGGACCCGATATGAGCTCGTTCAACGGTAACGCTACCGTCTGGGTATGAACGAGACCTCCCCCACACCGTCTCCCGCGGCCGCTGCGCTGACATCCGGGCTCGTCACCGCGATCGACCACGTCGGCATCGCGGTTCCCGATCTCGACGCCGCACTGACGTGGTACGCCGAGAACCTCGGCCTCGTGTCCACGCACGAGGAGGTCAACGAGGAACAGGGGGTCCGCGAGGCCATGCTGTCGGTGCCCGGCACACCCGACGGCGCCACACAGATCCAGCTGCTCGCCCCGCTGAACGAGAACTCCACGATCGCGAAGTTCATCGATCGCAGCGGGCCGGGCCTGCAGCAACTCGCGTACCGCGTCACCGATCTCGACGAGGTCTCGCGGCAGCTGCGCGCACGCGGCGTGCGTCTCCTCTACGACGCGCCGCGCCGGGGTACCGCTGATTCACGCATCAACTTCCTCCACCCGAAGGATGCCGGAGGGGTGCTCGTCGAGCTCGTCGAACCCGCCGCCAACGACGGCCACTGATCCCGTCGCGGTACCGCTCTCCCGCGAGTGCGGTACCGCCGATTCCACCGTGTGCCGTTGCCCGTCGGCGGGGAGCGGCGGACGACGTGATAGTGCAGTTGCGCAGCAGGTAGATTGTCTCCATGGTCTTCGATCGTGATCGCGCACCCAGCCACCTGCCGTTCTCCATCGTGCGGAAGGGCTTCGACCGCGACGAGGTGACCAACTACTTCGCACGGTTCGAAGCCGAGTTGCGGGTCACCGCAACGGATCGCGATGCGGCCGCCGCGCAGGCCCGCGATCTCGCGCGCCAGCTCGAGAGCGCACGCAACGACATCGACGACCTGCGCAAGGACGTCGACCGGCTGTCTGTGCCCCCCACCACCGCGGAGGGGATGAGCGACCGCATCTCCCGCATGCTGCGCCTGGCGTCCGACGAGGCGTCGGAGCTGCGTGCCCGCGCCGAGACCGACGCCGCCGAGATGATCTCGCTGGCCGAGCAGGAGGGGATCCGGCTCCGCGGCGACTACGAGCAGCGCATCATCGACCTCGAGGATCGTCGTATCGCGTGCGACGAGGAGCATGCCCGCACAATGGCCGCCGCGCGCGCCGAGGCCGACCGCATCGTTGCGGCCGCCCGGGCCGAGGCCGACCGTCTCGCGGCCGAGGCCGAGGCGAAGCGCCGCCAGGTTCAGCAGGATTTCGAGATCACCATGTCGGAACGTCGGTCGAAGCTGCTCGGCGTGCTCGACGAGCTGGAACGGTCCAGCAAGGGCGAGGCCGAGCGTCGCCTCGAACTCGCCACCCAGGAAGCCGAACGGCGGGTTTCGGTCGCGACCGAGCAGTCCGAACGCAAGGTCGCGAACGCGCGCACCCTCACCGAGGAGATGCGTGTGCTGCGGGCCCGCATCCTCGGGCAACTCGACGCCGTGCGCGAACAGCTCGACGACGTCCCCTCGATGCTCGCAGCGGTCACCCGCGAGGGAGAGCTCCTCGATCGTGACCTGTCCCTCGACGAGAGCACCGCGGACACCGACCCGGACGCGGACGCGGACACAGAGCGGGACACCGACGCGAAGGCGGAGAACACCACCGACGCGAAGGCGGAGAACGCCACCGACACCGCATCGGACGCGGACGAGGCGGACGGCGCGAACGACAAGGCCCGCGCCGACGGGAAGCCGGGTGCACCGCGCGAACCCCGATCCGATGCACCCCAATCCGGTAATCCGCCGCGGTCCGGACACCCGTCGGGCACGCCCGGGCGCGGGCCGTCTCCCCGTCCCGCCGACAACGGGCGTTCACCGGCGGTGGCGAGCCGGATCCGCAACTGACGGACGGTCGATTCGCGGTGCCCCCGACCGGTGGTGCCCCGACTGCGGGGCCACGCCCCGGATCCCGCCGGGGGTGTCCAGGACGTGCGCGCCGGCGTCACGACCAGCGGCGCGTCGGCCCGCGGCGTGCACGCGCCGACCAGCACCCGTTGTGCCAGTGGCGCCGCTCGTCGGCGCCACCGAGCGTGTCGGTGGGCCAGGCCACCACGTGCGGGGTGCCGGGTGCGATCTCGTGGTCGCAGCCCGGGCACCGGTACGGCTTCGTCGCGCGTGATCCGGGGACGGTGCGCACCGTGAACCGCTCTGCTTCCGAACCGACCGGACCCGACTCGGTGCGCGCCGTCGCCGCACCGAACGTGCGAGGTTCGCCGGCGGCCCCGTTCCGCCTTGCCGAGCCCTTCGGGCGATTGCGACGCGGCACGATCAGAACAACCGGAACTCGGTGCTCTCGGTGCCGCGGAGCGCCTCGTAGTCCAGGACCAGGCAGCGGATGCCCCGGTCCGTGGCGAGAGTCTTCGCCTGCGGCTTGATCTGCTGCGCGGCGAACACTCCGCTGACCGGCGCCAGCAGCGGATCACGGTTGAGCAGTTCGAGATAGCGGGTCAGCTGCTCGACACCGTCGATCTCGCCTCGGCGTTTGATCTCCACCGCCACCGTCGCGCCGTCGCTGTCGCGGCACAGCAGGTCCACCGGACCGATCGCCGTCGGAAACTCCCTGCGGATCAACGTGTAGCCGGATCCGAGGGTTTCGACGTGCTCGGCCAACAGTTCCTGCAGGTGCGCCTCGACGCCGTCCTTGATCAGTCCCGGGTCCACCCCGAGTTCGTGGCTCGAATCGTGTTCGATCTCCTCGAGGGTGATCCGCAGCTGTTCCCCCGCCTTGTTCGTGACCACCCACAACGCTTCCGCGTCATCGGTGTCCTCGACGTCGAGCCAACACGGCGGACTCATCCAGTTCAGGGGTTTGTAGGCGCGGTCGTCCGCGTGCACACTCACCGAACCGTCCGCCTTGACGAGGAGCAGTCGTCGCGCGGTGGGGAGATGTGCCGTCAGACGGCCGATGTAGTCGACACGGCACCGGGCAATAACGAGACGCACATCCTCACCCTAGAGGATGCTCCCGTCTAGTCTCGAACGACGATGACAGCACACGACAGGCAGCGCGCGCCGCTCGGATCGGCGATTCTCGGTGCACCCACCGAATCGGTGCGGCGTCAGCGGATCCGTGTCCAGACGTTGCTGACCCTGTCCTTGGCGGGAACGCACCTGGTCGGCGCGGTGATCGCCGCGACCCTCATCAACGTCGTGATCCCGGGCCCGTCCGTGCTGACGCTGCAGTTCCTGCCCGTGACGGTAATCCTCGTCCCGGTGTACGTGATCGCAGCGATCGTCGTCGGCTCGGTCGCCGGAACCCGGCACGGGTTGCGCCGATTGCGGTGGGCGGTGGAGGATCGACCGCCCACCGTCGCGGAACAGCGGATCGCGCTCAACATGCCGCTGCGGATGACACTCCAGCAGGGCGGCCTGTGGGCGATCGGGCTGGTCCTGTTCACGACGAGCTTCGGGATCATCGACCCCGACACCATCCCCAAGGTGTCGCTCACGATCCTGCTGTCGGGCTCGACCGTCTGCGGGTTCGTGTACATGTTCACCGAATTCGCGTTGCGCCCGGTCGCCGCGCGTGCCTTGGAAGCAGGCGCGCCGAAACGGAACCGGCTGGGTGGCACGACCGGTCGGGTGCTTCTCGCGTGGGCGCTGGGCAGTGCCATCCCGGTCGTCGGGCTGATCATCATCGGCATCTTCAGTTTCGTGCGGCCGGTCTCCCCCGCCCGGTTCGCGGTGACGGTCTTCGTCCTGGGCGCGATCACCCTGCTCATAGGCAGTTTCCTGATGTTCCTCACCGTCCGGTCCACGGTCGCGCCGATCGAGTCGGTGCAGTTCGGGATGGAACGGATCGAACGTGGCGACCTCGACGCGTCGGTCATCGTCTACGACGGTTCGGAACTGGGCGAACTGCAGGCGGGATTCAACCGGATGGCCGACGGCCTCCGCGAACGCGAACGGATCCGGGAGGTGTTCGGCCGGCACGTCGGACGGGATGTCGCGGCAGTGGCTCTGGGCGGGGAGGAGACGCTCGGAGGTGAGGAGCGTGATGTCGCGGTGTTGTTCGTCGACATCGTCGGGTCGACGACGTTGGCGGCGAATCACCCGCCCGGCGAGGTCGTCGCCCTGCTGAATCGGTTCTTCGCCGTCGTCGTCGAGGAGATCCACCGGCACGGCGGATTGGTCAACAAGTTCGAGGGGGACGCCGCACTCGCGGTGTTCGGGGCGCCGATCGTGGTCGACGATGCCGCCGGCCGGGCGCTGCGGACGGCCCGCACGATCGCTCGGCGACTCGTCGTGGAAGTCCCCGACTGTCGCGCCGGGATCGGGGTGTCGGCGGGACGGGCGGTCGCCGGCAACATCGGAGCGGAGGAACGTTTCGAGTACACGGTGATCGGCGATCCGGTGAACGAGGCATCGCGACTGTGCGATGTGGCGAAGGCCGTTCCCGGCCGGGTCGTCGCGTCGGCGCGCGCGCTGGCGGACGCTGCGGACGAGGAGGCCCGGCTGTGGTCGCTCGGTGACGAGGTCGTCCTGCGTGGACGCGCGGAGGCGACCCGGCTGGCTGTTCCGGCCGGGTCGCCTCCGGGCGGGTCACTCTCCAGCGAGGACGGCGTCGAGGAACTTCCGGGTTCGTTCCTCCCTCGGATCGGTGAAGATCCGCTCGGGTGAGCCTTCTTCGACGATGCGGCCGCGGTCGAACATCAGCACGCGGTTGGACACGTCACGCGCGAAGTTCATCTCGTGGGTGACGATCAGCATCGTGATGTCGGTGGTGTCCGCGACCCTCCGTAGAACGTCGAGCACGTCCGCGACCAATTCCGGGTCCAGCGCCGAGGTCACCTCGTCGAGCAGCAGGATGTCCGGGTCCATCGCGAGCGCACGCGCGATGGCCACACGCTGCTGCTGACCACCGGACAACTGCGTCGGGTGAGCCTTCTCCTTGTCGGAGAGACCGACCATCGAGAGCAGTTCCCGCGCACGCTCCTGCGCCTCGCTCTTGCTGCGGCCGAGTACGTGGACCGGCGCCTCGGTCAGGTTCTCCATCACGTTCATGTTGGGGAACAGGTTGAAGTGCTGGAACACCATGCCGATCCGCTTACGCATCCTCCGCAGGTGTTTCTCCGATGCGGGAACGAGTTTGCGGCCCTTGTGTTCGTGGCTGAGTGGTTCGCCACCGACCCACACCACACCGTCGTTGACCTTCTCGAGGGTCATCAGCAGCCTCAGGATGGTCGTCTTCCCCGATCCGCTCGGCCCGATGAGGGTCACCCGGTCTCCGGCGGCGACATCGAAATCGAGGTGGTCGAGGACGACGTTGCTACCGAACTGTTTGACCACCTTCTCGAATCGGATCATCGGTTCGGCCGCCGAGACTTCCTCGTCCGTCTCGGCGGTCGGCTCCCGCTTCTCGAACATTCCATCAGTAGGCAAGGCGACGCTCCAATCGTCGGATGAGCAGTGACGTCGGGTAGCTCGCCACCAGGAAGATGAGTCCGGCCAACGTCAACGACTCCAGGTAACTGAAGTGGCTCGCACCGAACTGCTGCGCTGCCGTGACCATTTCGACGACGCTGATGGTGAACAGGAACGGCGTGTCCTTGAACATCGACACGGCGTAGTTGCCGAGCGCAGGAACCACGCGACGTACCGCTTGCGGGAGGATCACGGCGCGCCACGTGCGCACCGGCGGAAGAGACAGCGCGCGAGCGGCCTCCCACTGCCCCACCGGCACCGCATCGATGCCGGCGCGATAGACCTCCGCCATATACGTCGAGTAGTGCACTCCCAGCACGACGATGCCGATCTGCAGTGCCGTGAACTGCGGAAGCATGTAGTACACGAACAACAGTTGCACGACGAGCGGCGTAAGCCTGATGAACTGCGCCACGGCCCCGATCGCCGTCGACACGACCTTCGGCAGCGAACGACGCGCGACCGCGATCAGCAGCCCGAGGGCCGCCGCCAGCACGAATCCCAGCACCGTCGCGAGGAGGGTGATCTTGAATCCTTCGAGGAGGACGGGGAGCGCCTCCCAGGCACGTTCCCAACTCCAGTTCGCGCTCATGTACGCACCTCCTCCGGCTTCTCGGACACCGGGGCGAGCCCGAACATCTCACGCACCGTGTGTCCCGAACCGAGCCGGCTCTTCGCGCGAACCTCGAGAAGGTTCATGGCGAGCGTCAACACGTACCCGACCACGAAGTACAGAATCAGTCCGACTCCGAACGCGAACAGCGTGTCACCGGTCGACCGGCGCAGTTGTTCGACCTCGAATGTCAGGTCCTGCAAGAGGATGTAGCTCGCGAGCGCGGTGCCCTTGAGCAACTGGATCAACAGGTTGGTCAACGGCGGGATCATCTCTGCCCACGCCTGAGGGAAAATGACTTTCCGGAGCCGCTGCCAGTATCCGAAGTTCAGAGCAGTGGCCGCTTCCCACTGGGGTCGCGGCACGGCGGAGATCGCCCCGCGGACGACCTCCGCCCCGTACGCACCGTAGTTCAGCGACAAGGCCAGGATTCCGCACACGAGCGGCTCCAGCTTGTATCCGAACAGCGGCATCACGTAGAAGAACCAGAACAACTGCACCAGAAGCGATGTGCCCCTGAAGAATTCGATGACGATCCGCGACGATCCGCGGAGCACGATGTTCTTCGCACCGGCACCGAGCCCGAACGCCACCGCGAGCAGGAACGCGAAGAGCGCACTGGCAACGGTGAGTTCGACTGTGACCAGGATGCCATCGAGGATGCGAGGCCAACTGTTCCTGAGCGCCTCGAGGTTCGATGAGAAATCCATTGCGACCAGCTCGATCTCAGGACACACCCTCGCAGAGCATCTCTGTCGTCAGGTCCGGATCGGGCAGTTCCGCTTCGGTGAACCCGAACTCGCCGACGATCGACAGGTACTTGTCGGGATCCGACGTGATCTTCTTCAGTTCCTCGTTGTACGCGTCGCGCAGTTCCTCGTCGCCGAGACGGAAGACCGTGCCACCGGCACCGACCTGCGGCACGCCGTTGATCACCGCCACGAACGACGGTGTCACGTCCACCGGTGCGTCCGGGTTGTTCGTCTTCATCCAGTTCAGCGAGATTCCGGTCAAGGCGAACACGTCCGCGCGGCCGTTGATGACCGCGTCCATGCCGTCCTGGGCGCCGGCGACCTGCATCGCATCGACCCCCAGTTCCCGTGCGTAGTCGGATTCGATCGCACCGGTCATGACGGCCAGGCGCGCACCGCTGTCGACGACCGACTGCATGTCGGTCAGGTTCTGCGGGTTCCCCTCCGGAACCATCAGCGCCGTCGTGTAGTTGAACTCGGGATCACTGAAGAGAGCCTGCTCGCAGCGCTGCGGCAGGATCGACATGCCGGCGCTGACGATATCGAACCGTCCCGCCTGGAGGCCCGGGATCAACGCACCGAAATCCGTTGCCACACCTTCGACGTCGTCGACGCCCAGATTCCCGAAGATCTCCCGGTGGAGCGCCACGGTCGCGCCGGTCAGGTCACCGCCCTGCATGAAGCTGTAGGGCGCCTCCCCCGCGAACCCGACGGTCACCGACCCGCGTTCCTGCAAGTCCTCGACGGTCACCGCCGCGTTCGAATCCGTGTCGGTACTGGTACATCCTGCAACGGACGCCCCCACCAATCCGATTCCGGCGATTCCCGCCGCCATCTTCGTCACTACCCTTGCACCAATTCGCATGATCTGGTCCCAATCCCTCTCGTCGTCCTGAAACGACCCGGGAGGATGCGCACCGCGCTGCAGCACGACCCAAACGGATCTGCACAAGCGGACGTTACCCACGGAAAGGCTCGAAACGGAAATCAGAATCGCGTTGTTACCATCTCGTGACAGATCGGACATCTGATCGGGAGAAGCGACTTCTCACACGCGGCGGCACCCACCGTCGGGTTCCCGCGGACACCGCAACTCCCCGCGACCACCGAAACCACCGCACCAACACACCCCACCCGCAACAACCCCACACAAACACGAAGAGGGGACCCACACAGTGGGTCCCCTCTCCGGAACGGGTGTTCGGCAGTGTCCTACTCTCCCACACCCTGACGAGTGCAGTACCATCGGCGCTGACAGGCTTAGCTTCCGGGTTCGGAATGGGACCGGGCGTTTCCCTGCCGCTATAACCACCGTAACTCTACGAAACACACACGACACCCCCCACCCCACCCACACGGGCAGAACAGAAAGCATGTGCTGTCTCAGACACCGCACAGTGGACGCGTAACACCTTCGTGGTAAGACCTCGGCCTATTAGTACCAGTCACCTCCACACATTACTGCGCTTCCAGTTCTGGCCTATCAACCCGGTGATCT
>NZ_JAIYEP010000035.1 GCF_020515525.1 Rhodococcus yananensis
CTGCCGGTCAACCAGGTCGCCGCCGTCACCGCGCTGGTGGCCGGCCTGATGAGCATCGTGTTCGGTGTGGTCGCGAACTATCCGTTCGCGATCGCCGCGGGCCTGGGCATCAACTGCTCGCCCTCCCCTCCGTTCGAGCGAACGTATCGCTCGATCGATTGATTCGAGCGAGGGGTACATTCGCTCGGGTCGCCGGACGCGACCGGACGCGAACCAGGACGGGTGAGCGGGGCGACGCGGCGGACCGACGGCCGTCATCCAGGCGAATTGGGGATCGCGGTATCCATACGCTACTGTTTCGTCAGCGCCCGCGAGAGCGGGAGCGCAACCGCACGCCCCGCACGGGCGTCGGTCCGAGTGGCGGAATGGCAGACGCGCTAGCTTGAGGTGCTAGTGTCCTATTAACGGACGTGGGGGTTCAAGTCCCCCCTCGGACACACCAGCGGTTCCCCGAACCGCCGAAGCGACGAACGAGGTTGCGAACTCCCCGGAGTTCGTGGCCTCGTCTTCGTTCGGCTCACGCACTCCTGTCGCGCATGACCGGGCGGATGCGCCCCGCTCCCCTCACGCCGACGTGCGATCACGAAACTCCTTTGCCCGAGATTCCTTTGCCCGCTGTGTCGGTGGCGCGTTCTACTGTGACGTCCGGTTCGGGAGGGAGAGGAACTGTGGGATCGACGATCGAGCGTGCCGACGGCACGCACATCCACGGGCCGGGTAGGTTGCCGGCCGAACGCCTGCAGCACGAACTGGCATTGCGTCGTCGAGCGCGACGCATTCCGTCGCGGCGCCGTCACGACGGCAAGGGCGGTCGACGTCAGCAGCGGCAGGCGGCGGCGCGATCCTGGTGAGCGTGGGTCACGGTCAGTCGCGCCGCCCCTTCCGGAAGTAGGCGATCGGGCCGACGAAGTTGATCGCGATGATCGACGCCCATTTCAGTTTGCTGCCGTCCACCTTGTCGGCGGGTCGTCGCGCGAGGTCCGCCCAGGCCGTCACGGCGAGGGCGAGTTGGATGCTCGCCAGCACGACGATCACGATCTTCTTCGGGGTGGGTAGATCCGCGAATCGTGTCGTGCGGCAGGTCCGGTCCGTTCGGTTCATTCGGTTCTCCTCGCAGCGGTGACGGCGCGCGCGCCCATACCGTCCCATTGCTACCGCACACCGGCGGGGAGGTCGAGAAGACGCTCGACGAACACGACGACATTCTCATCGGTGAAGGCACCCGAGAGGATGTCCTGCGCGAGACCCGCCGCGGCGAGAACGAGTTCGGCCATCCATCGCGCGAAGCCGGTGTCGACGACCACGGGGCCGGCAGCGCGCGCATCCGCGGACGGACGCTCCGGTAGCGCCCGATACCATCGGGTGCTACCGCACCACATCGGAAAAGGCTCATGAGCACCCACTGCGACACCCCGGCTGATCCCGCCGCACCGCCGAGTTCGATCGACCCCGCCGACCTCGAGACCTGTCTGCGGGTCCTCGATCTCGCCGCCGGTCTCGACGCCGACCACCCGGACGCGATCGCGGTGCAGCGGGCGGTGGGGCACATGTTCAAGAAGTTCAAGCGGTTGCGCCGCAACGAGGCCCGCAGCCGGAAGGTCGCCGCCGACCGGGAGGTCCTCGCCGCGACCGCTACCGGCTCCCCGCAGCGGATCGACGACGAGACCGCCGGGATACCCCTCACCACGTCGACGCGCGGTACCAGCGCGGGCACGCTGCTGCGTCCGCGGCACTGCTACGTCTGCAAGATCAAGTACACGCGTGTGGACGCGTTCTACCACCAGCTGTGCCCGGACTGCGCCGCCGAGAACCACGCGAAGCGGGACGCGCGCACCGATCTGACGGGCCGACGCGCACTGCTGACCGGTGGTCGCGCGAAGATCGGCATGTACATCGCGTTGATGCTGCTGCGCGACGGCGCGCACACCACGATCACCACACGTTTCCCCAACGACGCGATCCGCCGGTTCTCCGCGATGGAGGACAGCGCCGACTGGCTGCATCGCCTCCGCATCGTCGGAATCGATCTGCGTGATCCCGCGCAGGTCGTCGCACTCGCCGACGACGTCGCCGCGCAGGGCCCACTCGACGTCCTCATCAACAACGCCGCCCAGACGGTGCGTCGCTCCCCCGGTGCCTACTCGGCACTCGCGGAGGCGGAGACCGCACCGCTGCCCTCCGGCCCCCGCCCCGATGTCCTCACGTTCGGCAAGCCGTCGGACGCGCATCCCGCAGCGCTCGCAGGGTCCCTGACCTCCTCGGCGCTGTCCCCGGACGCCGTGTCGGCGCTGGCGATGGTCGCCGGGTCGGCGACGCCGGAACGGATCGAGGCCGGGGTCGCCGTGGACGCCGGCGGCCTACTGCCCGACCTCGTGCACACCAACAGCTGGGTGCAGACGGTCGGTCAGGTCGAGCCGCTCGAACTGCTCGAGGTGCAGTTGTGCAACTCGGTGGCGCCGTTCATTCTCGTCGACCGTTTGCGCCCGGCGTTGGCTGCATCACCGGCCCGCCGCAAGTACGTCGTGAACGTCTCGGCGATGGAAGGGCAGTTCGCGGGGCGCCGCTACAAGGGCGCCGGGCACCCACACACCAACATGGCGAAGGCCGCGTTGAACATGCTCACCCGCACGAGCGCGGAGGAGATGCTCGACGACGGGATCCTCATGACCGCCGTGGACACCGGCTGGATCACCGACGAACGCCCGCACCACACCAAGATGCGGCTCGCCGAGGAGGGTTTCCACGCGCCGCTCGACCTCGTCGACGGGGCCGCGCGGGTGTACGACCCGATCGTGCAGGGCGAGGCGGGGATCGATCTGCACGGCTGTTTCCTCAAGGACTACCGGCCCGCTCCGTGGTGACAGGGCGGGGTCCGATGAGATTTTCCGAACACGTCGGCGCTGGTCGAGATCGGTTCCACAGGTAGACGATGCGCGGACAGCGCGACCGGGCAGTGATACTGGAGACACGGGGGCCGTCCGGGTCCGCGTCGAGGACCGGGTCTCGCGCCCGTTCCGCTGTGTCACGCCGAGGAGAGTCATGTCTGTCGCTGTCGTCCACGCCGACTCCGAGGAGGGTCGTGTCGCCCTGCGGGCTGCGGCCCGCGAAGCAGCCGACCTCCGCACGTCCCTGATCGTGCTGCATCCGCTCGACGACCCCGCCGATGCCGGCGTGGTCACCGCCGCGGTCCGCGACATCCTGGGCGAGGGCGACTGGGAGGTGCTCGCCGACGTCCACGACGGTGATCCCGTCGGGTCGCTCGTCGCGCTGCTCGAACGCAGCGGCGCCTCGAGGCTGGTCGCCGGGAGCCGCGGCCGCACCGCGACCGGCAAGTTCCTGCTCGAGCGCGGACTGCAACGCTTGATCGTCGAGTCGCCCGTACCGGTGCTGGTCGTCAAGGAGAGCTGAGCCGCGCCCGCCGCGATACGCCTACGCTGGTGCCATGGCGTACCGGCTACTGGCGGACGTCGTCGCGTCCGTCCACCTGCTGTTCGTGCTCTACGTCACGTTCGGCGGGTTCTTGACCTGGCGGTGGCCGCGCACCGTGGTCCTGCACGTTGCTGCGGTCGTGTGGGGCGCGGGGTCGGTGGCGATCGGGTTCGAGTGTCCGTTGACCTCGCTGGAGAACTGGGCACGACGGTCGGCGGGCGCGGCGTCGCTGCCACCGGACGGGTTCATCGCACACTACCTCACCGGTGTCGTGTACCCGGAGTCGGCGGTCGGCCTGGTGCGCATCGCAGTCGCGGTCTGCGTGCTCGCGTCGTGGACGGGCCTGTGGTGGCGGCGCCGCGCCGCGCGAAGGCTCGCACCGGGACTTACCCGGCAGTAGGGTTGCGCGCATGACCGCTCCCCACGAGATCGACGTCGTCGTCTACGGTGCAACCGGCTTCGTCGGCCGCCTCACCGCGAAGTACCTCGCCGAACACCTCCCCCCGACCGTGACCGTCGGCCTCGCCGGACGTTCGCGGTCGCGGTTGGAGGCCGTGCGGGCCGAACTCGGCCCGGTGGCCACGACCTGGCCTTTGCTCGTCGCCGATGCCGGCGATCCGGATTCGCTGGCTGCGCTGGCGGCCCGCGCACGCGTCGTGATCTCGACCGTCGGGCCGTACGCGAAGTTCGGGTTGCCGCTGGTGCAGGCCTGCGCGGAGGCCGGCACCGACTACGTCGATCTCACCGGGGAGGTGCTGTTCCATCGCGAGAGCATCGACCGGTTCGACGATCTGGCCCGCAGCACCGGCGCACGCATCGTGCACTCGTGCGGTTTCGATTCCGTGCCGTCGGATCTCGGGGTGCATGCCCTGCACCGCGCCGCCGACGAGGACGGCGCGGGCCCGCTCACCGAGACCACCTTCGTCCTGTCGGCGCTGCGCGGCGGTGTCAGCGGCGGCACCGTCGACTCGCTGCGCACACAGATCGACGTCGTGCGCCGCGACCGTGCCGCGCGGCGACTCGCCGCCTCCCCGTACTCACTTTCCCCCGACCGGGACGGCGAGCCCGATCTCGGTGCGCAGAGCGACGTGGTCATGGTGGACGGCCGGTCGATCGCTCCGGAACTCACGGGATGGAAGGCACCGTTCGTGATGGCCTCGTACAACACTCGGGTGGTCCGACGCAGCAATGCGCTGACCGGCTGGTCGTACGGTCGGCGGTTCCGGTACCGGGAGGTGATGAGCGTGGGGTCGTCGTTCGCGTCGCCGGTGTTCGCGGCGATCGTCGCCGGTGGCCTCGGCGCGCTGGTCGCCGGGCTCGGGTTCGCGCCGACGCGGTTCGTCCTCGACAAGGTGCTGCCCGCACCCGGCGAGGGGCCCTCGGAGAAGACCCGCGAGCACGGCCACTTCGCGGTGGACGTGTTCACGACCACGGAATCGGGTGCCCGCTACACGGCTCGCTTCGCGGCCCAGGGCGATCCCGGCTACAAGGCGACGGCGGTGATGCTCGCCGAGTCGGCGCTGTCCCTCGCCACGGGTGGCGGCGCCCTGCACGCCGGCGGGGGTGTACTCACCCCGGCGGTCGCGTTCGGGGACGTGCTCACCCGGCGGCTGCGCGAGGCCGGTTTCGACATCGAGGTGCGACGGCTGCCCTGAACCGGCCCGGCACCGTGGGCCTCCCCGCCGTCCGCGCCGTGGCCGCGGTGTCCGACACACCTCGGCTCCGAGGTGCGTCCGGCGGCGCCGACGGGCTATGCTCGATCGGTCGTCGCATCCGCGGCGGCATCTGCGACGTGAGGACGGGCGGAAACGTGCACGCGACAAGCTACGAGGCGGCTCCGGCTGCTCGGCTTGCGCTGATGGCGTTCTGGCCGACCCGTCGTGGTGCATGCTTCGACTGTGCGTGTTGTACCCGGGTGTACTGCTGAGCGGTTCGTTCCGTTCGGCGTGTCGTTCTCGGTCACTTCCAGTCGTACGGAGCTCGTCGCATGCTCAATCTGCTCGTGTTCACGCTCGTCGGTGTCGGCGCCCAGCTGGTCGACGGCGCCCTCGGTATGGCGTTCGGTGTCACAGCCACGACCCTGCTCGTCTTCAGTGGGGTGGGTGCGGCGCACGCCAGCGCCGCCGTGCACCTCGCCGAGGTGGGGACGACCCTGGTGTCCGGTGTGTCGCACTGGAGATTCCGCAACATCGACTGGAAGGTCGTGTTGCGACTCGGTGTGCCGGGCGCGATCGGCGCGTTTCTCGGCGCCACCGTCCTGTCGGGGCTGTCCACGGAGGCCGCCGCGCCGGTGACCGCGTCGATCCTGCTGGCGATCGGTCTCTACGTGGCGTTCCGGTTCTCGGTGCGGCCGCCGGCGGTGGCGCACGCACGCACGTCCCCGCACACCGCGAAGTTCCTGTCACCGCTCGGTTTCTTCGGTGGATTCATCGATGCGAGTGGGGGCGGCGGCTGGGGGCCGATCACGACGAGCACGCTGCTGTCGCGCGGAAAGACGGCGCCGCGCACGGTGATCGGGTCGGTGAGCGCCTCCGAGTTCCTCGTCGCGGTCGCGGCCAGCCTCGGTTTCCTCCTCGGTCTCGGCCGTGAGTCGCTCGGCAATCTCCTGATCGTCGCCGGTCTGGCGATCGGCGGCGCGATCGCCGCACCGTTCGCCGCGTGGCTGGTGTCGCGGGTGCCCGCCACGCTGCTGGGCACCGCGGTGGGCGGCATCATCGTGCTCACCAACGCCCACAAACTCGTCGTCGCGGCGGAGCTGCACGGGGCGCTCGTCGCCGTCGTCTACACGGCGCTGATCGCCGGTTGGATCGCGCTCCTGACCGTGTCGTGGAAGCGTTCGCGGCTCACCCGCGCCGAGTCCGCCGGCTCGCTCGAGAAGCTCAACGCGCCCGCGGCGCCGTCGCTCCAGGAAGATCTTCCCGGTCCGGCATGAGGTCCCCGATCCCCGATTATCTCCTCGAGGTCGTCGAGGCGTGCGGCTCCGACAATCCCGGTGCGACCGCCGGTTACATTCCGGAGCTCGCGCACGCCGATCCGGACCGGATCGCGGTGTGCGTGTCCACGGTGGACGGGATCGTGTACTCCGCCGGTGACGCGGATTCACCGTTCTCGATCCAGTCGATCTCGAAACCGTTCGTGTACGCCTTGGCACTGACCGAACTCGGGTTGGATGCGGTACTGGACCGCGTCGGGGTGGAACCGAGTGGTGAGGCGTTCAACGAGTTGTCCCTCGACCGCGAGTCGGGACGTCCGCTCAATCCGATGATCAACGCGGGCGCGCTGACCACGCACGCTCTGGTGGGCCCCGCGACGGCGACTCCCGACGAGCGATTCGAACGCATCCGCAGCGGTCTGTCCGCGTTCGCCGGTCGTGAGCTCGGCGTGGACGAGGCGGTGTACGAGTCGGAGTGGGGCACCGCCTACCGGAACTCCGCGATCGCGAACATGCTGCGCAGTTACGCGGTGTTCGACGGCGATCCCGCGGATGTGGTGCGCGGGTACACCCGCCAGTGCTCGATCACCGTCACCGCCCGGGATCTCGCGCTGATGGCCGCGACCCTCGCCAACGGCGGTGTCCAGCCGTCGACCGGGCGCCGGGTCGCGTCACGGCAGGTGGTGCGGCAGGTACTCAGCGTGATGATGTCGTGTGGGATGTACGACGCGGCCGGTGACTGGATGTCGACGGTCGGGTTCCCCGCGAAGAGCGGTGTGTCCGGTGGTGTACTCGGCACCCTTCCCGGTCAGTTCGGTATCGCGACGTTCTCGCCGCGCCTGGACGCGCACGGATCGAGTGTCCGCGGTGTGCGGATGTGTACGCGACTGTCCGCCGACATGGGTATGCACATCATGGACGCACCGGAGCCCGCGCGTTCCGCGATCCGGCGCGACCGAGTGTTGCGGGGACCACGGGGCAACACGGTGCGGGTGTGCAGCCTGCAGGGCACGTTGCAGTTCAGCGGAGCCGAACACGTCCTGCGGGCCCTGTCCGACAGCGACGGACCGTACACCGCCCCGGCCGGTGACCGTCCCCGCGGCCGAATCGACTCGGTGATCCTCGATCTGCGGCGGGTGCATTCGGTCGACGACGTCGCCGAGCGGATGCTTCGGGAGGCGGTGCGCCGGCTGCGTCTCGACGGGTTGCGGGTGACGGTGGTCGATCCCGAGCACGTGTTGTATCCGCACCATCGGGCCGGGGACGGCGCGTCCGACGCGGTGGTGCCCTCCCTGGCACCGCTGGACGGGTACCGGCGTCTCTGAGGGTCGCACCCGTCGACCGAGACACCAAGATCAACAGATCGGTGGTTCACGGATACGATGCCTCGCGTGATCCGACACCGCGTCCTCGCCCTGCCCGCCGTTCTCGCCTGCGCCACCCTGCTCGGCGCATGCTCGTCCGATACCGATCCGGCGCCCACCCAGGGCTCCGCCACCACCGACGTCACCACAGAATTCGACGATGCGCTCGCCGACATCTACGGCGACGAGAACATCCCCGCCGATGCCCTCCTCGACGACGAACTCCTCGCCCGGTTCCCGGACTGCGGTGCCGTCGCACCCGCCCTCGGCGATCACCTCGACGGCCTGGAGCAGGATTCCGGCAACGGTGTCAGCCCCTACGCCGTGTCGTGCATGTGGATGTCCCCCGGCGGCGAACGTTCCGTGGGAGTGACCCTCGCCGCCGGAACCGGGGTCGTCTCCGACGCCACCGTGCTCGAGGCCGGGGGCATGGAGGTGCTCGACGACGACGCGATCGACGCGGCCGGAGGCGTCGCCTACGCGCTGTCCTACGCCGCCGGGGAACCGGGGCCCGTCGTCACCACCGTCGAACTGCCCGACGTCCAGGTGTCCGTCACCGGCGGCCACTGGGCGGACGGCACGGCCCTCGACGGAGCAGCCGCGGTCCGGGTGGTCACGGACCTGCTCGACCTCTGAGTGCCCGGTGGCGGCGACGGGGAGCGCCCGGTCGGTTCTACCCGTCGCTGCCGTCGAACGCCGACAGGATCCGCTGAGCGGCCAGCGCGGCGGTCGACGAGCCGTCCCGCACCGCAGCTTCGGTGTCCTCCCGGATCCGTCGGACAGCGGGATTCGTCTCGAGACGGCGCAGCAACTGGTCGTGCACCATCGTCCACATCCAGTCGACCTGTTGCCGTCGCCTGTTCTCCTCGAACTGCCCGGCCTCACCGAGCACGGCACGGTGCTCGAGGACGGTGCCCCAGAACTCGTCCAGGCCCCTGCCCTCGAGACCGCTCATGGTGATGACCGGCGGTTTCCACAGCGCGTCGTGTGGGTGCACCATGCGCATCGCGCCGGCGAGTTCGCGGGCGGCCACCCGGGCGTCGCGTTCGTGGTCGCCGTCGGCCTTGTTGACGGCAACCAGATCGGCGAGTTCGAGCACACCCTTCTTGATGCCCTGCAACTGGTCGCCGGTGCGGGCCAGCGTCAGGAAGCAGAAGCAGTCCACCATGTTCGCAACCGTGACCTCGGACTGGCCGACACCGACGGTCTCGACGAGGATCACGTCGAACCCGGCGGCCTCGAGCAACACCATCGTCTCGCGGGTCGCCTTGGCGACACCCCCGAGCGTCCCGGCCGTCGGGGACGGCCGGATGTAGGCCTCGGGCCGCACCGACAACCGGGCCATGCGCGTCTTGTCGCCGAGGATCGACCCGCCGGAGCGGGTGGACGACGGGTCCACGGCGAGCACCGCGACGCGATGCCCCTTCTCGACGAGGAACATGCCGAGCGCGTCGATGAACGTCGACTTGCCGACTCCGGGCACACCGGTGATGCCGATGCGCATGGCGCCTCCCGCGTGCGGGAGCAGACGAAGCAGCAGCTGCTGGGCCTGATCCCGATGATCGTCGCGGGTGGATTCGATCAGGGTGATCGCGCGGGCCAGACCGGCCCGGTCGCTCCCGAGTACGGCGTCCGCGAGGGCGTCGAGATCGACCGGGCGGCGACGGGCCGTCGCCGCCCGAACCGAAGTGTCTCCCATCGGCGTATCAGCTCCCGAGGTCGTGTCCGAGCTGGTCGGCGAGCTTGCGCAGCAGACCCGACGCGGCATCGGCGATGACGGTGCCGGGCGGGTAGATGGCAGTGGCGCCGGCCTCGTACAGTTCGTCGAAGTCACCCGGCGGGATGACGCCGCCGACCACGATCATGATGTCTTCGCGGCCGACCTCGGCGAGGGCGGCCTTCAACGCGGGCACCAGGGTCAGGTGTCCCGCGGCCAACGACGACACACCGACGACGTGCACGTCGTTGTCGGCCGCCTGCTGGGCGACCTCCTCCGGGGTCTGGAACAGCGGTCCCACATCGACGTCGAAGCCGAGGTCGGCGAAGGCCGTCGAGATCACCTTCTGGCCGCGGTCGTGCCCGTCCTGTCCCATCTTCGCGACGAGGATGCGGGGACGACGCCCCTCTTCCTCGGCGAACCTGGCGACGAGTTCGGTTGCCGTGCTGATGTTGCCCGCCTTTCCGGCCTCGTCCCGGTAGACACCGCTGATCGTGCGGATCTCGGCCTGGTGCCGACCGTAGACCTTCTCGAGCGCGTCCGAGATCTCACCGCCGGTCGCCTTCGCTCGGGCCGCGTCGATCGCGAGCGCGAGCAGGTTGTTCTCCATGCCGCGTTCGTTCGAGGCGGCGGCCCGGGTGAGCTCGGCGAGCGCCGCCTGACACGCCGCCTCGTCACGCTCGGCGCGCAACTGCTGCAGCTTCGCGATCTGCTCCGCACGCACCTTGGTGTTGTCGACCTTGAGGACCTCGATGCTGTCCGGCTCGGCCGGCACGTACTTGTTGACGCCGACCAGCGGCTGCCGGCCCGAGTCGATGCGGGCCTGGGTGCGGGCCGCGGCCTCCTCGATGCGCAACTTCGGGATGCCTTCCGAGATGGCCTGCGCCATACCGCCCGCCGCCTCGACCTCGGCGATGTGCGCCCGGGCCCGCTCGGCGAGTTGGTGAGTGAGCCACTCGACGTAGTGCGATCCGCCCCACGGGTCGATCGGACGGGTCGTGCCGGATTCCTGCTGGAGCAGCAACTGCGTGTTTCGGGCGATACGCGCGGAGAAGTCCGTCGGCAGCGCGATGGCCTCGTCGAGCGCATTGGTGTGCAGCGACTGGGTGTGCCCCTGGGTCGCGGCCATGGCCTCCACACAGGTGCGCGGCACGTTGTTGAACACGTCCTGCGCGGTCAGCGACCAGCCGGAGGTCTGTGAGTGCGTCCGCAGCGACAGCGACTTCGCGTTCTTCGGATCGAACTTCGCGACGAGTTCGCTCCACAGCAGACGCCCGGCCCGCATCTTGGCGACTTCCATGAAGAAGTTCATGCCGATCGCCCAGAAGAACGACAGACGCGGCGCGAACTTGTCGATGTCCATGCCCGCGTCCAGTCCGGCGCGGATGTACTCGACTCCGTCGGCGAGCGTGTAGGCCAGCTCCAGGTCGGCGGTGGCTCCGGCCTCCTGGATGTGATAGCCGGAGATCGAGATGGAGTTGAACTTCGGCATCTTCGCGCTGGTGTACGCGAAGATGTCGGAGATGATCCGCATCGACGGTTTCGGCGGGTAGATGTAGGTGTTGCGGACCATGAACTCCTTCAGAATGTCGTTCTGAATCGTTCCGGCCAGTTGCTCGGGCTTGACGCCCTGCTCCTCCGCGGCCACGACGTACAGCGCGAGGATCGGCAGCACCGCGCCGTTCATGGTCATCGACACCGACACCTGCGACAGGTCGATGCCGTCGAAGAGCTGCCGCATGTCGAGGATCGAGTCGATCGCGACACCGGCCATGCCCACGTCCCCCTGCACGCGCGGGTGGTCGGAGTCGTAGCCGCGGTGCGTCGCGAGGTCGAACGCGACGGACAGGCCCTTCTGTCCGGCCGCAAGGTTGCGTCGGTAGAAGGCATTCGATTCCGCGGCGGTGGAGAACCCGGCGTACTGGCGGATGGTCCACGGCTGGTTGACGTACATCGTCGGGTAGGGGCCACGCACGAACGGGGCGACACCCGGGTAGCTGCCGAGCGGGTAGCCCTCGGCGACGACTGCGTCGCGGTCGGCCTTGGTGTAGACCGGTTTGACGTCGATGCCCTCGGGGGTGTTCCACACGACGTCGTCGACGGTGTAGTTGTTGGCGGTCGCGACGGACTCGACGAGTGTGGCGGCCTGCTCCGCGGTGGGAGCGTCGGGTGTCGGCGCCTCCGGGTCCGTCAGCGGGACATCGGCGAAGCTGCCGATCTCGTGTTGGTTGCTCACTTACGCTCCCAGGGTGTTCAGCAGGTCGGTCAGGGCCGCGACCGCGTCGATGCGGGCGGTGAGGAAGCCGTCGGGGCGGCCCTCCGCCCCCACATCGCCGACGGCCTTCTCCGGTCCGGCGAGCAGCACGGTGGTGATGCCGCCGCGGCGCAGGGCTGCGGTGGCGTCGGCCGCGTGCTCGCCGTAGCGGGCGTCGGTTCCGCAGAGCACCGCGATCGTGGCCCCGGATTCGCGGACGGCGGCGGCGATCGTGTCGTCGTCGACGTCGAGCGGCCCCGGGTCGACGGCGGCGATGCCACCGGCGGCCAGCAGGTTGGTCGCGAACGTGGTGCGCACATTGTGTTCGGCGACCGGGCCGAGCGGCGCGAGCAGCACCGTCGGGCGGGCGCCGTGCGCAGCGAGATGCGCATCGGAGCGGTCGCGCAGCGCCTCGAACGGCGCGGCGTATCGCACCGCGATGTCGCCGGCGGTGGCGGCACCGGCGGGCAGCGGGTTCTCCGCGAGGTTCGGGAACTCGTTGACTCCGGTGACGGCGGTGCGTCGATGCGCGATGTCCGACGCGCGGCGCTCGCGCGTCGCGGCGATCCGCTCACCGAGGAGTCCTGCGTCGAGTGCCGCGAGGTAGCCGCCCGCGGCCTCGATCTGTTGGAAGAACTCCCACGACTTCGCGGCGACCTGCGCGGTGAGTTCCTCCACGTACCAGGATCCGGCGCCCGGATCGAGGACACGACCGAGATTCGACTCCTCGAGCAGCAGCAGCTGGGTGTTGCGCGCGATGCGGGCCGAGAACGACTCGGACACGTCGAGGCTGCCGGCGGGCAGCGCCGCGTCGAACGGCAACACCGTGACCGAATCGGCGCCACCGATGCCCGCGCCGAAGGTGGCGAGGGTGGTGCGCAGCATGTTCACCCACGGGTCGCGCTGGGCCATCATCGCCGCGGACGTGACCGCGTGCTGCGGGGCGTTCCCGGCGTCCGGCGCCCCGACGACCTGCGCGACGCGCGCCCACAACTGCCGGGCGGCCCGGAACTTGGCGATGGTCTGGAACTGGTCGTCGGTGGCGGAGAACCGGAACTCGAGCTGGCCGAGGGCCCGTTCGACGGGCAGTCCGACGGCGACGAGGTCACGCACATGGGCGAGGGCCGCAGCGATCGACGCACCGAGTTCCTCGGCATCGGATGCTCCGGCGTTGTGGAACGCGGTGCCGTCGACGGTGAGTGCGCGGACGTTCTCGCCGCGGTCGGCGGCGGCGAGCGCCAGGTCCACGGCCCCGGCGACGGTGACGTCGTCGCGGCCGGAGAAGGCACTGGTCAACGGTGCTGCGCCGAGCGCGAGACGCACGGCGGCGCGGTCGGCGACGTCGGTGCGGGTGTCGAGCAGCGTGTAGAACGCGGTCGCCGCGGCGGCGGTGTCGACGCCGGCGTCGAGAGTGATCGGCGCGAGGTCGAGGTAGACACCGTCGAGGGCCGTACCGAGCGCGTCGACGGGCAGTGCGTCGGCCCCGGTGCGCAGCCACAGGGCGCTCACGCCGTTGCCGAGGGCGTCGATGATGCGTTCGTTGAGGGCTTTCGCGTCGGTTCCGTCGAATCGCGCGGAGACGAGCCAGCCGACGGTGACGTCGCGGGTGGCGGAGCCACCGCGCACGAACGGGAACGCACCGGGCAGCGGCGCCTCGGGGTGTTCGTCGAGTTCACCGTAGAGCGGGGACACGGTGACGTCGTCGTACGTGGTGGTTTCGAGCAGACGCTGCGGCTCGGGGCCCAGTTCGGCCGGATCGACGCGGCGGGACTTGGCCAGCACCCCCGCGACCGCCTTCTGCCACTGCGCGTACGCGCGCGCGGCGTCCTCGGCTTCTGCAGCTAATGACACGTGCGATTCCTCCTACTGCGGGTGTGCAGGCGTTCGGTGGCCGGGGTCGACCGGGCAGACGTTTCCGACGCACACACATTAAGCCGACACGGCTGTGATGCCAGCCGCACACACGGTGAATCTGTTGTGGGGATCACCACAGGTTGGCTAACGATCGATAATGAGTATGCGCAACGGCACTGTGGTTCGTTGCACTACCCCCTCCGTCCGCGGTGTCGAGCACGTCGGGACGGTAGGCTGAGCGGTCGTGACGAGGATTCTCAAGGACCGCAGAGTCGTCGGTATCCTCGTTCTCCTGGCCGGGTTGGCGGCGATCGCGCTGCTCGTGCCGCATCCGTCGATCTCGCAGGTCCGACAGTGGTCGGAGTCGGTGGACGGGCCGGTGCTCGTCCTGACGTTCTTCGTCGTGCACGCGCTGGTGACGATCGCCCCCGTGCCCCGGACGGTGTTCACACTCAGCGCCGGAGTGCTGTTCGGCGGTGCACTCGGCGTCGCGGTGACGGCGGCCGCGACGACGATCAGTGCGGTACTGGCGTTCCTGCTGGTGCGCGCGGTGGGGCGCGAGGTGGTGGCCACGCATCTGACGCATCCCGTCGCGAAGACGATCGACCTGCGACTGGCGCGGCGCGGGTGGCTCGCGGTGGGGTCGCTGCGGTTGATCGCGGCGGCACCGTTCTTCGTCGTCAACTGTTGTTGCGCGGTGTCGTCGGTGCGGATGGTGCCGTACACGTTCGCGACGGTCGTGGGAATCCTGCCGGGGACGGTCGCGGTGGTACTGCTCGGTGATGCACTCACAGGGCAGTCCAGCCCCGCGTTGGTCGCGGTGACCGCGGTGTGCATCGCGTTCGGTGTCGGTGGCCTCCTGCTCGAAGCACGGCTTCCCGAGCCGGCGGGGTCGGCACTCGACGCGGTGGTCGATGCGGAACCCGCCACCCCGTCAAGGTTCAACGCTTGATTTTTCTCTTTCAAGGCATCACCCTTGACTCATGTTCGTGTTGACGGTCGACCAGCGCGGCAGCCGACGTGACGTCGACCGCGTCACCGAACTGCTCACCGAACTACGCGAACCCCGCCTGCTCCGCCCGTTCGAGCGCACCGCCGGCGACGAGGTCCAGGCCGTCACCGACGATCCCGTCGTCGTCGTCGACCTCACGCTCGAACTGCTGCGACGCGGACGATGGAGCGTCGGGGTGGGAATCGGTGCCGTGGAGACACCGCTACCCGAGCAGACCCGCGCCGGTCGCGGGCCTGCCTTCGAACAGGCCCGTCTCGCAGTCGAACGCGCCAAGAACGCGCCCGGCCGCATCGCCGTCGACGGCACCGACCAGCAGGGCGCCACCGACGCCGACGCCGTGCTGACCCTCCTCGCCGCAATCGTGCTGCGCCGCACCGAACAGGGGCACGAGGCCGTCGCCCTGGCCCTCGCCGGGCACACCCGGACCGAGATCGCCGAGACCCTCGGCATCAGCAAACAGGCCGTGTCGCAGCGACTGCACACCGCGTGGTGGCAGGCCGAGCTCACCGGGCGTCCGCTCGCCCACCGCCTCCTCGGAAGGGCCGACCGTTGACCGTCGTCGCGCTGCTGTGCCTCGCCGTCGCCGCCGCGGCTCCCGCGCTGATGCTGCTACCACGACCGCGGGTGCGAACCTCGGCGCTCGTGAGCCTCGTCGCGCTGGCAGTCGCCGCCCTCGCCGCCGCCGCGGCCCCACCCGCGCAGGGTGTCGCCGTGGTGGTCGCGCTGGTGCTCACCGCGCTCGCCGCGATCACCGGCGGCGGCCCCACCGTGCTCGTCGCCTTCCGCATCGCACGGCGCCAACCCGATGCCGGACCCGCGCCCTCTCCCCCACCGGGTCCGCTGCGGGGCGGCCGCGTCATCGGCGTCCTCGAACGCGCCGCGGTCACCGCATCGATCCTCGCGGGCTGGCCCGAGGGCATCGCGATCATCATGGCGGTGAAGGGCCTCGCCCGATATCCCGAACTCCGCGAACCTCAGGCCTCCGAGCAGTTCATCATCGGCACCGCGACCAGCGTCCTGTGGGCGGTCGCCGCCTGCGGTGTCGGGCGGGCCCTCCTCACCTGAACGGCCCTCGTCGACCCCACCCGTGCGCACTGCTGGTAGCCAGGACCACCACAAACGCGCACGGGTCGGAGGCGCGGCGCGGCGGCTCACCTGGCATACTCGTCGATCGACAACCGAACATGCCACCGAATCGCGGCGGGAGAGTCCCGCCATGCGCGGGCGCCGAAGGAGCAACCTCCCCGGGAATCTCTCAGGCCACCGGACCGCCGCGACGAGGCTCCTCTGGAAAGCAGCCCTCTCGGGCTCACCGACGGTGTAAGCGGATCCACCGGATCCGCGAAAGCTCTCAGGTCCATGACAGAGCGGGGAACAACACACCCGCCCGCGCACCGTGTGCGCCCTGTCCGGAGGAAGTTCCGTGGCTCTGTCCGTCGGCGCGCCCACGCGCGTGCACACCGTCAGCACCCCGACTCCGCATCGCCCACCCCGCGTGTCACGTCGACGCCTCGGCATCACCGCTATCGTCGTCTCGGCCACCGCGATGGGGCTCGCCGGCCTCTTCGGACGGCACGCCACCCCGCCCGGTGCCGTACTCGGCGAGGCGCTCACGTTCGGACGGATGCTCGTCGGCGCCGTCGGCATGCTCGCACTGCTGCTCCTGTCCGGGCGGCTCGGCGGGCTTCGACGTGTGCGCCTGTCCCCGTCGGTGATCCTCGGGGGCGTGTTCCTCGGGTTGTCACTCGCCACCTACCTGTCCGCGACGGTCCTCACCGACCTGTCGCGCGCGGTGGTGCTGCACTATCTCGGCCCCGTGATCGCCACCGTCCTCGCCCGCACCGTCCTCGGCGAAACCGTCACGCGACGCGACGCCCTGTCGATCGGACTGGCCTTCGCCGGCATGCTCCTCGCCGCCGGACTCGTCGACGCCGACCGCGTCGCACCCTCCGACGGGCAGGTACCGGGTACCGCGCTCGGTGTCGCGTCCGGCGTGTTCTACGGTGCGGCGCTGCTGTGCTACCGGTACCGCACCGACGTGCCCGCGGATGTGCGCAGCTTCTGGACGTTCACGTTCGGTGCCGTCGCGACGGCGGCAATGGTGTCGGTGACCCGGCCCGACCTGTCCTCGATGACCCCCGCGAACTGGATGTGGTCGGCCGGATTCTTCGTGGTGTGTGGGCTGCTCGCGCTCGGACTGCTCGTGGTCGCGGGCTCGTACCTCCGAGCCGCGGAGCTGTCCGCCGTGTCCTACCTGGAGGTGGTGGTCGCGATGCTCGTCGGCGCGGCGGCCTTCGGGGAGTCGATCTCACCGCTCGCGGGGGTCGGTGCGGGCCTGATCGTCGGGGCGATGCTGCTGCCGTGGCTGCGGTGCCGGAGCACCGCGCCGTGACCGGGTGGCTCCCGCGCCTCTACTGCTGGGGCGGGTACTGCTGCTGAGGGTCCGACTGACGGTACTGCGGCGGCACCTGCTGGTACTGCGGAGGCATCGTCGGGGGTCCGTACCCGGCCTGCGGCGCGGGCGGCGGCAACTCCGCCGCGCGCGGCTCGGCGGCCCCGGCCCGGTGTGCACCGGCACCGGGCACCATCGGGTCGACGGGGGTACGGGCCTCCGCCTCGGCGCGTGCGACGGCCTGCGCGATCGCCGGATCGGTCTTGGTGGAGAACCAGTCCTCGACCTCCTCGGAATCGTCCTCGGGGCGCTGTGGATCCTCCTCCACCGGACTCGGTTCGAACCGGAACACCCCGTCATCGCCCTGCGCGCCGAGGGTGCGGGCGAAACCCTTGAGTGCGTCACCGAAATCGCTGGGCACCAGCCACACCTTGTTCGCGTCGCCCTGCGCCATCTCCGGCAGGGTCTGCAGATACTGGTAGGCGAGCAGTTCGGGGGTCGGCTTCCCCGCCTTGATGGCGGCGAAGACCTTCTCGATCGCCTTCGCCTGCCCCTGCGCCTCCAGATACTTCGCGGCACGGTCGCCCTGTCCCCGCAGGATCCGGGACTGTCGATCCGCTTCGGCCTCGAGGATCGCCGCCTGCTTGGAACCCTCCGCCGACAGGATCCGCGACTGCTTGTCGCCCTCGGCCGTCTTGATCGCGGCTTCACGGTGCCCCTCGGCGGTGAGGATCATGGCCCGCTTCTCGCGGTCGGCCTTCATCTGCTTCTCCATCGATTCCTGGATCGACGGCGGCGGGTCGATGCTCTTGAGCTCGACACGCGCCACACGCAGCCCCCAGCGGCCGGTGGCCTCGTCGAGCACTCCGCGCAGTTGCCCGTTGATGGAATCTCGGGAGGTCAGGGTGTCCTCGAGGGTCATACCGCCGACCACGTTGCGCAGCGTGGTGACGGTGAGCTGCTCGACGGCGGCGATGTAGTTGCTGATCTCGTACACCGCGGCCTGCGGATTGGTGACCTGGAAGTACACCACCGTGTCGATGCTCAACGTCAGGTTGTCCTGCGTGATGACGGGCTGCGGCGGGAACGACACGACGCGTTCCCGCAGGTCCACCTTCGCCCGGATCCGGTCTACGAACGGGACGAGGAACGTCAGTTGGCCCGACGCCGTCCGGTAGTACCGCCCGAGGCGTTCGATCACGGCGGCCTCCGCCTGCGGCACCAGCGCCACCGACTTGACCACCACGATCACCACCAACGCCACGAGGACGATCAGTACGATCAGTGCTTCCACGGTTACGGTCCCCTCCACACGACGGCGGTCGCGCCGTCGATCTCCATCACGGTCACGGTCGTTCCGGTTTCGTAGGACTCGGTCTCGTCGAGCGGCCGCGCCGACCACACCTCACCGTCGATCTTCACGCGCCCCGAGTGCACTCCCACGGATTCGAGCACCAGCGCGTGCTTGCCGGGGAGCGCGTCGATGCCCGTCGTCAGAGCCGGTGGTCGTGAGAACCGGCGACGCAGTGGGGGCCGCACCCCGAGCAACAACACCACCGACGCGAGTGCGAACACCACGGCATCCGCCCACACCGGCCAGTCGGTGATCGCCGAGACCCCCGCCGTCGTCAATGCTGCACCACCGAGCATCAGCAGGACGAAGTCGCCGGTCAGCGCTTCCGCTGCGGCCAACGCGACAGCGGCGACGAGCCAGATCAAATCCGTCACGTGTTCATCCTGTCACAATCCGGACATCACGCGCAGACACCGGGGTGCCACCGTACGCACGGTGCGGGGTCATGCCCCGTCCGGTTCGGTCACGAAGTCCACGAGTCGTTCGACAGCACCGAGAAGCGCCGAGTCGAGATCCCGGAAGTCGGACACCGCCGAATACACCCGCCGCCAGCCGTCCTGTGGTGTACCCCAACCGAGTTGGCGGCACACACCGGTCTTCCAGTCCTGCCCACGCGGTACGACCGGCCACGCGTCGATGCCGACCGCGCTCGGTTTGACGGCTTCCCACACGTCGATGAACGGATGCCCGGTGACCATGACGTGCGGGCCGAGGTTCGTCGTCAGGCGCTCCTCCTTCGATCCGGCGACGAGATGGTCGGCGAGCACCCCGACTCGGCGCCCCGGCCCGGGGGCGAAGTCCGCGAGCCGAGGACCGAGGTTGTCCAGGCCCTCGAGCTGTTCGACGACCACACCTTCGACGCGCAGGTCGTGACCCCACACCCGTTCGACGAGGGCCGCGTCGTGCACGCCCTCGACCCAGATGCGGCTGCCGCGTGCGACGCGGGCCTCGAGCCCCTCGACGCGGGTCGACCCGGACGCCGATCGGGTCGGCGCCCGCCGGGACGATGGCACCCGCGGCCGCACCAGCGTCACCGGGTTCCCGTCCACCAGGAAGGCGGCGGGGCGCATCGCGAACAGACGGGTGCGACCGGCCGCGTCCTCGAGTCGCACGAAGTCGCCGTCGTACGTCCGGTCGAACCCGACCACCGCCCCGCACCAGCCGGACGCCGCGTCCTCCACAACGAGCCCCCGGTCCGCGGCCATCTCGGGGATCGCGGGCCGCCGGGTGCGGGCGTGGCCCGCGAAGATGTCACCGCCGTACATGTCTCGTGCGCTCACATCCGACCACGGTAGGCGAGCGTGATCGGCTCGGCGGGGTCGCCACGCCGTATGCTGCGTCCGTGACCTCCCCCAGCCTGACGTTGATCCTGTGGGCGGGTGCGTGGCTGGGTGGGCACGCCTCTCCCGACGACGTCATCGATGCTCTGCACACCTGGGCACCGACGCACGTGCTCTGCGCCGCCGACGACGACGTTGCGCGGTCTGCGGGTCTTCCCGAGCGCGGTGTGGTGGACGGTGCTGCCACGCTGCTCACGACCGTGCGGACCGTCGACACCGTCCGCGCGGCGGGTCTGCGGCTCGTGCTCGCGGCGCCGGGTGACGCCCGTGGGCTTCCCGCGGGAACCGCGTTCGCTGCTGCAGCCATGGATGCGCGGCAAGGCATTCTGGTCGGGGTGCCCGGGGCGCCCGGTGCGGGGCTCGTTCCGGTGGTCGAGGGCCCGGATGTGTTGAGGTGGACCGTGTTCACGGTGGATCCGATTCCCGATCCGGGTGCCGTACCCAGCCTGGGTGAAGCGGAGTTCGCGATCCGCGAGGCGGTGCGGGACGCGGCCGCCACTCTCGCCGGGATTCCCACGGTCGGATCGGGCACCGACATCGGCGATCCTCGATCTCGGATAGCCTCTGCGGCAGCGGAACTCGCGCGACACCGCTACCCGTCGTCGCTTCCCGTGCGCGCAGCCCGTGTCCTCGACTCCGCCGATCAGGTGGAGGCGATCCTCACCGTCGCAGCGGGCGGCGGGGCGGAACGCGCCGGCTCGGCGTCGGGTACGTCCGGGCGCGAAGAGGCGCTGCGTGCATTGAGTTCGGCGCTGCGTGTCGCACGCAGCGGAGCGGTCGCGGCGGCGCTGCACGGGCACTGACGACCGATCGGCGTCGTCCACTCTCCTCCGGGCGAGTTGCCCGGCCGATCCGCGTCGTCTACGGTATGCGTCGTCCAAGGGGGACGCTGTCGGGCACGGCCCGAGGCGAGCGGTGGGGAGGGCGGTATGCCGGATTCGATCGAAGTCGATATTCCACAATTGCAGGCGGTGTCGGCTCGGTTCGACCGGCTCGCCGAAGAGATGAGCATCATCGATACCTCGGATATCGATTCCGATGCCGCGACACACTTCCCCGGTGGCGCTTCGGTCGTGTCCGCTCTCGCGCTCGCCGAAGAAGCCACCGCGCGGGCGTTGCTCCGGCTGGCCGACCGCGCGTGGTCGATTCACGACACGCTGGACCGAGTGTGCAAGGACTACACCAACACGGTGGACTACCTGGTCGACGAACTGAACAAGGCGACGCCGCTGTGATTCCGACGATCAGCGCGGTACGCGAGTGGGCTCCGCTGGATCTCTCGAGCAATGTCGATGCGACGCGGACCGTCGCCAGCACGGCCGGGGCGGTGTCCGATGCGATGGCTCGCGCGGCCACGGATCTGTGGCAAGGGTGGTCCAGCAAAGCCGCCGATGCCGCGTACGAGCACTTCGAGTTCGAGAAGAACCGCCAGTCCTCGGTCATCGAGGCGATCGAGGATCTCGCCGAAACCATCGAGTCCACCCGAGTGTCATTGGCGTCGGCACTGGGTGTTGCGCACGACAAGATCTTCGAGGCCGAGGAAGCCGGATTCGTCGTCGACGACAACGGGGTTCACGGTAATGGGAGTGTGGGAGCGGACGGTCTCGATGCCGCCGGACGATGGAGCATGATCCAGGACGCCCTGCGCGCGATCGGCGAGGCCGACGCCGAGTTGACTCGGCGACTCGAACTGCGGATCGCCGCACTGGGCACTGTGATGCCCCCAGCGCCGGCTTTCGCCCCCGACGAAGCGCAGAACAGCCTGTCCATGTTCGACGACGGGTATCTGTCCCCGGAGGAGATCGGCCGGCTGCGCGCAAACCTCGCTGCGGCGGGAATCGATCCGAGTGCGTGGGCCGACATCGTCGACGGCGACGTGGTGTCGACGCTTCCACGGGGCGCTTTCGAGTACCTCGAACGCCTGTATCTGGAAGCGGGTGTCGACGGGGTGCTCGATATGCAACGCATGCTCGTCGAAAACGGTAGTCCCTCGGCACTGGAAGCACGCGAGGCACTCGCGAACGGTCTGCTCGTCCTGTCTCACGAAAACATCCGCGATGTCGACGACGCACGGGGAGGCTGGGACAGGCTGCCCCCGGACATTCGGGAACTGAGCGCATCGTACGACCATCTGCGGCAGTACGACACCGAGGCCCATCGGCACGCCCACTCCTACGAGGCATATCTTGCAACGTTGACTCCGGACGAGATCCGTGTCGTCACCGACGACCCCGCTTCCGGTCTGCGCGGGTACGACGAATTCCGGGCATCATTTACGCCCGCGGCAGCATTCGACGCCGCAGCACGCGACCGCGAGTTCTGGGATTTCGTCGGATCGGCAGACGGGGTTCCCGGTGTCGAACTGTCGACCACCCTGCTGCAGAACGCCGCTGCTCGGGTGGATCTTGTCGACAAGTTCGAATCCCCGGAACCCGATCAGACGGCACGACCGAATCACAACGCAATGCCCCTCGTCGAACTGGCCACCCGCAACCACGACGCGAACACGCGGATCCTCACGGGCGACGTCGACGGAGACCTGCGGCCCGATATCCAGCGCGACGACGTCCTCACGCCATTGTTCACCCACGACTGGGCGGATGGCGGTGCGGCGGTGGCCCACATGACCGAGTGGATGACCGACGATCTGGTGGTCGCGCAGGAGGCCGGTCGGTCGGATCTGTCCGTCCGTGCCGACCGGGCCGCGTTGGGGCTGGCCCAGTACCTGGGCGATGAAGACAACTACCGGCGGCTCATGGACGTTCAGGGTGAGAACACAGCGAACATCGGTGAGGTGAACCCGCACCTCACACGCGGAATAGCGCTCGGATTGCACGGATACATCCCGGACCTGATCAGCACCGAAGGCAGCAGCAACTGGCCCGCCGAAGCCCTGGAACCGACGAACGACTACCACCGCGCGCAACGGATATTCACGCTCGTGTCCACGGACGCGGAGTCCGCCGCAACTTTCGGTACCGCGTCGGCGACGTATTCGCGTATTCTGCAGGGCCAGTTCATCGACGAGGGCAACACCGCTTCCGCGCACTACGCGGGTCGACTGCAAGCCCTGGGAGACGTGGGAATCTACGCTGCTGCGGCCGAACAGTCCTCCGATCGCGCGGCGATCGAAAGCTACATGCGGGACCGTCGCGCCGACGCCTACAACACCAACTTCTCCATCGTGCGCAATCTCGTTGCGCTGCACCCCGCGACGAGTGCGACGATCGGGTTGGCCCTCGACCTGTCGAACACGTCGTTACGGGACATGGTCGCGATGCCGGACGAAGACAGTGCCTCGGCTCCGTTCACGATCACGGAGACGAACCTGACCGCTGGTAACGAGCACGGACTGCTCTCGCACGCGGTTGCGACGAGGGGGATTCCGGACGATCCTCTGATCTCCGGAGATCTTCTGGCAGTCGGCGCGATCAGTGCCGACGGTGAGCCTCGCGGACTACCGGAGGACCGCGATCCGGCGCAGGCACTGGATGCCTACGAGCCCGCCCTGCGCTGGTACGGAGTCGACCACGTCACCTACAACACCAGGTTCCGCCTTGGGTACGGCGATATCGCACCTCAGGTCGGAAGGGCCTCCGAGTGAAGGTGTGTATTCCGAATCCGCTCCGTCGGCGGCCCTTCATGGTGATGTGGATCACAGCAGTTTCAACGATCGCACTTCTTCCCGCGTGCAGTTCGGCCGACCCGCCGACACAGACGCCGCCGGTGACCGACCCCCATTCGGTACACGCCGAATACGCACGACAGGTCACCTATCGCTGGACCGCCGAGCCGGGAATCGACCTCGACTCACCCGAAGTCCAGGTCACCCGCGCCTTCACCGAAAGCCAGGACGCCTGGGGACGCACCGAGGACCACCTCTCCGTCTACCCCGGCTACCCCGGTAAGACATACCAGGGCATCAGCGTCCACATCCCACCTCGTATCGGCACCACATACCTGCACATCTACGGCGTCGAACCCATCACCGACGACAACGGAGACCCCGCCACCCGCGTCACCGTCTGCTACGACAAATCGACGCGCGCGATCGAGGAAACGCCCGGGACATGGGTACCGGCCGAAACCGGCTTCAATGTCGCCGTGATCGTCACCCGGGACGACCGCACACAACCCGTCCGACCCGAACTCGATCACACCCGCCGCCTGCCGTACCCCACCTGGGACGTCTTCACTGGATGGAATGCACACTGGGCGACCGGCCGCCATCGTTCGGAAGCGACCGCAACCAGAACCCGGTGCGCCCTCGAAATGAAGCACTTCAACCCCGATCGCCGCTCTACCCCGATCCCTCCCCCGGTCGAACCCTTCCATCCCGGCTGGCCCGTCGCAGTCGACACACCCGCAGACCACCAGCCGCGATGACACCTCACCCTCGATACGACAGTGCGCCCCGCCTGCGCCGCGCTGCACTGCTTCTCACATGTCTTCTCCTGACCTCGTGCAGCTCGGCCGACCCGCCGACGCAGACGCCGCCGGTGACCGACCCCCATTCGGTACACGCCGAATACGCACGACAGGTCACCTATCGCTGGACCGCCGAGCCGGGAATCGACCTCGAATCACCCGAAGTCCAGGTCGCCCGCGCCTTCACCGAAAGCCAGGACGCCTGGGGACGCACCGAGGACCACCTCTCCGTCTACCCCGGCTACCCCGGTAAGACATACCAGGGCATCAGCGTCCACATCCCACCTCGTATCGGCACCACATACCTGCACATCTACGGCGTCGAACCCATCACCGACGACAACGGAGACCCCGCCACCCGCGTCACCGTCTGCTACGACAAATCGACGCGCGCGATCGAGAAGACGCCCGGGACATGGGTACCGGCCGAAACCGGCTTCAATGTCGCCGTGATCGTCACCCGGGACGACCGCACACAACCCGTCCGACCCGAACTCGATCACACCCGCCGCCTGCCGTACCCCACCTGGGACGTCTTCACTGGATGGAATGCACACTGGGCGACCGGCCGCCATCGTTCGGAAGCGACCGTAACCAGAACCCGGTGCGCCCTCGAAATGAAGCACTTCAACCCCGATCGCCTCTCTACCCCGATCCCTCCCCCGGTCGAACCCTTCCATCCCGGCTGGCCCGTCGCAGTCGACACACCCGCAGACCAGCAGCCGCGATGACACCTCACCCTCGATACGACAGTGCACCCCACCTGCGCCGCGCTGCACTGCTTCTCACATGTCTTCTCCTGACCTCGTGCAGCTCGGCCGACCCGCCGACGCAGACGTCGCCGGTGACCGACCCCCATTCGGTACACGCCGAATACGCACGACAGGTCACCTATCGCTGGACCGCCGAGCCGGGAATCGACCTCGACTCACCCGAAGTCCAGGTCGCCCGCGCCTTCACCGAAAGCCAGGACGCCTGGGGACGCACCGAGGACCACCTCTCCGTCTACCCCGGCTACCCCGGCAAGACATACCAGGGCATCAGCGTCCACATCCCACCTCGTATCGGCACCACATACCTGCACATCTACGGCGTCGAACCCATCACCGACGACAACGGAGACCCCGCCACCCGCGTCACCGTCTGCTACGACCTGTCGGCGCGCGCGATCGAGAAGACGCCCGGGACATGGGTACCGGTCGAAACCGGTTTCAATGTCGGAGTCGTCGTCACCCGGGACGACCGCACACAACCCGTCCGACCCGAACTCGATCACACCCGCCGCCTGCCGTACCCCACCTGGGACGTCTTCACTGGATGGAATGCACACTGGGCGACCGACTACCGCCATCTGGAAGAAGACATACCCGGAACCCGGTGCGCCCTCGAAATGAAGCACTTCAACCCCGATCGCCTCTCTACCCCGATCCCTCCCCCGGTCGAACCCTTCCATCCCGGCTGGCCCGTCGCAGTCGACACACCCGCAGACCAGCAGCCGCGATGACACCTCACTCCCCACGCGGCCGACGCCATCGCAACGGAGGTACCACCGTGATCCACGTCCGACACAACACCGGAGCGCGCGCGACCGTCGTCGCCGCGCTGATCGTCGCGGTCGCGACCGGGTGCGGCACCACGCCCGAACCCGATCCGTATGCGACGCTCGGCGGCGACGCCGCGGTGGCGTCGTATCGGTGGTTCGCCGAGGGCGACATCGATCTCGAATCGCCGGAGATGCAGGTGGTCCGCGCGTACGTCGAAAGCCTGGACGCGTGGCTCCGCACCAAGGACAAGGACGCTGTCTACACGGGATTCGACGACTTCATCGACCCCGATTCGGATCCCGCTCCACAGCGCGGCACAGTGAATCTGCACGTGTTCGACGTGGAACCCGACACGGATTTCGAGGGCCGACCGTCTACGCGGGTCGGAGTGTGCTTCGACTACTCCGGCCGGCCGGAGGAGAATTCCGACACCGGCGAGTGGCGTATCCGCCGAACGGCCTACTACGACTCGATGTATGTCACGCGCACCGACCCGGCCACACCGAACAGTCCCGCAATCGACCCGCAGCACCGGCTGCCGTATCCGACGTGGAATGTGTTCGACGGGTGGGATGTGCAGCGGTTCAACGACATGCGCACCGATCCGGAGTCGCCGCGCACGCGGTGCCTGAACGATCCGCCGTTCGATCTCCGCGCATACCGGAACCCTCCGGTCCGGATACCTCCGGTCGTCGAACCGGCCGGCCCGGGCTGGCCGACGGTCATCGACGGGTGAGCACCCGTCTCACCGCGACACCGGAAGAGTGCAGCACGCGGCGGCGCGACCGTCGTCGGTGACACCGAGCATCGGCAGCGCGCCGAGTCGCTGTGCGGACGCACCGTCGGTCATCTCCTGCACCAGTACGCGCACGAGTTGCGCGAACCGGGGATCGGTACCGATGGTCGCGGCCCGCACGTATCCCATGCCGAGTGCGGCGGCGTGGTCGCGGGCTTCGGTGTCGAGGTCCCACACCACCTCGAGGTGATCGGAGACGAAGCCGATGGGCACCACGATGACCGCCTCGACACCGCGCGCGTGCAAATCGTCGAGGTGGTCGACGATGTCCGGTTCGAGCCACGGGACCTGCGGCGGCCCCGATCGGGACTGCCACACCCGGTCGTAGTCGTCGACCCCGGCGGCGGCAGCCACGAGCGCACAGGCCTCGCCGACCTGACGGCTGTAGAGGTTCCCTCCGAGATCGGTGGGTCCGTCGGCGGCGTCGGCACGGATCGGGATCGAGTGTGCGGTGAACACGACCCGAGCCCCGTCCCGCACGTCGTCGGGAAGGTCCGCGCGGGCCGCGGTGATCGCGTCGGCGGCCGCCGCGACGGCAAGCGGATGATCGTAGAACTGGCGCAGTTTCGTCAGCGCGGGAGCCTCCGCGCCGACGGTGTCGCGGGCCCGGGCGAGATCCTCGTGGTACTGGCGGCATCCGGAGTAGCCGCCCCACGCGGATGTGGCGAACACGAGCGCGTTGCGCACACCGTCACCTGCCATCTCCGCGACGGTGTCCTCGACGAACGGATGCCAGTTGCGGTTGCCGAAGTAGATCGGCAGATCGATTCCGTGCGCATCGAATTCGGTGCGCACAGCTTCGATGATCGCCCGGTTGAGGGCATTGATCGGGGACACACCCCCGAAGTGCAGATAGTGCTGGGCCACCTCGTCGAGGCGTTCCGGAGGCACACCGCGCCCTCGGGTGACGTTCTCGAGGAACGGCCGGACGTCGTCGGGGCCCTCGGGGCCACCGAACGACAGCACCATCAGCGCGTCGAAGGGTTCGGGGGTGTGTTCCGTCACGGGTGCGCTCCTGGTCAGATGCCGAACGGGACCTGCGAATGGAAACCACCGTCGACGTAGACGATCGACCCCGTGGTTCCCGGCATCCAGTCGGACAACATCGTGCAGACGGTCTTTGCGACCGGCGTCGGATCGTCGACGTCCCAGCCGATCGGTGACGCGGCCGCCCACCCCTCGTTGAGGCGGTTCATCTCGGCACCCGGACCGGTAGCATCACCGGCGATGGCTTTGGCCGCAAGGGTCTTGATCGGCCCCGCGGACACGAGATTCGAACGCACACCGTGCGGCCCGACCTCCTTCGCCACGTACCGGTTGACGGCCTCGAGGGTCGCCTTGGACACGCCCATCCAGTTGTAGAACGGCATGGCACGCGACGGATCGAAATCCATGCCGACGATCGCCGAACCGTCGGTCAGAACGGGCAACAGCGCCTTCGCCAGCGACGCATACGAGTAGGCGGAGATCTCGATGGCGGCGGAGATGTCCGACCACGGGGCGTCGAGGAAGGGGCTGCCGAGCCCGGACCGCGGGGAGAACGCGATCGAGTGCACCACGCCGTCGATGCCGTCGGGTGCGTGTTCACGAACCCGGTCGGCGAGGGTCGCCAGATGCTCGGGATCCTGCACGTTCAGTTCGATCGCGGGGGGCACCGGCTGCGGGAGCCGCTGCGCGATCCGGTCGATCAGTCGGAGCCGGTCGAAACCGGTGATGATCACCTTGGCGCCCTGTTCCTGCGCGACCTTCGCGGTGTGGAAGGCGATGGAGGCGTCGGTGATGATGCCGGTGACGAGGATGGTCTTGCCGTCGAGCAGTCCGCCCATGAGTGTGGAAGTCCTTCGGTGAGTATCGGATTCGGTCCGGATTCGCGGACGGTCAGTGGCCCATGCCCATGCCGCCGTCCACGGGGATCACCGCACCCGACACGTAGGCGGAGTCGTCGGACGCCAGGAAGCTGACGACCGCGGCGACGTCCTCCGGCTTCCCGAGACGCTGCAGCGGAATGAACTTCTTCGCGGTGTCGCGCAGATCGTCGGACAGTTCGGCGGTCATGTCGGTTTCGATGAATCCGGGCGCGACGACGTTCGCGGTGATCGAACGGGAACCGAGTTCACGGGTGACCGAACGGGCGAGTCCGACCACACCGGCCTTCGATGCGGCGTAGTTGATCTGCCCGGCCTGGCCGGCGAGCCCGACGACGGAACCGAGGAAGATCATGCGACCCCAGCGGCCGCGGAGCATCGCCCGGTTGGCCCGCTTCGCGCAGCGGAACGCGCCGGTGAGGTTGGCGTCGAGGACGCTGCTGAACTGGTCCTCGGTCATGCGCATCAGCAGCGTGTCGTCGGTGATCCCCGCGTTCGCGACGAGCACCTCGACTGCGCCCTGGTGTTCTTCGACCTCGGCGAAGGCGCGGTCGACGGAATCGGAATCGGTGACATCGCAGCGGACGCCGAACAGGTCGTCGGGGACGCCGGACCCGCGGTGGGTGACGGCGACCTTGTGGCCGTCGGCCTGTAGACGCCGCGCAACGGCCAGGCCGATACCGCGGTTGCCGCCGGTGACGAGCACCGAGCGCGGGGCAGCACTCCGTGACGGCGCGGTGGAACTGGGGGCTTCAGTCATGCGGACAAACCTATCTGGTGTGGGTACGGGAACGGACAGGGTGTCGGTGGCGGCCACAGTCACCCGTCAGGGCAGGCGCTGACGCAGCACCATCGCGGCGACGAGCCCACCGGTGACGGCGAGGACACCGAGCAGCAGCCAGGGCCGGCTGGCGTCGCCCCGGGTTGTTTCGAACCCGATCTGTTCTTCGAGGGTGTCGTAGGCACCGTGCAGTTCCTCGAGGCTCGAGGCGGTGAAGAACGAGCCACCGGAGAGGTTCGCGATCTCCTCGAGGGACGGATCGTCGACGGGCACCGCGATCCGTTCGTCCTCGATGGTGACGGTGCCGTACTGGGTACCGAACGAGATCGTCGAGACGGGGATGCCCTTGTCGGCGGCCTGCCGCGCGGCGGTGAACCCACCACGCGGATCGTCGGGGGATTCCGGGACGGTCTGTTTGCCGTCGGAGAGCAGCACGATCCTCGCCGGAGGCGCCTGGTCACCGCCGCCGAGGACCGCGGCGAGCGTGTCTATGGCCTGCATGGAGGTGAAGATCGCCTCGCCGGTCGCGGTGCGTTCGCTCAGTTGCAGCTGGTCGATGGCGGTCTTGGTGGCTGCCCGGTTGGTGGTCGGTGACACCAGCACCGACGCGGTACCGGAGAACGCGACGAGCCCCAGGTTGATGCCGGGCGTCAGCCCGTCCGCGAAGTCCTTCGCCGCCTCCTGCGCGGCCGCCAGTCGTGACGGTTCGATGTCGGTGGACTCCATCGACAGCGACACGTCGATGGCCAGGACCACGGTCGCGCGATTGCGGGGCACCCGCTGCTCGGCGGTCGGTCCGGCCAGCGCCACGGTGAGCAGCGCCAGTCCGACCAGAAGCAGCGCAACCGGCACGTGTCGGCTCCGCCCGGGGCGGTCGGGGGCCACCTTGTCGAGCAGTTCGAAGTTCGTGAACCGCAGAGTGTGGGCGAGACGGCGGCGTTGCACGACGACGTAGGCGACGCCGAGCGCAGCGACGACGATCAGGAACAGCAACCACCACGGTGATGCGAACCCGGAGAGGCTCATCGTGTCCCCCGTCCTGCCGCGCGACCGGCGCGCGGTGCACCGAAACTGTGTCGACGCGCCACGACGAATCGAACGATGTCGGCGATCCAGTCACGGTCGGTGCGCAGCGTCAGCAGCGGTGCACCACAGTGGCGCAGTGCCTGCTGCACCGCGGCGCGCTGCTGCGCGGCGGCATGGGCATAGTCGGCACGCAACCGAGGGGTGGTGGTGAACTCCCGCGTACGGCCGGTCTCCGGATCGTGCAGGACCACGTCCCCGAGGTCGGGCAGTTCGAGATCACGTCGGTCGAGGACCTCGACGGCGAGCAGGTCGTGCCGTCCGGACAGTGCCCGCAGCGGCCGCTCCCAGTCGAGTGGTCCGAGGAAGTCGCTGATGACGACGATCAGCCCGCGGCGCCGCTCCGGCCGGCGCAGCGAATCCACGAGTCCGGCGAGGTCACCGCGGGTGCCGTCGGGCGCGTGCGGAGCCGTTGCGACGGTGCGCAGCAGCGACTGCGCGTAGAGACGCCCCCCGCGCGCGGGGATCCGGACGGTGTCGCGACCGGTGGACACGACCGCGCCGATCCGGTTGCCGCCTCCACTGGTCAGATGCGCGATTGCGGCGACCGCCGCCACCGCCAGGTCCCGCTTCTCGCACGTCCCCGTGCCGAAGTCGAGGCTGGCGGACAGGTCGACTGCCAGCCAGGTCTCGAGTTCCCGGTCGGCGACGGTCTGCCGCACGTGCGGGTGCGTGGTGCGGGCGGTGACCGACCAGTCCATCTGCCGGACGTCGTCGCCGGGTTGGTATTCGCGGGCGTCGCCGGGTTCCGATCCGGGTCCGGGGATCAGGCCGAGATGATCACCGTGCAGAACACCGTCGAGTCGGCGCCGCACCGTCAGTTCGAGGGTGCGCAGCGCCGCGGTGAGCGCGGGATCGGTCAGTCGGCCGGACCGGAACGACGGCGGCGACGCGGAGTCGCGTTCGCTCACCGCGGTGCCGCACCTGCCTCGGGCCCGGCGGCCGGTGCACCGGCCGCCGCGGGAACCCGCGGAGCTGCGGGCGGCGGCGTCGTGACCTGCGGAGCGACCTGCGGCAGACCGACGGTCTGCAGGATCCGGGTGATGATGTGGTCGGGTGAGACGTCGTCGGCGAGCGCGTCGTACGACAGCACGAGCCGGTGCCGCAGCACGTCGGGGATGACGTCGAGGACGTCCTGGGGCACCACATAGTCGCGGCCACGCACGAGTGCGAGGGCGCGGGCCGCGGAAATGATCCCGAGGGTTGCGCGCGGGGACGCCCCGTACGCTATCCAGCCCCGCACGTCGTCGAGCCCGAGTTCTGCCGGGGCACGGGTCGCGAAGATCACGCGCACGACGTAGTCGACGAGTGCGTGGTGCACGAACACGCGGGAGGCGACACGCTGCAACCGGATCAGGTCGTCGTTGCCGAGGACCTGCTTCGGTTCGGGGGCGGCCACGCCCATGCGGTAGACGATCTCGCGTTCCTCCTCGACGCTGGGGTAGTCGACGAGCACCTTGAACAGGAAGCGGTCCCGCTGGGCTTCCGGCAGTGGATAGACCCCTTCGTTCTCGATCGGATTCTGCGTGGCCATCACCAGGAACGGTTCCGGCATCGGGAAGGTCTTCCCACCGATCGTCACGTGCCGTTCCGCCATCACCTCGAGCAGCGCCGACTGCACCTTCGCGGGGGCGCGGTTGATCTCGTCTGCGAGCACGAAGTTCGCGACGACAGGACCGAGCTCGGTGTCGAATTCCTCCCGGCCCTGCCGGTAGATGCGGGTACCCACCAGGTCTGTGGGCACGAGATCCGGCGTGAACTGCACACGCGAGAAGCTGCCTCCGACGACCTTGGCGAACGTCTCGACCGCGAGGGTCTTGGCGACACCGGGCACGCCCTCGAGCAGGACGTGCCCTTTGGCGAGGACACCGACGAGCATCCGTTCGACGAGCAGATCCTGGCCGACGATGACCCTTTTGACCTCGTACACGGCCTTTTCTAGCAGCCGCACATCCTGCCCGAGATCGCGCGGGGCATCCGCGGCCGGCGCAGCGCTCTTCGACGTGTTCACGGGCCCGTTGCCGTTGCCCGATGCCGGTCCCCCCGCAGTCCTCGCTCCCGCAGTACCCGGTTGTTGTGCCGGGACGGATGCGCCACCGGGCCGCTGATCCGCCTGGACGCTGCCGGTCCCTTCTCCGGCCCGGGCGCCTCCCTGCGCCCGAGGTCCGGTCGTGCCCGACGTCCCACCCTCACGTGAGGTCACCAAGAATCCACCGCTTTCGCCTGTTGCTCCGCTGGACTACTCCTACCGGACCTACTATTGCAGGTGCCGAATCCCCGTGTCGTGCCCGCAGCGCCGAGGCGACCTCGGAACGGCCGTCACGACACCATGCGCACCACGTACGGCGTCATTCCGTCCCAGCGTACCGGCGAGATCTTCACGTGCGAACCCGACTGCGGCGCCTCGAGCATCGTGCCGTCGCCGAGATACAGGGCGACGTGCCGGCTGGCGTTCGGACCGTAGAAGATCATGTCGCCGCGCTTCATCTCGGCCGACGGAATCTGGGTGCCCGCCGTGTACTGGTATCCGGTGTAGTGCGGCAGGGAGATCCCGATACCGGCGAAGGCGTAGATCATCAGGCCGGAACAATCGAAGCCGACCTTCTCGAAATCGCGGTAGGTGTCGGCGACGCCGCCGTCGCGGATACCCAGTGTGGGACCGTTCTCGTCGCCGCCTCCCCACGCGTAGGGCACACCGATCTGGGACAGGCCGCGGTCGATCACGGTCTCGATCGCGGCGGCACCTGTGAGTGTGGGCCGCGGTGTGGTGCGCGGCGTCGAATGCGGGCCGGTGCGTGTGCCCGGACCGTCCGATCCACGACGGTCGAAGTCGAGGTCCAGTTCGATGTCGGGTACCAGAATCCCGTCGTCGGCACCACCCGCGTCCTCGGTGGTCGGATCGGCCCCGGTGTCGACGGGAGCCGTCCCCCCGATCGACGGAGTGGCGGGCGGATCGGGGGCCTCGAGTTCGGTGTGCGCACGCCGGCCGTCGGCGAGTTCGGCAGCGCGGGCGCGGGCGGCGGCGTCGGCGGCGACACGCACCGCGGCCTCGGCGGCAGCGGCACGCGCCGCGTCGGCCGCAGCGGCCTCGGCCGCCTCCTGTGCGCGGCGCTGTTCCTCCCATGCGACGAACTCAGCGCGCTGATCCGCGAGTCCGGCGACGGTGGTGCGGGCGGCCGCGAGCTCGTCCTGTGCCCGCTCCCGCTCCTGCTCGATCCGCTGCTTCTCGGCGGCCTGCGCGTCGAGTGCTGCGCGGGCGACGGCGATCGCCGCCTCGGCGTCGGCCCTGCGCTGCTCGGCCGCGGCGGCCGCCTCGTCGGCTGCAACCTTCGCGGCCCGCGCCCGCGAATTGCTGTTGACCTCGGCCGTGCGTGCTCGTTCGAGTGCGTCGAGCACGGCCTGCCGCCCGGACGACAGCAACCGCATCACCTGCGCGCGGTCCAGGAGGTCGCCGGGACCGTCGGTGGCGAGGAACATCCCGAGCGAGGCCCCGTTGACGCCGCGGACGTAGCTGTCGCGGGCGAAACCGTCGAAGTCGTGCTGGGCGTCGCTGATGCGGTGTCCCGCGTCGCGCAGCGCCCGTTCTGATTCGACGACCGCCGCCGCGGCGGCGTCGGCGGCGGTGCGGGCGTTCTGCAGATCGACGAGAGCTCGATTGACGTCTTCGCGCTTGATCGCGACCTGATCGTCCAGTTCGGCGAGTTGCTGATCGGCGCCGGCGATTTCGAGGACGAGTCGACCCACCCGGTCGAGTCCGGCGTCGACCGCCGAATCCGCGGCCTCGAGTTCGGCGTCACTCGGGTTGACCGGGGGTGCCGCTGCCGCGGTCGATCCGAGGCCGACGGCGACGACGGTGAGCAGACCGATCCCGACGAACCATCGGGGTGCGTGTGATCGTGCTCGCCGCACGGACGTCCCACCACCCGGTGCGGCCGGGCCCGCGAACGTTCGGGTCGATGCGGCGGGAGCATGGTCCCGCCGAATTCCTCCGCGAAAGCCGAACGTACGCACAGTCGCTCTCCCTCGGTCGCGCCGGCCCGGCATCGGGCCGGCCTTCGCCGCTCGGGAAAGGATCTGCGGACGCCGAAATCTGCCGCGGGTGACCCGCGGTGCATCGCTGACGGTGCCGTTCCGGTCGTGACTCAGCGTTCCCACGACTCGGGTTGTGACACTCCTTCCCCAAGAGCGCCATGTGCACCGTACGACACGGCGTGGGGGGGCTGCACGGGTCTCGGTGAATTCACACGCAAAGTCCCTGTACCGGGTCAGCGATCGGCGGGATCCTCGGCGACGATCGTCGAGGGATCCTCGGCGTGCGGTGCAGCCGCGTGTGGGCCCCCCTCGGGCCCGCGGCGGAACTTCGCCCACCAGGTCGCCGCACCCGCGACCGCCACGACGGCGATCAACAGGAGGGTCATCAGGGTCCACGGCGGAGAGGGTTCGACGAGCGAGTCGACGAAGTTGGTCGTCGACACGACCGGGTTGCCGGTGTAGGTGCGGTCCTGCGCGGCCTCGAGGTCGACGCGGTCCACGGTGTCGCTGAACGAGCCGACCCACGAGGGGCTGAGCACGAGGACGGTGCCCCCGTCCTCGGACACGACCTCGGTCGCCAGATCTCGGAGTTGGGTGTCGATCCGCGGGTTCGCGTCGAGCACCACGACACTCAGATCGAATCCGTTGTCGCGGGCCCGCTGCACCTGCGCGGCGATGTCGCCGACGTACTGCTCGGGCGCGGACACGTGATCGTCGGCGAGATCGGCCAGTATCGTCTCGACGCTGACGCCTGCCGGGAGGTCGGTGGCCGAGGGCCCGGGAATGCGTGGCAGTGGCGCAGTCAATTCTGTCGGGTCTCTCCGGTGGTGCGGGAATCGGGATCGCGCCGCGCGCACGGCACCACCGCACCCTACGCGATGCGCCTCCGGTCCGCGTGCTCCGGAATGCCGCCTCGGCCGGATCTTCACGCCCGGGGTTATGTAGGACAAGCGTACTGTTAGACTCGGTACGAGACGCCGCGACGGTATTCACCGGAATCCCACCGGTCGACGTCGTGTGCCTCGCTTGAGCCGTCGACACAGCCCCGTCGGCGGCGAGCCGTAACGACGAGTGGAGCTGTGACGTGAGCACCAGTATTGATTCGTTCGGCGCCAAGGGCACGCTGCAGGTCGGAGACAACTCGTACGAGATCTTCCGCCTGTCCGCTGTTCCCGGCACCGAGAAACTCCCCTACTCCCTGAAGGTTCTGGCGGAGAACCTGTTGCGCACCGAGGACGGCGCCAACATCACCGCCGACCACATCCGCGCGATCGCGAACTGGGATCCTTCGGCCGACCCGAGCGTCGAGATCCAGTTCACGCCGGCCCGCGTGATCATGCAGGACTTCACCGGTGTGCCCTGTGTCGTCGACCTCGCGACCATGCGCGAGGCCGTCACCACCCTCGGCGGCGACCCGAACAAGGTCAATCCGCTCTCCCCCGCCGAGATGGTCATCGACCACTCGGTGATCCTCGACTTCTTCGGCCGCGCCGACGCGCTCGAGCTGAACGTCGACCTCGAGTACCAGCGCAACGGCGAGCGCTACCAGTTCCTGCGCTGGGGCCAGGGCGCGTTCGACGACTTCAAGGTCGTCCCCCCGGGCATGGGCATCGTCCACCAGGTCAACATCGAGTACCTGGCGCGCACCGTCATGGTCCGGAACGGCCAGGCCTACCCCGACACGTGCGTCGGCACCGACTCGCACACCACGATGGTCAACGGTCTGGGTGTGCTCGGCTGGGGCGTCGGCGGCATCGAGGCCGAGGCCGCGATGCTCGGCCAGCCGGTCTCCATGCTCATCCCGCGCGTCGTCGGCTTCAAGCTCACCGGTGAGATCCAGCCCGGCGTGACCGCCACCGACGTCGTGCTCACCGTCACCGACATGCTCCGCAAGCACGGCGTGGTCGGCAAGTTCGTCGAGTTCTACGGCAAGGGCGTGGCCGAGGTTCCGCTCGCGAACCGCGCCACGCTCGGCAACATGAGCCCCGAGTTCGGTTCCACCGCCGCGATCTTCCCGATCGACGAGGAGACCATCAACTACCTGCGCCTGACCGGACGCGACGACGAGCAACTCGCCCTCGTCGAGGCGTACGCCAAGGAACAGGGCATGTGGCACGACGCGGACCGCGAACCCGCGTTCTCCGAGTACCTCGAACTGGACCTGAGCACGGTCGTCCCGTCGATCGCCGGTCCGAAGCGCCCGCAGGACCGTATCCTGCTGTCGGAGTCGAAGATCGCCTTCCGCAAGGACATCCACAACTACGTCGAGGAGCAGCTGCCGGTCGCGCACACCAAGCTCGACGAGGCCGTCGAGGAGTCGTTCCCGGCGAGCGACCCGGCGGAGCTGACCTTCGCCGACGACGGAGCCGTGGACGTGCTGTCCGCGGCGAACGGCGCCGACGGTCGTCCCACCAACCCGGTGCGCGTGAGCTCCGCCGAGCGCGGTGACTTCGTCCTCGATCACGGTGCCGTCGTGGTCGCGGGCATCACCTCGTGCACCAACACGTCGAACCCGTCGGTGATGCTCGGTGCCGCGCTGCTCGCCCGCAACGCGGTCGAGAAGGGCCTGTCCACCAAGCCGTGGGTCAAGACCAACATGGCTCCGGGCTCGCAGGTCGTCAACGACTACTACGAGAAGGCCGGCCTGTGGCCGTACCTCGAGAAGCTCGGCTTCTACCTCGGCGGTTTCGGCTGCACCACGTGCATCGGCAACACCGGTCCGCTGCCCGAGGACATCTCGAAGGCTGTCAACGACAACGACCTGTCGGTCACCGCGGTGCTCTCCGGCAACCGCAACTTCGAAGGCCGCATCTCCCCCGACGTCAAGATGAACTACCTGGCGTCGCCGCCGCTGGTCATCGCGTACGCACTCGCGGGCACCATGGACTTCGACTTCGAAACCGATCCGCTGGGCCAGGACACCGACGGCAACGACGTGTTCCTCAAGGACATCTGGCCGTCCGCGCAGGAGATCGACGACACCATCAAGTCGGCGATCAGCGGCGACATGTTCCGCAAGTCCTACGCGGACGTGTTCAAGGGCGACGAGCGTTGGCAGAACCTCGAGACCCCCGAGGGCGACACCTTCGCGTGGAGCGACGACTCGACGTACGTGCGTAAGGCACCGTACTTCGACGGTATGCCGCTCGAGCCGCAGGCCGTCACCGACATCAAGGGCGCCCGCGTCCTCGCGTTGCTCGGCGACTCGGTCACCACGGACCACATCAGCCCGGCCGGCCCGATCAAGCCCGGTACCCCGGCTGCGCAGTACCTCGATTCGCACGGTGTCGAGCGCAAGGACTACAACTCGCTCGGTTCGCGGCGCGGCAACCACGAGGTGATGGTCCGCGGCACGTTCGCGAACATCCGCCTGCAGAACCAGCTGCTCGACGGCGTGTCCGGTGGCTACACCCGCGACTTCACCCTCGAGGGTGGACCGCAGTCGTTCATCTACGATGCATCGGAGAACTACCGGAACGCCGGCATCCCGCTGGTCGTCCTCGGCGGCAAGGAGTACGGCTCGGGTTCGTCGCGCGACTGGGCTGCCAAGGGCACCCGCCTGCTCGGCGTCAAGGCCGTCATCACCGAGTCGTTCGAGCGCATCCACCGCTCGAACCTCATCGGCATGGGCGTGGTTCCGCTGCAGTTCCCGGCCGGCGAGAACGCCAAGACGCTGGGCCTGACCGGCACCGAGACCTTCGACATCGAGGGTCTGACCAAGCTCAACGAGGGCGTCACCCCGAAGACCGTCAAGGTCACCGCGACGAAGGAGGACGGCGAGAAGGTCGTCTTCGACGCCGTGGTCCGGATCGACACCCCCGGTGAGGCCGATTACTACCGCAACGACGGCATCCTGCAGTACGTGCTGCGCAACATGATCCGCGGCTGACGGTAGAACGTGGCCGTCCGGCCACTGTCAGGTGGGACGGCGGGCCCGGGGCGACTCTCGTCTCGGGCCCGCCGCACACCCTCCCACCTTCCGTCGGCCCACCCGTGCCACTGTCGAAAGGACCGGCCCAGTGCCCAAGGTCAGTGAGGACCACCTCGCGGCGCGGCGCGCGCAGATCCTCGACGGCGCGCGGCGTTGCTTCGCCGAGTACGGCTACGACGGCGCCACCGTGCGCCGACTCGAAGACGCCACGGGGCTGTCCCGGGGCGCGATCTTCCACCACTTCAAGGACAAGGACGGGCTGTTCCTCGCGCTCGCGCAGGAAGACGCCAAGCGCATGGCCGATGTCGCGGCCACCGAAGGACTGGTGCAGGTCATGCGCGACATGCTCTCGTCCCCCGAGCAGTTCGACTGGCTCGGCACACGACTGGAGATCACCCGCAGGCTGCGGACCGATCCGGAGTTCGCGAAGGCCTGGACCCAGCACTCCGCGGAGCTGACCGAGGCGACCGTCGGCCGCCTCGAACGGCAGCGGGAGGCCGGGCGACTCCGCGACGACCTGCCCACCGCGGTGCTCGTCGGCTACCTCGATCTGGTGCTCGACGGGCTCATCGCACGACTCGCGTCGGGGCACGCCGAGAAGGATCTCGCCCTGGTTCTCGACCTCGTCGAGGACTCGGTGCGCCGACGCGACTGACTCGTGCGTGTCGCACGGTCGCCGGGTTCAGCCGGCGGTCTTCTGCGCCGACGTCGCGCGGCGCCGATTCGGTCCGCCACGCCCACGCAATCGCACCTGGGACTCGACCAGTACATTGTGGACGAAGCCGTACGATCGACCCATCTCCTGCGCCAGCGTCCGGATGCTCGCACCCGCCTCGTACCGCCGCTTCAATTCTTCCTGCAGGCGGTTCCTCGACTCGCCCGTGACCCGACTTCCCTTCGGGAACTGACTCTCGTCCCGCTCCGAGTTACGCGCCATCGCATCCTCCTGTCACCGAGACAAGACCCCGGCACCCAGGCTAGTGGACGGCACCATGGTCCGGAGCGGATCGGCCGAGCCGATCCCCGTCACGCCAGCTGGATCAGCTCCAGGTATTCCTGGGACCAGTGGTCCTCGGTGCCGTCGGGCAGCAGGATGACCCGCTCCGGGTTCAACGCCTCCGCCGCCCCCGGGTCGTGGGTCACCAGCACCACGGCACCCTCGTAACTGCGCAGCGCATCGAGCACCTGTTCACGCGAGACCGGATCGAGGTTGTTGGTCGGTTCGTCGAGCAGCAACACGTTCGCGGCCGACGACACCAGCCCGGCCAGCGCGAGCCGGGTCTTCTCACCGCCGGACAGTGTTCCGGCGGGCTGATCGAGCTGGGGTCCGGTGAACATGAACGCGCCCAGCAGACCGCGCAGGTCCTGCTCCCCCGCGTCCGGTGCGGCGTGCCGGATGTTCTCCCACACCGTCGCAGTGTCGTCGATCGTGTCGTGCTCCTGAGCGAAGTAGCCGACCTTCGATCCGTGTCCGGGCACGAGTTCACCGAGGTCCGGTTGTTCGACGCCCGCGAGGAGACGCAGCAGTGTCGTCTTACCGGCGCCGTTGAGTCCGAGCACCACCACACGGCTGCCCCGGTCGATCGCGAGATCCACGCCGGTGAAGATCTCCAGCGATCCGTAGACCTTCGTCAGTTCCTTCGCCATCAGGGGGGTCTTGCCGCACGCCGCGGGCGTCGGGAACCGGATCTTCGCGACCTTGTCGGCCACCCGCACCTCGTCGAGATCCGCGAGGAGTTTCTCGGCGCGCTTGGCCATGTTCTGCGCGGCGGTGGCCTTCGTCGCCTTCGCACCGAGTTTCGCCGCCTGCTTCTGCAACGCCGACGCCTTCTTCTCCGCGTTGGCGCGCTCGCGGCGGCGCCGTGCCTCGTCGGTGGCCCGCGCGTCGAGGTACTTCTTCCAACCCATGTTGTAGATGTCCGCCTCGCCGCGCACCGCGTCGAGGAACCACACCTTGTTCACGACGTCCGCGAGCAGGTCCACGTCGTGGCTGATCACGATCAGACCGCCGTCGTGGTTCTGCAGGAACCCGCGCAGCCACGTGATCGAGTCGGCATCGAGATGGTTCGTCGGTTCGTCGAGCAGCAACGTGGTGTTCGACTTGCCGCCGGAGCCGTCGGACGCCGCGAACAGGATGCGGGCGAGTTCCACTCGACGACGCTGACCACCCGAGAGTGTGTGGAGGGCCTGACCGAGGACACGGTCCGGCAACCCGAGACTGTGGCAGATCCGTGCCGCCTCCGACTCGGCGACGTACCCGCCGAGCGACGCGAACCGTTCTTCGAGCGACCCGTACTTGCGGACCGCACGATCGCGGATCTTCTCGTCGACGGACTCGGCCATCAACGCCTGCTGCTTCTCCATTCCGCGCATGATCTCGTCGAGGCCCCGCGCCGACAACACACGATCCTTCGCCAGCACGTCGAGATTGCCTTCCTTCGGATCCTGCGGCAGGTAGCCGAGGTCCCCGGACCGCAGGACCGTTCCCGCGTACGGCTCCCCCTCACCCGCCAGGATGCGCAAGGTGGTGGTCTTGCCCGCGCCGTTGCGTCCGACCAACCCGATGCGGTCGCCGCCCTGCACCCGCAACGCCGACCCGGGCGCGGTGAGCAGCGTCCGCACGCCGGCGCGGACTTCCAGGTCGGTGGCGGTGATCACGCGGCGAACTCCTCGATCGATCGATGTGGTGATGCCAGGATGCCGGGCGGCAGGCACACGAACCACCTATTTTACCGACCGACTCGCTGCGGCACGACGTGAGATCCGCTACCCGCGGGCACGCACCGCCTACGCTGGCGCGCATGACCGTCCCGGCCACCGATGTCCTCGTCGCCGGACTCGGCCCCGCCGGCCGGGCCCTGGCCGCCCGCTGCGCGCACGCCGGACTGTCGGTGGTCGCGGTGGATCCCGTCCCGGGACGCCGGTGGACGGCCACCTACGGCGCGTGGGCCGACGAACTCCCCGAGTGGCTGCCCGGACACACCGTCGCGGCAACGGTCGCGAAGCCGGCCGCCTTCACCACCCACATGCACCTCCTCGACCGGCCGTATCGCATCCTCGACACCGGTGCGGTGCAGGACGCGCTGAGCCTCGACGACGTGACGGTGGTGACCGGTCGTGTCACCTCCCTCGGTCGCGGCGAGGTGCTCGTCGACGGCCACGGTGTCCTCCGCGCGAAACACGTCGTCGACGCCCGCGGCCTCCCCCTGTCTCCCGATCGTGCACAGCAGTCGGCGTTCGGGGTGATCACCGACGCGACCACCGCGGCCGGAGCACTCGACGGACACGCTGCCTGGTTCATGGACTGGCGGCGCGACAACGGCACCGGCACGCACGACACACCGTCCTTCCTGTACGCGATGCCGCTCGGCGGTGACCGGGTGCTGCTCGAGGAGACGTGTCTGGTGGGGCGTCCGACCCTGCCGCTGCCGGAACTGCAACGACGGCTCACCGTTCGTCTGGAGTCGCGGGGTGTGCGGGTACCGGCGACGGCACCGGTCGAACGGGTGCGGTTCACGGTGCAGCACGACGGTCGTCGAAACGGCGCGGTGACCGGGTTCGGGGCGCGCGGCGGCCTGATGCACCCGGCGACCGGCTACGCGGTGGCCACCGCCCTCGCCGTCGCCGACCCCCTCGCCGCCGCCGTCCGCTCCGGTCTCGACCCCGCTCGGTGGCTGTGGCCGCCGTCCGCCCGTGCGGTGGCCGCGTTGCGCCGCACCGGTCTACGGGTGCTGTTGGATCTCGACCCCGCCGCGGTACCCGCCTTCTTCGCCGCGTTCCTCGATCTTCCCGAGCCGCAGCAACGCGCGTATCTGTCGGCCCGCACCGATCTGCGCGGCACCGCCGCATCGATGCGCGCACTGTTCGGTGCGCTGCCGCCGCGGATGCGGTGGGCGCTCATCCGCGCGCTCGCCTGAGTCGCCGCGCGACTCTCACCGTTTTCACCGGGTCGGCCACGGGCCGGTCGCCGGTCGCGCAGGATGGAGGTATGCGGTCCATCTGGAAGGGCTCACTGGCGTTCGGGCTCGTGAACGTGCCGGTGAAGGTGTACTCGGCGACGGAGAGCCACGACATCACGTTCCACCAGGTACACGCGAAGGACGGCGGACGCATCCGATACCAGCGGGTGTGCAGCGAATGCGGCGAGGTCGTCGCCTATCAGGAGATCGACCGTGCCTACGAGGAGGACGGACAACGGGTCGTGCTCACCGACGAGGACTTCGAGAAGCTTCCCGCCGCGGAGAAGCACGAGATTCCCGTGCTGCAGTTCGTCCCCACCGAACAACTCGATCCGATCCTGTTCGAGAAGGCCTACCATCTCGAACCGGACTCCGCCTCGCCGAAGGCCTACGCCCTGCTCGCTGCGACTCTCGAACGCATCGACCGCACCGCCCTCGTGTACTTCACGCTGCGGCAACGTACCCGACTGGCGGCACTGCGCAGCCTCGACGGCGTGCTGCTGCTGCAGACACTGCTGTGGCCGGACGAGGTGCGCGCCGCCGAGTTCCCGGTGCTCGCCGACGCGCCGACACCCTCGGAGAAGGAACTGGCGATGGCCGAGACCCTCGTGGAATCGATGTCGGACGATTTCGACCCCGCCGAGTACCGGGACGAGTACCGGATCGAACTGCGGGCCCTGATCGACGACGCGTTGGCCCGCGGAGGCGAGAAGGTGTTCCACGTCGACGAACCGACCGGGGCGGGCACCGACGCCGAGGTACTCGACCTGGTCGCTGCACTGCAGCGCAGCGTTGTGTCCGCGACCGGTGGCCCCGCGGGTGCCGACGACCGGGAGACCGGGTCCGGCGCGTCCGTCTCGCGTACGCGGCCTCCGGCGGCCCCGGCGAAGAAGTCGGCTGCGAAGAAGAGGTCGGCGCGCAAACGCGCCTAACCGGCGGCCGGTCGGTGGTCGTCCGCGTCCGTGGTTCCCTGCCCGATCGCATCGGCGAGACGCATCATCCGCTCGACCAGGTCGGCCGCGTCCGCATCCGACCAGTCCGGGATGGCCTGCCTCAGCAGGGTGATGTGCGCGGCGCGGTGCCGGGCGAGTGCATCCGCCCCGGCGGCGGTGAGGGTCACGTTCGCCGCTCGACGATCGTCCGGATCCGGGGTGCGAGCCGCATAGCCCAGTGTCTCCGCGTGCGCGAGTTGCCGGCTCAGCGTGGAGGCCGTCACGCACAGCCCGTCGGCGAGTTCCCCGAGCCGGCCGCCGTCCGAGACCTCGAGATGCGCCAGGAGACCGGCAAGCCAGGTCGGTAGGGTGTCGGCGATCCGTGATCCGCTGTTGAGCGCGCGGCTACGTCGCACCAGTACCCGCAATGCCTCGACGATCGCCTCGGCGCTCCCTTGGGAGAGAACACCCGATTCCTCGTCCGGCGCGCCGCCGCCGGTGACGGTCATGTCGCGTCGTCCTCGATCGATGCGCTCAACCGCATCAGCAGCGCGGTGAGATTCCGCACGTCGGTCGGTTCCCAGGAGTCGAGCCGTTCGCGCCACCGCTGGGTTTCCGCCGCCTGCAGCGCCGCAACCCGTTCACGCCCCTCCGCGGTCAATGCCACCAGTCGTGCCCGCGCATCGTGCGGGTCCGGAATGCGTTCGACCAGACCCAGTCGTGCCGCCGCGTCGATCCGCCGCGTGAGCGTGGACTTCTCGATACCGAGTTCGACGAGGAGATCGGCCATCGGCACCGCGTCCCGGTGCCGCAGCGTCATGATCATCGGGTAGCAGGCGGCGTCCAGTTTCGGGTGCAACGCCCGGGCCCGCACGCCCACGAGGCCACGCATGCGCCGGAACAGGACCAGCATCTCCTGTTCGAGGTCCGGTACCGGATCCTCCGACCCGGCGTCGGGCACGTGCCCGACGCCGGCGACGTC
>NZ_JAIYEP010000036.1 GCF_020515525.1 Rhodococcus yananensis
TGGTAGCCGGTGCTACCAGAAGTGCGCACGGGGAGGAGAGACATGAGCGAGCGCACCACGATCGGCAGCGCCGAATCGCTACACGAATCCGCGACCCGCCTGACCGGGCTGAGCGACTTCGGAACCGACGACTACCGGGAGGCCCTCGACGTCCTGCTCGAGTCGTATGCGCGCGACGAACGGCTCACCCCGCTCGGCAGCAAGATGTCGCGGGTGTTCCTGCGCGGCGCGCTCGTCGCACGCCTGTTGTCGGAGGCCGCGTGGAAGCAACACCCCGAGCACGCGGACGTCGCGATCACCCGGCCCGTCTTCGTCACCGGGCTGCCCCGCACCGGCACCACCGCACTGCACCGCCTCCTCACCGCCGACCCTGCCCACCAGGGACTCGAGATGTGGCTGACGGAGATGCCGCAGCCCCGGCCACCCCGCGACACCTGGGCCGGCAACCCGGTGTTCGCGGGCATCGAGGCCGGATTCGCACAGCACCACGTGGAACACCCCGAGTTCATGGGGGTGCACTACATGTCGGCCGGCGAGGTCGAGGAGTGCTGGCAGTTGCTCCGCCAATCGTTCCTGTCGGTGTCCTACGAGTGCCTCGCGCACCTGCCCACGTACTCCGGCTGGCTCGACACCCGCGACTGGACCGGCGCGTACACCCGGCACAAACGCAACCTCCAGCTCATCGGGCTGCCCGATGCCGACAAACGCTGGGTGCTCAAGAACCCCAGCCACCTGTTCGCGCTCGACGAACTGCTGACCGTCTACCCCGACGCGCTGGTCGTCGTCACCCACCGCGATCCCCGCACCGTCGTGCCGTCGGTGTGCAGCCTGGCGGCGCAGGCCACCGACGGCTGGTCGCGGACCTTCGTCGGCGACACCATCGGCCGGAGTCAACTGGACCTGTGGGCCCGCGGTTTCGACCGTTTCACACAGGCACGCGCGAAGCACGACCCGGCACAGTTCGTCGATGTCGACTACCGCGATTTCGTCGCCGACCCGATCGGCACGGTCGGGTCCCTGTACGACCGGCTGGGCGCACCGTTGACCGCGGAGGCCGAGTCGGCGATGGCCGCATTGCAGGAGGACAGCCGCAGCGGACGGCGCCGACCCGAGCACCGCTACAGCCTCGAGGAGTTCGGGTTGCGGGCCGAGGAGGTCGACGAACGGTTCGCCGGTTACGCCTATCGGTGAACGACCTCCGGCACCGGAGCACACCGGTCCCGGCCGACCCCGGTGAGGACGTCGAGCAGCGGGAGCAGCGCAGCCGCGATCCGGTCGCCGGTCTCGACGAACGCCCGCTCCGACAGGCCCACCGGATCCGGGATCGGCGGTGTGCCGGCGCCCCCCGACGGCGCACGGTAGGCGTCGAGCCGCGCGATCGTGTCGGCGCCGGTGACCGTCACGATGCGGTGGGCCTCGGTCAGGGTGAACGCCTTGACCGCGGTACCCGCCGCGAGTGCGGCGGCACGGTCGCGTTGTTCCTCCGTCATCGTGAGCACCAGGTCGGCGCGACCGACGATGTCGGCGGTCAACCGCCGCGCCCGGAATCCGTCGCTGCACGCGCCGAGCCCGTCGATGACGGCGGCCGCGCGGGGTTCGACCGGGTACCCGACGAGCGCACGGGTGCCGGCGCTCTCGGCAGTGAGTTCTCCGAGTCCGTGTTCCGTCGCGTACGCGACGGTGAGCCGTTCGGCGACCACCGATCGGCACACGTTGCCGGTGCAGACGAAAAGAATGTGCACGCGTGCACTGTAATCGGTGACGAATCGCGTCTTCCGGCGCCGAAAACCCGTCACCCCACGTGAACTCGCAGTTCACCGGGTCGTTGTTCCGGGTTCACCCCGACCGCGGTCAGCGGGTTAGCATCACCTTCCACATGGAGGCGGCGACAACGCCCACGAACCGGAGGTCTGCACCGAATGTCACGTCGAAGACGAATCGGCGCGTTGTGCGCCGCCGTGGTCGCCGCGTGCGCTCTCGCATCGTGCAGCAGCGGCTCGGAACCGGACCCTTCCGGTCGGGATTCCGCGGCGGCCACGACACGCACGGTGGCGACACCCATGGGTGAGGTGACGATCCCCGAAGATCCGGAACGCGTCGTCGTGCTCAACTACGCCCTCGCCGGCTACCTCTACCATCTCGACGTGCCCGTCGTCGGTGTCACCCCCGAGGACGCCGACGGAACGGGCACGTTCTCCGAGTTCTGGGTGGACGACGCGGAGGCGGCCGGCACCGAGTTCCTGCCGTGGTCCGTCGACGGCTTCGACGTCGAGGCCATCGCCGCGACGGACCCGGATCTGATCGTCGCCGGCGGCGTCGGCTTCCCGTACCTGCAGGCGGCCGAGGCATACGATGCGCTGTCGACGATCGCTCCGACGGTACTGGTCGACAAGCAGTTCCAGACGTGGCAGGAGCAGTTCGGGTTCCTCGCGAACGACGTGTTCGACGAGCCCGACGTCCTCGCGCAGCTGACGAAGGAGTACGAGGAGCGTCGAGCAGAGGTGATCGCGGCGATCACCCCGCCGCCCAGCCCGGTCTCGTACGTCACCATCACCACGGATGGCACCCCCTACGTGCTGATCGAGGACATGGGTCTGCCCGCCGACCTCGCCGAGTTCGGTTTCGAGCCGGCACCGGTGTTCGCCGGGAGCGGTGCCGAACCGTACACGACCGGCGGCGACATGTTCGAGGTGTCGCTCGAGACCATCGGCCGGGTCGTCACGACTCCGACGGTGTTCGTCACCGGCTTCAACGGCCCCGGCCCCACCGTCGCGGAACTGCGGGAGATCCCGGTGTACGCGAATCTTCCGGCGTTCGCGGGCGGACACGCCTACGACATGCCGTACTGGGCGATCCGCGCCGACTACGACGAAGCCCTCGCGTTCCTCGACCACCTCGAGGAGCAGTTCGCCTGATGCGTGTGCGGGCATGGGATGATCGACCCATGCCCGCACCACTTCCGCTCGACCCCATCGCAGAAGCCCACCGCCAGTGGACCGCCCACGGATGGGGCGACGTCGCCGACGGTATGGCGGCGGTGACCTCGGTGATGCGGGCCCAGCAGATCATGATCGCGCGGGTCGAGGAGGTCCTCAAACCGTTCGGTCTGACGTTCGCCCGATACGAACTGCTCACCCTGCTGCATTTCACCCGGTCCGGTGCTCTGCCCATGGCGAAGGCCAGTGCGCGGCTGCAGGTGCATCCGACGAGCGTCACCAACGCCGTCGACCGGCTCGAGGCAGCCGGGTTGGTGCGTCGGATGCCGCATCCCAGCGACCGGCGCGCCACACTGATCGAGTTGACCGACGACGGCCGCACCCTGGCCGTCGAGGCCACCGAGAAGCTCAACGCGGAGGTGTTCGCCCGACCCGGCATCCGCGACGAGGACCTCGACGCACTGCTGCGCATCCTGTCCGGGATGCGTCACGATGCAGGAGATTTCGACACCGGTGGCGAGCCCACCCGGTGGCCGGGCTCCTGACCTTCCCTCGACGGTCCGGGTTCGCCGGACGCGCGCACGCACCGGGAGACACGAACTGTGCCCGCCCCCCGGGATCACCGGGGGCGGGCACAGTTGCAGACACGCACTCAGGCGTGCTCGAACCCGGGCGCGCGCTTCTCGACGAACGCGGCCATTCCTTCCTTCTGGTCGGCCGTCGCGAACGTCGAATGGAACACTCGCCGCTCGAACTTCACGCCCTCGGCGAGGGTGGTCTCGAACGCGCGGTTCACCGATTCCTTCGCCATCATCGCGACGGGCAACGACATCGACGCGATGGTCGTGGCAGCGTCGAGCGCGACGTCGAACAGGTCGGCGGCAGGCACGATCCGCGACACCAGGCCCGCCCGCTCGGCTTCCTCGGCGTCCATGTTGCGTCCGGTGAGGATCATGTCCATCGCCTTGGCCTTGCCCACGGCACGCGTGAGTCGCTGCGAGCCGCCGATTCCGGGGATCACCCCCAGTTTGATCTCGGGTTGCCCGAATCTGGCGGTGTCGGACGCGATGATGAAATCGCACAGCATCGCGAGTTCGCATCCGCCACCGAGTGCGTAACCGGACACCGCCGCGACGATCGGGGTGCGTACCGACGACAGCCGATCCCATTGGGAGAACAGGTCTTCCGCGTAGACCTCGGCGAACGTCTTCGGAGCCATCTCCTTGATGTCCGCGCCGGCCGCGAACGCCTTCTCCGATCCGGTGAGCAGGATCGCTCCGATCGCGGTGTCGGCGTCGAATTCCTCGACCGCCGCGACGACTTCCTGCATCAACCGACTGTTGAGGGCGTTGAGCGCCTTCGGCCGGTTCAGGGTGATGATGCCCACCCGATCCTTGCGGTCGACCAGGATCGTCTCGAATTCACTCACTTGCTGTCCTTCTCGGTGGATCGGGTACGGATGTCGTTGATGATCGCGGAGAAGTCGAGTCCTCCGCCCCCGGCCTCGTTGAACCGGTGGTACAGCTCCGCGGCACGCAGCCCGAGTTCGGCGTCGACACCGTTCCCGCGTACCGCGTTCGAGGCGAGCCCGAGGTCCTTGTCCATGAGCGCGACCGCGAATCCCGGCTGGTAGTCGTTGTTCGCCGGTGTCGTGGGCACCGGGCCGGGCACCGGGCAGTTGCTGGTCAGCGCCCAGCACTGCCCCGATGCGTTGGAGGCGACATCGAACAGCGCCTGATTGGTCAGCCCGAGCTTCTCGCCGAGCACGAACGCCTCACTGATCGCGATCATCGAGACACCGAGGATCATGTTGTTGCAGATCTTCGCCGCCTGACCGTTGCCGGAACCGCCGCAGTGCACGACCTTGCGTCCCATGACCTCGAGCAGCGGCGTCGCCGACGCGAAATCGTCGTCGGATCCGCCGACCATGAACGCGAGGGTTCCGGCGGTCGCCCCAGCCACCCCACCGGACACGGGTGCGTCGATCGCCCGGTGCCCGGCGGCGTGTGCCCGGTCGGCGGCCTCGCGCGCGTCGGCGACGTCGATGGTGGAACTGTCGACGAAGAGCGTGTTCTGCTTCGCGACGGGCAGGATCTCGTCGTAGAGGTCGAGGACGAGCCTGCCGTTGGGCAGCATCGTGACGACGACGTCGGCATCGCCCACGGCGTCGACGGCGGACGCGACGACGGTCACGCCGTCCCGGCGTCCCTGTTCCTGGGCGGCGGGCACGGGATCGTAACCGGTCACCGAGTAGCCGGCCTTCACCAGGTTCGCGGCCATGGGGCCGCCCATGTGGCCGAGACCGAGGAACGCAACGCCGGGCAGAGTACTCATCACACGTCTCCTTCGGGTGCGGCGAGCCCCAACTCGAGGTCGCCGAGTGGCTGGAAGTAGGCGTCGACATCGGCGGGGGTGACGTCGACGAGCGTGGGCGGGTTCCACGCCGGGGTGCGATCCTTGTCGATCACCTGCGCGCGGATGCCCTCGACGAGATCATGGGAGGCGAGGGACGCCACGGACACACGGAACTCCTCGTTCAACACCTCCTCGAGGGTGTCGAGTTGCCGGGCGTGGCGCAGCGAACGCAGCGTGACCTTCACCGCGACCGGCGATTTGGCGGCGATCGTGTCGGCGGCCACGTGGGCCTCGTCGATGTCCGTCCCTCGCAGCGCCGCCACGATCTCCTCGACGGTGTCGGCGGCGTATGCGACGTCGATCCAGTGCTGCTGCGCGAGCAGCGGCGATTCGGGTGCGGGCCGCGAGTACTCGGCGATCGCGTCGTCCACCGTGCCCGCGCCGAGCGCGGCGACGAACTTGTCGAGCAGTTCGGACGGCACGAAGTGGTCGGCGAAGCCCAGTGCGATCGCGTCGCCGCCGGTCATCCGGCCCGCGGTGAGGGCGACGTGCGTGCCGAGTTCGCCGGGGGCCCGCGACAGCAGGTGGGTGCCTCCGACGTCGGGCACGAATCCGATCCCGACCTCCGGCATCGCGAGCGACGAGCGTTCGGTGACGACGCGGACGCTGCCGTGCGCCGAGATCCCGATGCCGCCGCCCATGACGATGCCGTCCATGATCGCGACGTACGGCTTCGGGTAGCGGCCGATCGCAGCGTTGAGGACGTACTCGTCGCGCCAGAAGTCCCGCGATCCGGTGCCGCCGGTCTTCGCGTCGTGGTGGATGGAGACGATGTCGCCGCCCGCGCACAATCCGCGTTCGCCCGCCCCGGTGACCAGGACGGCTCGGATCGCGTCGTCGGTGGACCATTCGAGCAGCGCTTCGGCCATGGCCTGCACCATGGTGTGGTTGAGGGCGTTGATCGCCCTGGGCCGGTTCAGGGTGATCCGGCCCAGGCCGTCGTTCGCCTCGATGAGGATCTCGGGTTCGGCCCCGGTCATGCTGCTCCTGTCTGCGCGTCGGCCACCACGCTGCGCGCGACGACCACCCGCATGATCTCGTTGGTTCCCTCGAGGATCTGGTGCACACGAAGGTCGCGCACGATCTTCTCGATCCCGTACTCCGCAAGGTAGCCGTAACCACCGTGCAACTGCAGCGCTTCGTTGGCGGCAGAGAACCCGGCGTCGGTGGCGAACCGCTTGGCCATCGCGCAGAGTTCGACGACGTCGTCGGCGTGACGGTCGAGGGCGTCGGCGGCCCGCCACAGCAGGGTGCGGGCCGCTTCGAGTTCGGTGCGCATGTCCGCGAGCCGGAACTGCAGCGCCGGGGAGTCGAGGAGGCGCTCGCCGAACGCCTTGCGTTCGGCGAGATAGGTGACGGTGCGGTCGAGTGCGGTCTGACCGCCGCCGACCGAGCACGCCGCGATGTTCAAGCGCCCGCCGTTGAGTCCGTGCATCGCGATCCTGAACCCGCCGCCCTCCCCGCCGAGCATGTTCTCGGCGGGAACGCGGGCGTCCTCGAAGATCACCTGGCGGGTGGGTTGCGCGTTCCACCCCATCTTCGTCTCGTTGGCGCCGAAGGACAGTCCGGGGGTGTCCTTCGGGACGATGAACGCGGAGATGCCGCGCGCGCCGGCATCACCGGTGCGGGCCATCACGACGTACACGTCGGATGTGCCGGCCCCCGAGATGAACTGTTTGACGCCGTTGAGCACGAACGTGTCGCCGTCGCGGACCGCCCGGGTGCCGAGCGCCGCCGCGTCGGAGCCGGCACCGGGCTCGGTGAGGCAGTAGCTGCCGAGGTGCTCCATCGAGCACAGTCGCGGCAACCACCGTCGTCGCTGTTCGTCGTCGCCGTACTCGTCGATCATCCACGCGACCATGTTGTGGATGGAGATGTAGGCGGCGATCGACGGGCAGCCCTTGGCGAGTTCCTCGAAGATCCGGACGGAATCGAGCCGGCGCAGGCCCGATCCGCCGACGTCCTCGCGGACGTAGATGCCGCCCATGCCGAGTGCTGCGGCCTTGCGCAGCACGTCGACCGGGAAGTGCTTCTCCCGGTCCCAGTCGACCGCGTTCGGGGCCAGGTACTCGGTGGCGAAGTCGCGGGCGGTCTCGCGGATCGCCCGATCGTCGTCGGTGAGAGTGAACATGGTGGTCCTGTCTCGGTGTGCCGTGTCCAGGCCGCTCAGTCCATGGTCGGGATGACGAAATGGTCGGTGTCGCCGACGTGGGCGCCCTCGAGATCGCCTTCCTTGACGCCGGACGGCCACCGCTGGGTGATGGTCTTGGTCTTGGTGTAGAAGCGGAAGGCGTCGGGGCCGTGCTGGTTGAGGTCGCCGAAGCCGGACGCCTTCCAGCCGCCGAAGGTGTAGTAGGCGATCGGCACCGGGATCGGGACGTTCACGCCGACCATGCCGACCTCGACGCGGCGGACGAAGTCGCGGGCGGTGTCGCCGTCGCGGGTGAAGATCGCGACACCGTTGCCGTACTCGTGGTCGGTGGGCAGGCGCAGGGCGTGCTCGTAGTCGTCGGCGCGCACCACGGTGAGGACGGGCCCGAAGATCTCCTCGCGGTAGATCGACATGTCGGTGGTGACCTTGTCGAAGAGGGTGGGGCCGGTGAAGAAGCCGTTCTCGTGGCCGTCGAGGACGAATCCTCGGCCGTCGACGACCAGGTCGGCGCCTTCCTCGACACCGGCGGCGATGTAGCCGTGGACGCGGTCGCGGGCGGCGGCCGTCACGAGCGGACCGAAGTCGGCCTTCTCGTCGGTGCCCGGTCCGACGCGCAGGTCGGCGATGCGTTCGGTGAGTTTGGCGACGAGCCGGTCGGCGGTGTCCCGGCCGACGGGCACGGCGACGGACAGCGCCATGCAGCGTTCACCGGCGGCACCGAAGGCGGCACCGACGAGGGCGTCGACGGCCTGGTCGAGGTCGGCGTCGGGCATGATGATCGCGTGGTTCTTGGCGCCGCCGAAGCACTGGGCGCGCTTGCCGTTCTTCGCGGCGGTCTCGTAGATGTACTGGGCGATCGGGGTGGAGCCGACGAACCCGACGGCCTTGACGCGCGGGTCCTCGAGCAGCACGTCGACCGATTCCTTGTCGCCGTTGACGACGTTGAACACGCCTGCGGGGAGACCGGCCTCGAGGAACAGCTCGGCCAGGCGCAGCGGCACCGACGGGTCGCGTTCGGAGGGTTTGAGGACGAAGGCGTTGCCGCTGGCCAGGGCCGGTCCGGCCTTCCACAGCGGGATCATCGCGGGGAAGTTGAAAGGGGTGATCCCGGCGACGACACCGAGCGGCTGCCGCATCGAGTAGACGTCGATGCCGGTGCCGGCGGAGTCGGTGAACTCGCCCTTGAGCAGGTGCGGGGCACCGAGGCAGACCTCGATGACCTCGAGTCCGCGCTGGACGTCGCCACGTGCGTCGGGGATGGTCTTGCCGTGTTCGCTCGACAGCAGCGCGGCGAGTTCGTCGATGTTGTCCTGCGCGAGCTGGACGAACCGCATGAGCACCCGGACGCGTTTCTGCGGGTTCCACGAGGCCCACACCTTCTGCGCTTCCTCGGCGTTCGCGATGGCCGCTTCGACCTCGGCCCGGGTGGCGAGCGGGACGCGCGCCTGGACTTCGCCGGTGCTGGGTTCGAAGACGTCGGCGAATCGTCCGGACGTCCCGGCGACGTGTGTGCCTCCGATGAAGTGGGTCAGTTCACGAATGCTCATGTTCGCGAGTTCCTTCGTTGATCGACGGTGGTCGGATTCGGGACGGTCGTGGACGCCCCGAATCTGTGCCCATCCTATAGTTGGAAGTCCATGTATGTCTACCGTCACATGCCCGGCGGGCGGAGCACGTGGTCTCAGCGCATGCGCCGGTACAGGTCCTCGAGATCGGCGATACCCCGGATGACCACGGCCTCGTCGGTACCTCCGGCCCGCAACGCGCGGCGCAGCAACGACGGGTCCAGGTCTTCGAGGGCCGGACGGAACCGCTCGACGGGCAACTCCGGAAGCTCGGCGTCGTCGCCGTAGAAGTCCGAGTCGTCGCCCGACGGCTCGTCCATACCCCCGACGAGTGTGCCGAGGTCCACGCCGCGCAGGGTCAGCACCGTCAACGGCTTCTCGTCGACGTACTCGGCGAGCAGATACGCGACGGCCGCGGCGTGCTTGCACGGCCACCCCGAATCCGGGCAGGTGCAGTCGAAATCGAGTTCACCCGCGCCGCGCGGCAGCAACAGCGGCCCGAGTTCCTCCGGCAGCACCCCGCCCGCGAGCCGCGCGAGCATCCCCGGCGACCCGCGCACCGCGTCGATCAACTCGGCGACCGCGACGTCCGTCAGCACCCGCACCCGCACCGTCGCGGTGAACGGACGCAACTGGCTGCCCTGCACGTCACCGACCGCGGCACCGGGCTCGACGCGCATCGACACGACCTGCCCCGATCGCGCGTACGTGCGCCCCCGGGAGAGCCGAGCCTTGTCGGCGACCTCCTCCATGGCGGAGATCAGTTCCTTCGACCACCAGCTGCGGCCGATCGCGCCCCGCTTCGTCCGCACCTCGATGCCGCCGGCCACCGGGCGCGGGTCGCTGGTGTACCGCCGGAACTCGCTGCGACGTGCCATCGCTAGTCACCCACCGCGTCGTCGCCGAGCAGCAGCAACGAATGCAACTGTTCGGTGGACAGTTCCGTGATCCAGTTCTCCCCCACCCCGACCGCGAGATCGGCGAGTTCCTGCTTGCCGGTGAGCATCTCGTCGATCCGCTCCTCCACCGTCCCGACACACACCAACTTGCGGACCTGCACGTCGCGACGCTGCCCGATGCGGAAGGCACGGTCCGTGGCCTGGTTCTCCACCGCCGGATTCCACCAGCGGTCCAGGTGGACGACATGGTTGGCGGCAGTCAGATTCAACCCCGTTCCACCGGCCTTGAGGGACAACAGCATGATCGGCGGGCCCGCACCGTCCTGCTGGAACTGTTCGACCATCCCGTCGCGGCGCCCCTTCGGGACGCCGCCGTGCAGGAACGGCACCGCGGTGGCGAAACGCTCCTCGAAGTACGGCGCGATCAGGTCGCCGAACTCACGGAACTGCGTGAACAGCAACACCTTCTCTCCGTCACCGAGAACGGACTCGACGATGTCCTCGACCAGTCCGAGTTTGCCGGAGCGGTGCCGTCCGCGCCGCAGCACCGGCGACCCGTCCCGCAGATAGTGGGCGGGATGATTGCACACCTGCTTGAGATGCGTCAGCGCCGCGAGCACCGCCCCCTTGCGCGCCATGCCCTCCTTGTCGCGGATCGTGCGCATCATCTCGTCGACCACAGCCCGGTACAGCGCCGCCTGCTCGGCCGTGAGGTTGGCGCGCACGGTCTGTTCGAACTTGTCCGGAAGATCCGAGATGACGTCCGGGTCGGTCTTGACGCGCCGCAACACGAACGGTGCGGTCAACGCCCGCAGTCGTGCCGCCGCGACCGCGTCGTGGTCGCGTTCGATGGGCACCGCGAATCTGGCCCGGAACGACGGCGCCCCACCCAGGAGCCGGGGGTTCGCGAAGTCCAGAATCGAACGCAACTCCTCGAGCCGGTTCTCGACCGGCGTGCCCGTCAGCGCGATGCGGTGCGGTGCCGGAACGGCGCGCGTCGCCCGGGACTGCGCGGTGTTCGCGTTCTTGACGTGCTGCGCCTCGTCGAGGACCACACGATGCCACCGCAGCGCCGCCAGTTCGGCGACGTCCCGCGCGACGATCGTGTAGGTGGTGATCACGAGGTCGCCGGCGGCGACCGCGGCGGCCAGGGCCTCGCCGCGCAACCGCTGCGTCCCGTGGTGCACGTACACGCGCAGATCCGGGGTGAACCGAGCCGATTCGCGCTGCCAGTTGCCGACCACCGACATCGGGCACACCAGGAGCGTCGGCGCCGAACCGTCCCGCGGTCCCGTCTCGCGTTCGTGCGCGAGCAACGCCAGGACCTGCACGGTCTTGCCCAGCCCCATGTCGTCGGCGAGCACCGCACCGAGCCCCAGTCGGGTCATGAAGCCGAGCCAGTCCAGCCCCCGCTGCTGATAGGGGCGCAGTTCGGCGTGCAATCCGGCCGGAGGAGGCACCGGTTGCGGCGCGGTATGCCCGTCGAGCAGGGTGGACACCCACCCCGTCGCGGAGACGTCGGTGACCTCGACGGGCGGCGGATCGTCGCCGGTGAACTGCGCGAACAGCGAGCCGAGGGTGGCGTCACGCTCCGAGTGCGCGGTGACGTACCGGGCCGCGCGCGCGAGCGCCTCCGCGTCGGCCCGCACCCACTTGCCGCGCAGCTTGACCAGGTCGCTGTTCGCCGCGACCAGGTCCTCCATCTCACCGTGCGTCAACAGCATGTCGCCGACGGCGAGCTGCCATTCGTAGGACACGATCGCGCTCATCCCCACCGCGGAGTCGTCGCCGGCCACCGGCGCAACCGGCGACCCCACCTGCAGACGCAACGACGGGTCGACGGTGGCCCATGCCCGGGGCAACAGCAACGGAACGTCAGCCGCCGCGAGCGCACGGGCACCGTGTTCGACGAGGTCCACGACGACGGCCGTCGGCAGCAGCAGGTCGAGGGTCGCGGGGTCCCGCGGCACGTCCTGCAGTCGCGGATACGCAGCCAGCGCGACGCCGAGTTTGCGGATCCCGATCTGCAACAGGTACGGGTCGGCGGATTCCACGGGCACCGGGGTCGGGGCCTGCCCCTCCGACCGCAGGCACACCTCGAGCCGCCACAGGGTCGCGGCACCGGTCGCGTCGTCGCCGTCGTCGGGGTCGTCCGGTTCGAGCAGGCGCAGCACGAGGTCCGGTTCGTAGCCGGTCAGGCTCGCCCGCCACTCCTCGAGCGCGTCGGCCGTGCGCTGCGAACCGCGCGGGTGGGGCTCCCCGGCGGCCAGTGCCGCCACCAACGGGTGCAGCGACGTCGACGGACCGTGCAGGGCACGCACGACGGGGTCGGTGAGTTCGGTGCACAGGTCGTCGAGCAGTTCGGTGGGCCGGCCGAGTTGCCGCTGCACCGGCGGCATCGCCGCCGCGAGTTCCGCCGTCCACGCGCGGGTCTTCTCGCCACCGAGCAACCGCCACCGCGCCCACCACTGCTTCTCGACCCGCACCAGATCGGGGGCGACGCGACCGGCCTGCGCCCAGCGTTCGATGCCGCGCGCCACGTGCGCGAGGTAGCGGAGATCGCCCGCCACACCGGGGGCACGCCTCGGCAGGTCGAGCAGGAGGTCGGCGGCGTCGCACGGTGCGAGTGCCACGGCGGGCACCGTGCGGGGCGCGGCGTCGCCGGGCAACGTGAGCTCGACGCGGTGCCGGAACGGGCGGTCGATCCACCTCCGCACCGCGGACGGCGGATCCGGGTCGGTGGTGTCGCCGTCGCGCCACAACAGCAGGCCCGATCGCGGTGACCAGAGCCCGTGCAACATCCCTCCATGGTGCCAGCCGGTACCGACCGCCGTGGTGGCAGGCTGGGACGTATGGCACTCGCGTACGGATTCACCGAATACGGCGGCCCCGACACCCAGCAGTTCTTCGAGGTCGACATTCCCCGGCCCGGTCCGGGACAGCTCGTCGTCGCGGTCCGCGCCGCCGGCGTCAACCCCGCCGACTGGAAAGTGCGGATCGGCAGCCGCAAGGACACGGTTCCCGTGACGCTGCCCGCTGTGCTCGGCCGCGAGGTTTCCGGGGTGGTCACGGCGGTCGGTGACGATCCCGCGGGCGCGCACGGCTTCCGGGTCGGCGACGCCGTCTTCGGGGCCACGGCCGCCGGGTTCGGCGCCTACGCCGAATACACCGTGGTCAACGCGTCGGGCACCGCGCTCAAACCGGCGCCGGTGTCGTTCGAGGCCGCCGCCACGCTGCCCGTCGCCTGCGGCACCGCCCTCGACATCGTCGAGCAGCTCGCGATCGTCGACGCCGACACCGTCCTGGTCGTGGGAGCGGGAGGCGGCGTGGGATCCGCCGTGACCCAGCTCGCACGCGCCGCGGGCGCCGCGGTACTCGGGGTCGCGAGCACCACCAAACGCGGCCTGGTCGAGCGCAACGGCGGGATCTGGATCGAATCCGGCGACGGGTTCACCGCGCGGGTCACCGCGGCGACCGAACGCACCGCACCGGTCACCGCGATCGTCGATCTCGTCGGTGGCCCGGCGTTCGACGCGGCCGTGCGGGTCGGTCCGGCCGTCGACTCCGAGGGTGGGCGGCGAGTGATCGGCATCGCCGATCCGGCACGTGCGACCGCCGCGGGCGGGTCGGGGGTTCGGCGACGACGCACCACCGAGGTGTTCACGCGGCTCGCGGATCTCGTCGCCCGCGGCGTGCTGGACCCGAACGTGCAGGCCACGTTCCCGCTCTCCGACGCGGGTTCGGCGCTGGCGCGCGTCGAAGGCGGTCACGCCGGCGGGAAGGTCGTCGTCACCGTCGACTGACGTGGTGCCCCGGACCGCAGGCTTCCGAACCGGTCCGCGGGGGCGGCACGAGGGGCACACTGGTCGTCGAAACAACGAGTCCGTCGTGGGAGTCGCCATGTCCGTTCTGATCCAGGTCCTCGAACAGACACCCACTGCCCACACCCGTTGGGAGCACGTGAAGTTCGCGTTCGTGGACTGGGAGTACGTCACGACTCTGCGGCTCGACGGCCAGTGCGGTGTCTGGCTCGACGGCACGAAGCACGGCGAATCCCACCGGTTGGCGTCCACGGCCACTCCCGGCGAGGCGATCTTCTTCCTGCTCACCGTCTTCGATCGGGTCGCGCAGTGCCGACGGTCGGGTGGCTCGTGGATCGTCGGGCACGACGGCCGCTCCGTCGACTCGATCCGCGCCACACGGTTTCCCGTCCGCAGCGACGACGGCACCGCCTGACCGACACCGCGCGGCGTCGGCGGCGCGCCGAACTCCGATCCCGCATGCACCTGACAACCGGCGGTGCGGCTGCGACGATGATCCGGTGCGGGGGGCATACGTCAAGGGGTGGGTGGCGGTGATCGTCGTGGTGATCGCGGTGTCGTGGTGGTGGACCCTGCCGTCGTCGGGTACCGGCACCGCGCCCGGTTCGCCGTCGCGCAGCCAGGTCGAGGATCTGCTCGGACGTGTCGACGTGGTTGCGGCGCGCCCGCATCCGGGTGGGTACGACCGCGACTGCGGGGCTGCACGGGGATGCGTGTTCGGTCCGGCGTGGTCCGACGATCACCCGGGCCCCGAGGGTCGAGACGGGTGCGACACCCGCAACGACGTGCTGGCGGCGACCCTGCGCGAGGTGGTGTTCCGCCCGGGGACCGGCAACTGCATCGTCGTCTCCGGTGTGCTCGACGACCCGTACACGGGTGCCCGCGTGCCGTTCCGCCGTGCCGACGCGCAGGCCGTGCACATCGACCACATCTTCCCGCTCGCGGCGGCATGGGACCACGGGGCGTTCGCGTGGACCCCGGCGTTGCGGCGGCAGTTCGCGAACGATGTCGTCCACAACCTCCTTGCGGTCGACGGCCCCACGAACATGGACAAGAGCGATCACACGCCCGCGGAGTGGCTTCCCCCTGCTGCCGGGCGGCGATGCTGGTACGCGGGCAGGTATCTGACGGTGGCCGTGCGCTACGCCCTCACGATCAGCGTCGACGACCACCGTGCGCTGGCCGCCGTGGCGACGACCTGCCCGCAGTGACGAATCGCGGTCCGGGCGCTCCCGATTCGTGCCCCGAACCCGAAGAGCGCATGCGCTCTCCAAATTTGCGAACGCCATTTCCTGGCGCGCGCGGACTACCGTGGACGAATGGTTTCGCGCATCACCAAGGACACCCGATTGTGCATCTCACTGTCGGGCCGCCCCAGCAACATCGGAACCCGATTCCACAATCACCTCTACGAGGAACTCGGTCTCGACTACATCTACAAGGCGTTCCGCCCCACGGACATCGAGGATGCCGTCGCCGGGATCCGCGGACTGGGCATCCGTGGTGCGGGCGTGTCGATGCCGTTCAAGGAAGCGGTGCTGCCCCTGGTCGACGTGCTGCACGATTCCGCGCGGGCCATCGAATCGGTCAACACCATCGTCAACGACGACGGGATCCTGCACGCCTACAACACGGACTACCAGGCCGTTGTGGATCTGCTCGCCGAACATGCCGTGGACCCGGCGCTTCCCGTGACGGTCGCGGGCAGCGGGGGCATGGCCAAGGCCGTCACCGCGGCGTTGCGGCACAGCGGATTCACCTCCGGCACCGTCGTGGCACGCAACGAGGCCACCGGCCGCGCACTGGCCCAGAAATACGGCTACACCTGGCGCGCCGAGGCCACCGATCCCGCACCGGGCCTGCTCGTGAACACCACCCCGCTCGGAATGGCGGGCGGCGGAGCGGATTCCGAAGCGATGCCGTTTCCCGCCGACGTCGTACAGTCGGCGTCCGCGGTGTTCGATGTGGTTGCCGTACCACCCGATACACCGCTCGTGCGCACCGCGCGGCAGAGCGGAATCACGACGATCACCGGCGACGAGGTGATCGCACTACAGGCCGCGTTGCAGTTCGAGTTGTACACGGGCGTGCGCGCGACACCCGAGCAGGTGCGGCGCGCCTCCGCGTACTCGCGGGCCTGATCCACCCGCCGCACCGCCGCAGGCGTCCGGTATGCCCGGTTTCTGTGTCGGTTCGGCATTCAGGTCGCCGTTGGTCTGAATTGCAGTGCCCGTCGCACTATCGTCGAGGTGTGAGCAACCGCCAGCCGACGAGACGCACCGCACCTCCGGACCCGGAGCGATTCCCGGTGCTGTGGCCGATGGCGACCCGCTGGGACGACAACGACCACGACGGCCACGTCGATACCGTCACGTACTACTCGTACTTCGACAACGCGGTCAACGGGTGGCTCCGCGCCAACACCGGCGTCGACATCCGCGAGCTCGACGCGATCGGTGTCGTCGCCGAATCGTCGTGCCGATTCCTGGAGGAACTGTCGTTCCCGGACCGGCTCCGCATCGGTCTCGCCGTCGAACGCCTGGGCCGCCGGTCGGTCACCTACACCCTCGGCGTGTACCGGGAGGGTACGGGCGACGACCTGCATCCCGTCGCGACGGGCCGGCTCGTACACGTCTACGTGGACGTCAACACCCGTCGCCCCGTCCCCGTGCCGGAACAGATCCGCAAGACCGTCAACCAACTGGTCGTTCGCCGCTCCTGACCCCACCCGCTCCCGCCCGGGGCGGGGACACCGACGCCGGCGACACCGGGGCACGGTACGACGCGAATCGATTGCGGATTCCCCCACCTCGTGGATGATGTGAGATACAACACCACAACTGCCCGGGGGTGCCCACAAGGACGATCCGGGCCCGCACCTACGAGGTGATCCGATGGTTGCATCGACCTATCCGGTCCAACTCGTCCAGCCCGACGGCCGCCGCGTGCACAATCCCGAGTACAGCGCACTCGTCGCCGACGTCGACGCCGGGTACCTGCGCGATCTCTACCGCGATCTGGTGATCGTCCGGCGCATCGACACCGAGGCCACCGCGCTGCAGCGGCAAGGTGAGATCGGCCTGTGGGCACCCCTGATCGGGCAGGAGGCCGCGCAGGTCGGGTCCGCCCGGGCACTGCACCGCGACGACTACGTGTTCACCAGTTACCGCGAGCACGGTGTCGCCTGGTGTCGAGGTGTCGATCCCGCCGACATGACCGCCCTGTGGCGCGGCTGCCGCCATTCCGGCTGGGATCCCGCGACCGTCGGCATCACGAACCCGGCGATCGTGGTGGGCTCGCAGGGGCTGCACGCCACCGGGTACGCGATGGGCGCCAAACTCGACGGCGCCGACATCGCGACAGTCGCGTACTTCGGCGACGGCGCCACCAGCCAGGGCGACATCTCCGAAGCCCTCGGCTTCTCCGTCAGCTGGGGTGTCGGGGTCGTGTTCTTCTGCCAGAACAACCACTGGGCGATCAGCGTCCCCACCCACGTGCAGAGCCCGGTGCCGCTCGCGCAACGCGCCGCGGGATTCGGGATGCCTGCCGTGCAGGTCGACGGCAACGACGTCCTCGCGGTTCTCGCCGTGACGCGGCAGGCCGTCCGCCACGCCCGCGACGGCGCCGGCCCGTTCTTCGTCGAGGCCCTCACCTACCGGATGGGTCCGCACACCACATCGGACGATCCCACCCGCTACCGCACCGCCGCCGACCTCGACGAATGGCGTGTCCGCGATCCCCTCGACCGGCTCCGCCGACTCCTCGGACGAGAGGACCTCGTCGACGACGACTTCCTCACCGACGTGCAGGCGGCGGCGGACGACGTCGCCGCGCGACTGCGGCGCGCGACGCTCGACCTCCCCGACCCCGACCCCCTGACCCTGTTCGATCACGTCTACGGATCCGACCATCGGTTGCTGACCGAGGAACGCGACAGCTACGCCGGCTACCTCGCCGGCTTCACCACCGAGGAGGCCGCGCGATGACCACCACCACGATGACGCTCGCCGCCGCTCTCAACGCCGGTCTGCGCCGGGCACTCGAACACGACCGGAAGGTCGTCGTCATGGGTGAGGACGTCGGCCGGTTGGGCGGTGTCTTCCGCATCACCGACACCCTGCAGAAGGACTTCGGTGACGGACGGGTCATCGACACCCCGCTCGCCGAGTCGGGGATCGTCGGCACCGCGTTCGGGATGGCGCTGCGCGGCTACCGCCCGGTGTGCGAGATCCAGTTCGACGGTTTCGTGTATCCGGCGTTCGACCAGATCGTCTCGCAGGTCGCGAAGATCCGGTACCGCACGAGCGGTGCCGTGCAGGCTCCCCTGACCATCCGGATCCCCTACGGTGGCGGAATCGGCGCCGTCGAGCACCATTCCGAATCACCCGAGGTGTACTTCACGCACACCGCGGGGCTGCGGGTGGTCAGTCCGTCGACCCCGGCCGACGCGTTCGCGATGATCCAGCAGGCCGTCGCGCTCGACGACCCCGTGGTGTTCCTCGAACCGAAACACCGCTACTGGGATCGCGGCGAGGTCGACGTCGACGCCGAACCCGATCTGCCGCTGGATCGCGCCCGCGTGGTACGCCCGGGCACCGACGCGACGATCGTCACGTTCGGTGCGCTCGTCCCGACGGCGTTGCTCGCCGCCGACATCGCCGCGGAGGAAGGGCATTCGCTCGAGGTGATCGATCTGCGGTCGCTCTCACCCCTGGATTTCGACACCGTGGAGGAATCCACCCGACGCACCGGCCACCTGATCGTCGCGCAGGAGGCACCCGTCTTCTGCGGTCTCGGCGCGGAGATCGCAGCGCGCATCACCGAACGCTGCTTCTACCAATTGGAGGCCCCGGTGCTACGCGTCGGCGGATTCGACATCCCCTATCCCCCTGCCAAACTCGAATCCCATCACCTGCCCGATCCGGATCGCCTCCTCGACGCCGTCGATCGCAGTCTCGCAGCCTGAACGACGCCCGAGGGGCGGGAAGGAGAGCGCACGTGACAGACAGCGTCGAGGAGTTCCGGCTGCCCGACCTCGGTGAGGGCCTCACGGACGCGGAGGTGTTGTCGTGGTCGGTGGCCGTCGGCGACCGGGTCGAACTCAACCAGGTGATCGGTGAGGTCGAGACGGCCAAGGCCGCGGTGGAACTGCCGTCCCCGTTCGCGGGATCGGTCGTCGAACTGCTCGCCTCCCCCGGCGACACCGTGCCGGTGGGGGCACCGCTGCTGCGTATCCGGGTGGAGGCGTCCACCGACGGACCGGACCCCGACGAACCGGACTCCGACGAACCTGACTCCGACGGCACCGTCGCCGAACGGCCACCGCAGGTACTCGTCGGCTACGGCCCGGGTGCGCCGCCGGTGAGCCGACGCGGTCGACGCCGCGACGTCGCGCGACCGGACGCCCCAGCCTCCCCGCCCGCACGCGCGGACGCCAAACCGGCGGCGCGGCGCGAGGCCGCCGCACGCGGCCTCGATCTCGCCGCGATCACCGGTACCGGTCCGGGGGGTGTGGTCACCCGCGGTGACGTGCTCGCGCACGCCGCGGTTGCACCCGATGCCGGCGCGGACGAGGTCCGCACCCCGATCCGCGGGGTGCGGAAGCGCACCGCGGATGCGGTGACCCGCAGCGCGTTCACCGCTCCGCACGCCACCGTCTTCCTGACGTGCGACGCCACCGCGACGGTCGACCTCGTCGGGAGACTGCGGGAGAGCCCCGCGTTCGCCGGTCGGCACGCCACCCCCCTGACGATCGTCGCTGCCGCGCTGCTGCACGCGGTCGACGAGCAGCCCGCGCTGAACTCGTCGTGGGACGACGACGCACAGGAGATCGTCACCCACACGACGGTGCATCTGGGTATCGCGACCGCCACCGACGACGGGTTGAAGGTGCCCGTCGTCCGCGACGCGCAGGAGCTGTCGTTGCCCGACCTGGCGGGTTCGATCGCGGCGTCGGCCGAGCGTGCCCGCACCGGCGTCGCAGCGCCCGCCGAACTGGTCGGTTCGACGATCTCGATCACGAACGTCGGGGTGTTCGGCGTAGACGCGGGCACACCGATCCTCAATCCGGGTGAGGCCGCGATCCTGGCGGTGGGTGCGATCGACGACCGGCCGTGGGTGGTGGACGGGGAACTCACCGTTCGGAAGGTCGTGACGCTGTCGCTGTCGTTCGACCATCGGCTGGTCGACGGGGAACGGGCCGGCCGTGCACTCGCGTCGCTCGCGTCGACGCTCACCGATCCGGTGCCCGTGTTGTTGTCCGGCACCTGACACGGCCCCGGAACACGACGCACCACCGCGAACGCGGCCGTGTCGCGCGGTAGCGTCGTGCCGCGTGATCGATACCGCCCTCCGCCGGGCCCGCGCCGCTGTGTTCACGGTCTTCGCCGTCAACGGGTTCCTGTTCGCCACGTGGGTGGTGCACATTCCGGTCGTGCAGGAACGCGTCGGCGTGGGGCACGGTGCACTGGGCACCCTGCTGCTCGCGCTCGCGGTCGGCGCGCTGTGCGGGATGCAGGCGACCGGCCCGCTCGCCGACCGATTCGGCAGCGATCGCACGACGCCGGTGTTCGGGGTGCTGCTCGCCGTCGCCGTCGTGGGGCCCGGTCTCGCCACCGCACCGTGGCAACTCGCGGTGGCGCTGGCGCTGTTCGGGTTCTTCAACGGGGGGCTGGACGTGTCGATGAACTCGCAGGCGGTCGTCGTCGAACAGCGGTATCGCCGGCCGATCATGGCGGCCTTCCACGGCCTGTTCTCGTTGGGTGGCATCGTCGGTTCGCTGGTGGGTGCAGCCACCCTGGCTGCGGGTGTCTCCGCCCCGGTGACGCTCGCAGCGGCGGCGACGGTCGGGGTGGTGGCGATCGTCGTGTCGGCGCGGCATCTGGTTCGGGTCGCGCCGACTGCGCACGACACCGCGCCGGGACGATTCCTCGACGGCTATTCGCCGCGGGTGCTGCTGCTCGGCGGTATCGCGTTCGCGTTGATGCTGTGCGAGGGCGTCGCGAACGACTGGAGCACGCTGCAGGTCAAGGAGCATCTGGGTGTCGCGGATTCGGTGGCGGCCCTGGCGTTCGGAGCCTTCTCGGCGACGATGACGTTCGGCCGGTTCGTCGCCGACCGGATCAGCGCCCGGATCGGCGGGGTCGCGGTGGTGCGGTACGGCGCCGTCGCCGCCGCCGCAGGAATGACCCTGGTGATGGCGTCGCCGTGGCTTCCGCTGACCTTGGCGGGGTGGGCGTTGTTCGGGTTGGGGCTCTCCGGTGCCGTCCCTCAGTTGTTCACCGCCGCCGGCAACATCACCACCGGCTCTCCGGGCACGAACATGTCGCGGGTCGTCGGTCTCGGCTATCTGGGGTTCCTCGCCGGTCCCTCGTCGATCGGCTGGGTGTCGGAGTCGACGTCGCTGACCGCGGCGATGGCGATACCGCTGGGATGTGTGCTGCTCGCGGCCGCGCTCGCTCCAGCCCTCGAACAGACCGTCGAGAGGACCCTCGAATAGAAATGTGGATCCGAGCCCGTGAACCGGGCTCGGATCCACACCGTCTGCGGCGGGTCTAGAGGGCCTTGAGCTCCTCGGTGACCTCGGAGACCATCTTCTTCGCGTCACCGAACAGCATCGACGTCTGATCCAACGTGAACAGCGGGTTCTCGATGCCGGCGTAACCGGAGCTCATCGACCGCTTCATCACGATCACCGACTTCGACTGGTCGACGTTGAGGATCGGCATGCCGTAGATCGGGCTCGACGAATCCAGGCGCGCAGCCGGGTTCGTGACGTCGTTGGCACCGATGACGATGGTGACATCCGTGCGACCGAACTCGCCGTTGATGTCGTCCATCTCCTTCATCGTGTCGTATTCGACGTCGGCCTCGGCGAGAAGGACGTTCATGTGGCCGGGCATACGACCGGCGACCGGGTGGATCGCGTACTTGACCTCGACACCGCGGTCTTCGAGCAGCGCCGCCATCTCCTTGACCGCGTGCTGTGCCTGCGCGACCGCCAGGCCGTAGCCGGGCACCACGATGACCTGGTTCGCGTACGCCATCTGGATCGCGGCATCGGAGGCGGAGGTCGCCTTGACGGTGCCACCACCGGGTCCGGCCACGGCGCCGCCGTCGTCGCCGCCACCGAACGCACCGAACACGATCGCCGGGATCGAACGGTTCATGGCCTTGGCCATCAGGTTGGTCAGGATCGTGCCCGAGGCACCGACGATCATGCCGGCGACGATCATCGCCTGGTTGTTGAGCGCCAGACCGGCCGCCGCAGCGGACAGACCCGTCAACGCGTTGAGCAGCGAGATCACCACGGGCATGTCGGCGCCACCGATCGGCAGCACCACGAACAGACCCATCAGGCCGGCGACGACCAGCAGCACACCGATCCACCACGAGGCGAGCGGCTCACCGTCGGCGTTGATGCCGATGTACACGGCGATCCCGATCGCGGCGAGCACCAGCACGATGTTGGCCAGCTGGAACAGCTTCGCGGCCGACACCAGCTTCTTCTCGAGGTTCTTGTTGAGCAGTTCCTGCAGCTTGGCGAACGCCACCAGCGAACCCCAGAAGGAGATCGAACCGATGATCGCGGCGAACAGCGAACCGACGATCATGGTGACGGTCGGGATCTCGTCGAGCTGGGTGAAGCTCGTCGACTCGAGGTACTCGGCCCACGCGATCAACGCGACGGTGCCACCACCGACACCGTTGAACAGGGCGACCAGCTGCGGCATCGCCGTCATCTTGGTCTTCAGTGCCGGCGGCACACCCAGGATCACACCGACGGCAAGACCGCCGATGATCAGTCCCCAGTGCGAGGTGTCACGGATGTCGATGAGCACCGCGACGACGGCGATGAACATACCGACCGCGGCGATGTAGTTGCCGCGCACGGCGGTCTTCGGCCCGGTCAGACCCGACAGGCCGTAGATGAACATCGCGAACGCGATGATGTACAGGACTGAGACGAGGTAACTCATCAGGCGTCAGCCCCCTTCTTCTCAGTCGCCTTCTTGGGCTTGAACATCGCCAGCATCCGGTCGGTGACGACGAACCCGCCGATCACGTTCAGGGTGCCGAACACCAACGCGACGAACAGGATGATCTTGATTCCCCAGTGCGCGTCGGCGGGCAGATGCCCGAGGACGACCAGCGCACCGAGCACGACGATGCCGTGGATGGCGTTGGTACCGGACATCAGCGGCGTGTGCAGCGTGTTCGGCACCTTGGAGATCACGGCGAACCCGACGAACCCGGCCAGGACCAGGATCGCGATGTTCGCGAGCAGTTCGGTGTACATCTAGTCGTTCTCCTTCGACCGGGTCACGCAGGCACCCGCCAGGATCTCGTCGCTGAAATCCGGTGCGAGCGAACCGCTGTCGTCGAGCAGGAGCTCGATCAGTGCGGACACGTTCTTCGAGTAGAGCTCGGACGCGTGCTCCGGCATCGTCGCCGGCAGGTTCAGCGGCGAGCAGATCGTCACATCGTGCTTGACGACGGTCTGTCCCGGCTCGGTCAGCTCGCAGTTGCCGCCGGTCTCACCGGCGAGGTCCACGATCACCGATCCGGGCTTCATGCCCTCGACGGCAGCGGCCGTCACCAGGCGCGGCGCGGGACGGCCGGGCACCAGCGCGGTCGTGATGACCACGTCGAAGCCCTTGATCGCATCCTCGAGCGCCTGCTGCTGCTGGGCGCGCTCGGCCTCGGTGAGCTCGCGGGCGTACCCGCCCTCACCGGCCGCGTCGATCCCCAGATCCAGCCACTGCGCACCGACCGAGCGCACCTGATCGGCGACCTCGGGCCGCACGTCGTATCCGGTGGTGCGGCCACCGAGCCGCTTCGCCGTGGCCAGCGCCTGCAGTCCCGCGACACCCACACCGAGCACCAGCACCGTCGCCGGCTTCACGGTGCCCGCCGCGGTGGTCAGCATCGGGAAGAAACGCGTCGACTCGGACGCGGCGACCAGCACGGCCTTGTATCCCGACACGTTCGCCTGCGACGAGAGCGCGTCCATGACCTGTGCTCGCGAGATACGCGGAATGGCCTCGACGGCGTACGCCTCCACACCCGCGGCGGTCAGCGCACCGATCTGATTCTCGGCGTTGCGCGGCGCGAGGAAGCCGATCAGCCGCTGCCCGGCCTTCAGCCGTGCCACCTCGGCGTCGGTCGGCGGCGCGACCTTGACGACGATGTCCGCGGTCCACGCGTCACCGATCGTCGCACCGGCCTCCTTGTACGCCCCGTCCGGGATCAGTGCGTCCTGCCCGGCCCCGGATTCGACGATGACGTCGAGTCCCTTGCCGACCATCGACGGCACGATCTTCGGCACCAGCGCGACCCGCCGTTCGCCGTCGTTCGTCTCACGAACGACGCCGACGGTCGGACGGCGGTGCCCAGTGCTCCCCGTGTTCGATCCTTCGGTACTCAAATTCCCTTGGCTCCTGCATCGAATGAAAGTTGCCGCGCGCGGCGCCGCGATCAGCGGCGAGATGTCATCGTGCCGATCGGCCATGTCACGGCCGATGCACGTCATGTTTGTACAGCCTTAGGAGACCTACCTGCAGAAACGCTCCGCCGCAAGTCGCCCGATCCGTCTGAATCGAGTCCGAACAGTAAGATGATTACAGGAATGTGAGGCACCTCACTTCACATCCCCCCTCGCGGGGGGTGTGAAGTTTTCATGCGGAGGAGGCATCATGGCGGGTCGCGCAGTGACGATCGAACGGGTCTACGACCATCCCGGGAAAGAAGACGCAGTCCGAGTGCTCGTGGACAGGCTGTGGCCCCGGGGGCTACGCAAGGACGCGTTCCACTACGACGACTGGGCGAAGGATCTCGCGCCGTCGACGGACCTGCGGAAGTGGTACTCGCACGACACCGCGCTGTTCTCCGAGTTCCGGCAGCGATACCTCACCGAACTCGAATCCCCCGACGGTCGCGCCGCCGTGGCCCGGCTCGACGACCTCGCCGACGGACGTCCCCTCGTCCTGCTCACCGCGACCCGCGACGTCACGCACAGCGGCGCCCAGGTACTCGCCGACCACCTGCGGGAGGTGTAGGACCCCCGTGATGGACACCGACGATCTCGGTGGCGATCCCGTCTGTTGGCTCGACCGGGTCTGCCCCGACTGCGGACTGTTCCTCGACGACCTGTCCGCCCCCTGCCCGCGCTGCGGACACCCAGCGGACGACGACGCCCCGCCACGGTGACGGCGGGGAGGCGTGCCGGGCGGGGATACAGTGGATCGATGGACCCCTGTGTGTTCTGCGCCATCGCGGCCGGCGCGGCGCCGTCCGCGCTGGTGTACCGGGATCCCCACGTCGTGGCGTTCCTCGACATCCACCCCGTCGCGCGCGGCCACACGTTGGTGGTGCCGCGCACACACGCCGACCGACTCGAGGATCTCGACCCGGATGCCGGTGCCGCCATGTTCCGGGTGGCGCAGCGCCTGGGCCGCGCGATCACCCGATCCGATCTGCGTGCCGACGGCTCCAACCTCGTCGTCAACGACGGCCGCGCGGCGTTCCAGACCGTTTTCCACGTCCACCTGCACGTGATCCCTCGCTGGGAGCGCGACAGGGTGCGTCTGGCCACGGGGTTGCTGCGTCGTCGGCTCCGCGACCCGGACACCGTCGCAGATGCGATCCGTACCGGTCTCGACCGGCTCACCACCGAGGAGAAATCATGAGCGCCGCCGACTTTCCCGTCGACACCATCCGTCCGCTGCTGCTCGAACAGTTCGCGGTGCTCGACGACGTTCTCGCCGGCGTCGACGGCGACCGGTGGTTCACTCCGACCGCACTGCCCGGGTGGACGGTCAAGGACGTCGTCGCCCACCTGATCGGCACCGAATCTCTGCTCGAGGGCATCGATGCACCGCACGTCGACGTCGACGTGCACACCCTCGGCCACGTCCGCAACGAGATCGGCGCATTCAACGAACTGTGGGTCGAGCATCTGCGTGGCACTCCGGGCGCCGCGGTCCTGACCCGGTTCCGCGACATCGTCGCACGCCGACGAACCACGCTCGGCGCCATGACTCAGGACGACTTCGATGCGCCCGCCGACACCCCCGTCGGACGCGCCACCTACGGCCGGTTCATGCGGATCCGTGTGTTCGACTGCTGGATGCACGAGCTGGACCTGCGCGACGCCCTGGGCGTCCCGACCGACGAGGGTGGACCACGCGCCGAACTCGCGACCGCGGAGATGTTCGGTGCCGTGCCGTTCGTCGTCGGCAAGCTCGGGAAGGCACCGGCCGGAGCACGGATCACCCTCACGTTGACGGGCCCGTTGGCCCGCACGATCCACCTCGAGGTGGACGGCCGCACCCGCGTCGTCGACGAACCGTCCGGGCCGGCGACCACGACGATCTCGATGGAGTCGGGTCTGTTCGTGCGTCTCGCCGGCGGCCGGGTCCGGGCCGTCGACCGGCTCGGCGACGTCACGTTCGGTGGCGACGAGACGGTGGGTCGCCGCATCGTCGAGCATCTCGCGTTCACGATCTGAGGTGCGCCTCTTCCTGGCGTCCTACCGGTTCGGAGCCGATCCCACGCGCTTCACTCGGCTCACGCGCGGTCCGGGACCGGTGGCGGTGATCGCCAACGCGGCGGACGCGTGGCCGGCGCGGGCACGCGAGGCTGCGGTGACCAGTGAACTCGGGCCGCTGCGGTCGCTCGGATACACACCGACGGAGGTGGATCTACGCGAGTTCCGCGCCGACCCCGACGGGTTGCGCACGGTGCTGGGCCGATTCCCGACGGTGTGGGTGCGCGGCGGCAACACCTTCGTGCTCCGCGCGCAGCTGGCACGCTGCGGCGGCGATGTCGTCCTGACCGAACTGGTCTGCGGCGGCCACCTCACGTACGGCGGGTACAGCGCGGGCGCGTGCGTGGCGACACCCACCCTGCACGGTCTGGAGTTCTCCGACGATCCCGCGGAGGTCGCGGTGGCCGGCGCCGGGGCCGTGCACTGGGACGGGTTGGGGTGGGTCGAGCATGCGATCGTCCCGCACGCCGACGGATCGCCGCTCGGCGACGAGGGCGTCGAGCGGACCGTGGAACATCTACGGACGGCGTCGATTCCGTTCGTCGCATTGGGGGACGACGAGGTGATCGTCGTCGACGACGACTCCGCACCGGCGAGCGGTAAGGTCGTGAGCATGTCGAACAACACCGATGAGTCCACCGTCCGCCTCGAACACGAGCCGTCCGACACCCGGTTCGCGCTGTACATCGACGATGCGCTCGCCGCGTACGCCGAGTACACGCAGCACGGTGACCTGCGGGACTTCGACCACACCGTCACCGAAGCGGACTTCCGCGGGCGCGGACTGGCCGGTCGGGTCGTGAAGTTCGCGCTGGACGCCACTCGCGACGAGGGGTTGAAGATCGGCGCGTCCTGCTCGTACGTCGAGAACTTCGTGTCGAAGAATCCCGAATACCGGAACTGACGAACAACCGCGTCACACGGTCACGTCGCGGCGGCCGAAGCCCACCGCTCCCGCGACCAGCAGCACGACCGTCACGGCACCGAGCACCACCAACGGTGTGGCCGTGACCTGCTCGTACGGCACGAGAGGCACGTGCCCGAACGGCGACAGGTCCCGCGCCCACGCCGGCAGGTTCAGCAGGTCACCGAACCACGCGACGAACACCGCGTACACAACGGGAATCCACGCGAGGTTCACGGCGCGCGGCACGATACCGAGGAGCGCGACGGCGATCGCGAAGGTCAGCAGAACGGCGGGTGCGTAGGCCAGGGCTGCGCCACACATCTTCCCGATCCAGCCCGGTTCGCCGATCGCTGCGGCCATGCCCAGTCCGGTGGCCGCCCCGATGATCGTCAGGGCCACCACCGATTGCACGGCGATCACCAGCACGGCCCATCCGAACGTCGACACACGCGGAGTACCGGTGACGATCACCAACCCGAGGCGGCCGTCGACCTCGTCGACGTGCAGACGTACCACCGCCGACACCGCGAACGCCGCAACGCCGACGACGAGGAACAGCAGAATCGTGGCACCGAACGACGCGGTGAGCGAATCGGCGTCGCCGCCGAGCCAGTCGACGATGTCGGGCACGTCCGAGACCATGTCCTGCACCGAGTTCGCCAGGGTCCCCATGGCGAGACCGAGCAGCGCGAGCGCCACGGTCCAACCCAGGAAACTGCCGCGCAGCAGCCGCCACACCGGCCCGGGCGGCGACAACAGTGCCGCCGAGGCCCGGTCCGGTCCGGGTTTCGGTGCCCGCAGTCCCGCTCCGAGATCGCGACGCCTCGACAGCGCCACGGCGATCACCAGTTGCGCAACGATCGCTGCGACGGACAGCAGCAGTGGCCACCACCGCAGATCCACGTAGAGCCGCGTCTGCTGCGCCCACGCGATCGGGGACAGCCAGGACAGCCACGAGCCGGTCGCGTCGATGATGTCGCCGAAACCGCGGATCAGGAACGCCAAAGCCAGGACCGCGAGTGCGGTGCCCGTCGCCGCCCGGGAATGTTCGCTGATCTGCGCGGTCACCGCGGCGACCGCACCGAACACGAGTCCGGTGAGTGCGGCGCCGACACCGAACGCCACCGACCCCGCTGCCTCGAGTCCCGCCGCGACGAGTGCGGCGGCGATGCCGGCACCGACGACGAGGTCGGCGACCGCCACCGACACCAGTGCCGCGGCCGGGGGTGCGAACGGCCCGACCGGCAGTGCCCGCAGCAGTTCGAGCCGCCCGGCCTCCTCCTGCGCCCGGGTGTGCCGGACCACCAGCAGGATGCTCATGATCGCGACCGCCACGAACACCGTCAGGCTCAGTTCGTTCGCGGTCATCGCGCCGAGCGTGTAGTCGTCGACGCCGTAGGCAGGACCGGTCATCAGGACGACGGCGGGGTTGTCGAGCAGTGCGGCGCGGGCCTGGCGGGCGGTGGCGTCCGGGTAGACGGAGTCCAGGCTCACGACCGTCGACCAGACGGTGAACGTCAACGCCAGCGTCCACACGGCGATGCGGACCCGATCCAGCCGCAGGTACAGGCGCAGCAATCGCCCGGCCCCGGTGAACGCTCCCGTGTCGGCGACGGTGTCCCGCTGCAGCGCGGCGGTCATCGGGACCCCACCTGCTCGGACGCGTCCTGTTCCGCGCCGTCCTCGTCGGGGGTGTCGCCGTAGTGCCGCAGGAACAGTTCTTCGAGGGAGGGCGGAGTGATGGTGAGGTTCGCGAGATCGAGATCGGCGAGCGCGTGCAGCACGGGGGTGACGGCGGTGTTGTCGACGTCGAAGGCGAGGTGCCCGTCGTCGTGGGTCAGGTCGTGCACGCCGGCGAGGTCGGTGAACCCCTGGGGCAACGTCGGCACGGTCGCACGCACCGACGATCGGGTCAGATGCCGGAGCTGCGCGAGCGTCCCGGATTCGACGTCGCGTCCGGACCGGATGATGGTCACGGTGTCGCAGAGTTTCTCGACCTCGGCGAGGATGTGGCTCGACAGCAGTACCGTGCGGCCGCGGTCGCGCAGGCGGCGGACCTCGTCGGTGAACACCGCCTCCATCAGCGGATCGAGTCCGGAGGTCGGTTCGTCGAACAGGTACAGCTCGACATCGGAGGCGAGCGCCGCCACCAGCGCGACCTTCTGCCGGTTTCCCTTCGAGTAGGTGCGGGCCTTCTTCGTGGGATCGAGTTCGAATCGTTCGAGGAGTTCGTCGCGCCGACCCGCGGATCCGCCGCCGCGGATGCGGGTGAGCAGGTCGATGATCTCGCCGCCGGTGAGGGTGGGCCACAGGTTGGTGTCGCCGGGGACGTACGCGATGCGTCGGTGGACGGCCACCGCATCGGTCCACGGGTCGTGCCCGAGTACCCGCGCCGATCCCGAGTCGGCGCGCAGCATGCCGAGCAGGACGCGGATGGCGGTGGACTTCCCGGCACCGTTGGGTCCGAGGAATCCTGCGACCGTGCCGGTCTCCACGCTCATGGTGAATCCGTCGAGTGCGCGGGTGGTGCCGAAGGTCTTGACGAGATCGCGGGTGTCGATTGCAACGTCCATGATGAGCACCTCGGTGGTGGGTGGATGGGGCGGCAGTCCCGGGCCGTCAGGTCGATGGCGTTCCGGCCGTCAGGTACCCGTCGAGCAGGGTCGAATCGGTGAGCAGGGGTCGGGTGTACAGCTCGAGCAGCGGGAGGGTCATGCGGTCGGTGTACGCGCGCAACCATGCGGGCAGCGCATCGAGGTCGAGGGGTTCACCGGGGCCGGGCAGTTGCAGGACGAGCGCTCCGACGGCGAGTTCGACGAGGGCGCGTGCCCGGCCGGCCGGGTCGAGGCTCGGTGTGACGGTACCCGCCGTGACCGCGTCGGCGAGGTAGTTCTCGGTGTCCGCGACGAGCCGGTCGAGGAACCCTGTCGCGATGGGGCCGCCCGCCTGCAACGACCGCAGCACGTACCCCACGAGCGACGCGTACGCCTCGATGTGGTCGATCTGCTCGCGCAGGACGTGCGCGCCCGCCGGACCGAGCGCAGCGACCTTCAGGGTGTGGATGCGTTCGAGAACGTAGTTGTCGCAGTGATCGCGTAGCCCCGCGCGTGATCCGAAGTGGTGCACGATCAACGACGCGCTCACGCCGCTTTCCGCGGCGATGGTCCGCAACGGCACGGTGACGCCGTTCCGGGCGACGCACGCGATCGCCGCGTCCCGGATCCGGGCACGCGCGGTGAGGTCGCCGGGAACCGGCTCACCGTCCGTCGCTGAACGCATGTTCCAACAGTTGCACATGTGTTCAATCGCGTCAACGGTGGGACCGCGCGGATCAGGTGAATCCCATGACCCGGTCACCCCACACCTGCCGCATCTCCCGGTCGGGATCCGCGACGACCGTGTCGCGCGCATCGATCAGCAGGGTGAGCCGGTCGCCCGGTTCGTACGGCGGCCAGTGCCGCGACCCGTCCAGCGCGGCCGGAACACCGTGTCGCGCGAACGCCAGCCACCGTCGCTGCACCCGGCCCGCCACCTCCGAGGCGCCCTTGCGGCCCCCGAGCCAGAACGTCGGATCACGCCCGAGCGTCCCGAAATTACCGAATACATAAGGCAATTCGGTGGCATGCGCCGCACCCAGACGTGTCGCCTTCAGGATCGGGGTCGCGTGATCGAACCGGTACACCCAGGTCGGTGAGTGCCGGGCGTGCGCTTCCGCGACCCACAGCACCGGCATCCGGAACGCCGCGTCACGCGACAGCGCCATCGCACCGCTCGCCTTGGGCAGATCCGGGTACGCCGCCACGATCTCCGCGAGCCGCTCCGGGTCCAGGTCCGGACGGTCGGACGCGAGCGCCTCGAGCATCGCGTGCACCGCCGTGGCATCCACCGGCATCAACGGCGAGTTCATGAACCGGAAGATCGACGGCTCGTCCCGGTTCGACCCGATGATCAGTGGCACACGGTGCGACAACCCCTTCTGGAAGGCGGCCACCGGATACTTCGGCACCAGGTCACGGTCGACGACCGGCGCCATCGCCAAGGTCCCCGGCACTCGGGTGGGGATCTCCCCGACGAGGGTCTCCCCCGCGGCGACGAGCTGCTCGTACGGCAGCGACCGCAACGTCGCCACGGCCACCCGAGGGACGTCGAGGATCTCGAGGAACCGTTCGGCGACCGTCGCCGCGCGCTCGCTGCCGTACACCGACGTCGCGGGCGGCGACTGCGCGATCGCCCGGTGGAACAGTCCCTCGGCACGCGGGACGGTGAGCAGGGTCGTCACCGATCCACCGCCGGAGGATTCACCGAAGAGCGTGACGTCGGCGGGATCACCACCGAACGCGGTGATGCAGTCGCGGACCCACTCGAGTGCCGCGATCTGGTCGCGCAGTCCGAGATTCGACTCGAAGGTGCAGTCGGCCGTCGACAGCGAAGACAGATCCAGGAAGCCGAGCGCGCCCAACCGGTAGTTGACGGTCACGACCACGACGTCGCCCGTCTCGCACAGGTGCCGACCGTCGTAGATCTTCTGCCCCGAATAGCCGAGGACGTAGGCGCCGCCGTGGATCCACACGAGCACGGGGCGCAGTTCCCCGTCCGGTTCCGGCGCCCAGATGTTCAGCGACAGGCAGTCCTCACCCGGCGTCATGTCCGGTGTGATCGCGATCGGTCCGTCGGGACTCTGCGGCGCGATCGGTCCGTACCGCGCGCAGTCCAGCACACCGTTCCAGGGCTCCGGCGCCTCGGGAGACCGGAAACGGCCGTCTCCCGCGGTGCTCCCCGCATAGGGGATCCCCTTCCAGACGTACGTGGCGCCGTCGCGGTACCCGCGGGCCTGCCCGTACTTGCAGTCGACGACGAGAGTCTCTGCGTCCACCTGTCCTCCCCTGTCCGAGGCGAGCGACCGGCTCGCGCACCCACCGAACCGCGCACCCACCGAATTCCGACTCCTCGAATCTACCGACGTGGCCGCGTGCCGCGCCGAGTTCCCGCAGCACCGGGACCCACACCCTCTCCGGCCCCAGCACCGCGAGGTGCTATCGTGCCTTCCGACCGACACGGGGTGCTCCGCGCGCAGCGGGGCTGAGATCACACCCGCCGAACCTGATCAGGTAATGCTGACGAAGGGATGTTTCGGGATGACTGTGCCTGCACACGATTCACCCACCGAACGCTTCACCGACGTCCTGTGGGACCGCACCGAGGTGCTCCGCAAGGCCGTCGACGACCTCGAGTTCCTGCGCCGTCTCGGCGACGGCACGCTGGAGCCGGAGGCGTTCCGTTTCTACATCGAACAGGACGCCCTCTATCTCGCGGGCTACGCCAAGGCCCTCGCCCTGCTCGCCTCGAAGTCGCCGGACGCGGTCACCGGCGCGTTCTGGGCGACCAGCTCGGCGACGGCCGCGACCGAGGAGTCGGTCCTGCACCGCGACCTGCTCACCGGTGGTGCGCTGCCGCCCGCGGACGGCCCCGCCACCCCGTCCCCGGCGTGTCTCGGGTATGTGTCGTACCTGACGGCGACGGTCGCCACGGAGCCGTACCCCGTGGGCGCCGCCGCGGTCCTTCCGTGCTTCTGGATCTACGCGGAGGTGGGCCGTGATCTGGCCGCCCGCGCCGCGGACGTCCTCACCGCCGACCCGACCCACCCGTACGCGCGGTGGGTCGCCACCTACGACGACCCGGCGTTCCACGAATCCGTTGCCCGAGCACGCGAACTCGTCGATGCGGCCGGAGCGGCCGCCACCGACACCGAACGTGCGGCGATGATCGACGCGTTCGTCGTCGCCACCCGATACGAACTGCTGTTCTGGGCCACCGCGCTCGATACGCAGTCGTGGCCGGCGTCATGAGACTCCGCAGCCGGCTCGTCGCGGCCGCCCTCGCACTCGTCACCCTCGGCGCCGTGTCGTCCTGCGCGAGCGACGATTCGGACGACACGATCCGATTCGCGCTGGACTGGACTCCCAACACCAACCACACCGGGCTGTACGTGGCGATGCAGGAGGGTCTGTTCGAGGACGCCGGGCTCGACGTCGAGATCCTGCCGTTCAACGACGCGCAACCGGAGTCCCTCGTCGACGCCGGCAACGCGGAGTTCGGGATCTCGACGCACCAGGGGTCGACGCTCGCTCAGGCAGCGGGCGCCCGCAACATCGCCGTGCTCGCGCCGTTGCAGCAGTGGGCGACCGCCATCGCGGTACGCGCCGACCGCGCGGATCTGGCCCGACCGGCCGACCTCGACGGGAAGACGTACGCCGGGTTCGGTGACCCCGGTTCGTCGCGTGTTCTCGCCCAGGTGATCCGCAACGACGGCGGGCGCGGGGAGTTCCAGGAGGTCGCGCTCGGCACGTCCGCGTACGAGGCCGTGTACTCGGGGACCGCCGATTTCACCGTCTCGTATCTGGCGTGGGAGGGCATCGAGGCCGAGCACCGGGGTCTGCCGATGCGCTACTTCTCGTATCACGACCACGGTTTCCCCGACGCGTACTCGATCGTCGTCGACGGCAACCGGGAGTGGCTCGCCGACAATCCCGACCGCGCCCGCGCGTTCGTCCAGGCATTGCAGCGCGGATACGAGATCGCCGCCGACGACCCGGATCGCGGGGCACGCGCGCTGCTGGACGCGAATCCCGGCGCGTTCACCGACGAGGAACTCGTGTTCGAGAGCCAGCGGATGCTCTCGGAGGGCTACATGCGCGACGACCAGGGCCGCGTGGGCACCCTCGATCCCGAGAAATGGGCGGGTTTCGCGTCGTTCCTGTTCGAGCAGGGCCTGCTCACCGGCCCCGACGGTGCTCCGCTCACCGACGAACCCGACTGGTCGACGTATGTCACCGACGACTACCTCACCGACTGAACAGGCGGTCCGCAGCGCACCGCGGTCCGTTCCGGCCGGTCTGCGCCTGGCCCTGCCCACCGTCGTGGTCGCCGCGGCCGTGATCGCGCTGTGGCAGGTGTACGTGACAGCAGCGGACGTGCGGCCGCAGGTGCTGCCGTCGCCGGTGCGGGTGGTGACGCAGGGCTGGGCGCATCGCGGCGACCTCGCCGCCCACACCTCCTCGACGCTGCAGGTCACGCTCATCGGGTTCGCGGTGTCGCTGACGGCGGCGTGGGCGCTGGCGGTGGCCCTCGACTTCTCGCCGTGGTTGCGGCGCGCACTCGTGCCACTGTTCGTGGTGTCGCAGACACTGCCGATCATCGCGATCGCGCCGCTGATGATCATCTGGTTCGGGTTCGGGTTGCTCCCGAAGATCCTCGTGATCGCGCTGGCGACGTTCTTCCCGATGGCGATCGGGCTGATCGAGGGATTCGCCGCCGCCGACCGGGAGGCCGGGCAGTTGCTGCGGAGCATGGGCGCGTCCCGCGTCCAGGTGTTCCGGTACGTGCGTCTGCCGTCGGCCCTGCCGCGTTTCTTCACCGCCCTCCGCATCGGGATCACGTACGCGGTGGTGGGGGCGGTCTTCGCCGAATACGTCGGCGCGACCTCCGGACTGGGCATCTACATGGCGATGCAGAAGAACTCGTTCCGCACGGATCTGGTGCTCGCAGCGGTCTTCGTCACGGCCACGGTGTCGCTGATGCTCTATCTGCTCACGTATGCCGTCGAACGTGTCGTCGCGCCGTGGGCGTCGACCCCGAAGGAACACCGATGACCGAGAAACCAGGGGTGCGGGCCGAGCCCGCGGTGACCGTGTCCGGGGTACGGCGACGATTCGGCGGCAACCGGGTCCTCGACGGCATCTCCTTCGACATCGATCCCGGCGAATTCGTGTCGGTGATCGGGCCGAGCGGCTCCGGGAAGTCGACACTGTTCGGTCTCGTCGCCGGCCTCGACACCCCCGATTCGGGAACCGTGTCGATCGGTGGCGTACCGGCCGCGGCCGGGCGCGCCGCGTTGATGCCACAGAAGGATCTGCTGTTCCCGTGGCGCACGGTGCTCGACAACTGTGCGCTCGGGCTCGAGGTGCAGGGATGGTCGCGGGCCCGCGCCCGCGACCGCGCACGGGAACTGTTCCCGGCGTTCGGCCTGTCCGGATTCGAGGACGCCCGCCCCGGCGCACTCTCGGGCGGGATGCGTCAGCGCGCTGCGCTGGCCCGCACCGTGGTGCAGGGCCGCGAGCTGATGTTGCTCGACGAGCCGTTCGGTGCACTCGACTCCCTGACCCGCACCGACATGCAACTGTGGTTGCAGGACGTGTGGGGCCGCGAGCGTTGGACGGTGCTGATGATCACCCACGACGTGCGGGAGGCCCTCCTGCTGTCGGATCGCGTGCTGGTGCTGTCGCCGCGACCCGCGCGGATCCGGCACGACGTGCGGGTGCCGCTGCCGCGCCCACGCTCGCTCGACACCCTCACCGATCCGACATTCCTCGCGCTCGAGCACGAACTCGTCTCCGTCCTGCACGGAGCGCATCCCGCGGGCATATCGAATCCGTAACACGCGGCGCCGCCACCTGCGCCGTCCCGTTCGACCGAATATCCATCCGATCACGTACCGCACGGTCGGTCCGGTTCCGGGCGTACCGTCGTGCATCCGTACATCGAACACCGTTCGATATCGCTCGCACCGCCCGGCGGTGCCGGGACGAGGAGGTGCGTGGTGAGTACCGCTGTGCAGATGTTCGGCCCCGCCCCGACATCGCCGCTGGTACGGGAGTTCGCCGGCGTGAGCCTCCCGTCGCGGGCGTTGAGCCTGTCGGTCCGCTCGACCGTGCGGCCGTTTCTCGACGCGTGGGCGTCGGCCCCGACACTGCCGTGGCCGACACCCCTCGTCGACCGGCTGGCGTTCCCGCTGACTCCGGTCTCGGGCACCCGGCGGCATGCCGTCGAGTTGGAGTCGTGTTCCGCCGAGTTCCTGCGCGCTCCCGGAGCGACCGGCCCAGTCGCGATCCTGTACCTGCACGGCGGAGCGTTCCTGTGCTGCGGCCTGTCGACGCACCGGCAGCTCGTGTCCAGGATCTCCGCTGCGGCTGCCGCACCGGTGCTCGCGGTAGGGTACCGGATGCTGCCCGGTCATCCGATCCGACGAGCCCTCGAGGACGGTCTGGCGGGCCTGCGGTGGCTGCTCGACCGTGGATTCCCCATCGGGCGGATCGTCGTCGCCGGCGATTCCGCGGGCGGGTTCCTCGCCTTCTCCGTCGCCCACGAGGCACTCCGGCTCGGTCTCGGCCGCTGCGCCGGGGTGGTGGCGATGTCGCCGCTGACGGACCTCGATTCGCGACGCAAGGTCGACCACCCGAACGCATCCCGGTGTGCCCTGTTCCCGCGCCGCGCCGTGCCGGTGCTGACGCGGCTCGTCGAGCGCGCCGAGCAGACCGCCCACACCGAGCCGGTGACCTCGCCGGTGGATCTGGACGTCACCGGGATGCCTCCGACGCTGATCCAGACCGGATCCGAGGAGATGACGTTCGTCGACGCCGAGGTGATCGCACACCGGCTCGCTGCCGCGGGGGTCCACACGGAACTGCAGGTGTGGGAGAAGCAGGTGCACGTGTTCCAGGCCGCGGCGTCGGTGGTCCCGGAATCCGGTCAGGCCATCGCACGGATCGGGACCTTCGTCCGCGCTCTCGGGTGACGCCCCCCGATGTGAGCTGTCGAACACCGGCACGTCGTGTCGCATCCGGCGCGAGCCCGCGCCCGGCTGTACTGTTCGGATCGGTCGCGGCCCTCGGCCGACGGCCGTCTCGTCTCCTCTGACACGAAAGGTACAGCGTGAGCACTCTCAACGCGGGCCAGAGCCTCTCCGTGGGCCAGGAACTGAAGTCGGACAACGGCGCGTACACGCTGACGCTGCAACAGGACGGCAATCTCGTGCTGTCCGAGGGTGGGCGACCGGTGTGGGCCGCCGGGACGAACGGGTCCGGCGCCGTGCGGGCGACCGTGCAGGACGACGGAAACTTCGTCCTCTACGCCGCCGACGACAAGCCCGTGTGGGCCTCGCAGACCAGCGGCACCTCCGGTGTGCGTCTGAGCGTGCAGGACGACCGCAACGTCGTGCTGTACTCGGGTGACGGCAAGCCGGTGTGGGCGAGCAACAGTGTCGCCCCGAAGACCGACGCCGCCGCTGCTCCCGCTCCGGCCGCGGAGCCCGCTCCGGCGGCGGAGCCCGCCCCGGCCGCCCGCACCTACACGGTCGAGTCCGGCGACACCCTGTGGGCGATCGCCGAGCGCTTCTACGGTGACGGCAGCCGCTACCAGAGCATCGCCGACGCGAGCGGTGTCGCGAACCCGGATCTGATCCAGCCGGGCCAGGTGCTCACCATCCCCTGACCGGAGCGCACCGCACGGCACGGACCGTCCCCGCCACCGACACGGTGGCGGGGACGGCCGTTTCCGGTGATCGTTCACACCTGCGACGCGCGTCCGCAGCCGAGCGCACTGTCGGTGGCTGCCGCTAATGTTCTGCTGCACGGGTCCGGCGAGGCGAGACGAGGGAAGGGGACGGTCGTGACCGAGGGGCAGAACCGATTCGACCGCGACGTCGCGCTGGCTTGGCGCGACTTCCGGCGCAGGCTGGCCGATCACGTCGCGGCGATGCAACCCGACGACGGTCTGGTCCTCGAGCCGCTGGCGGAGGAGACGTGCGGCCCGGTCGGGCCGTGCGTCCAGTTCTACGCGTGGGGGTCGGGCCAGGTGCGCTGCGAGGTTCCGTCGAACGCCCACCTGTGCGACGAGCGGCAGCTGCGCACACAGGACGAACTCCTGCTGCTCGAACTCGGCTGGCGGGCACCGTCCCGCGGGCCGGCCGACCCGGAGGACGACGGTTCCCCCGCCTTCTGGATGGATCGCCCGTCGGCCTGGGCCGATCAGCTCGCCGAAGTCGCCGTCACCGTGCTGCGCGAGGTGTGGGGCGTTCCGCACCCGCTGTTCCTGCGCGCCGAAACCTTCGGCCCCGGCGGTGCCGGTGCCTTCGCTCCCCCGACCCCGGCGCCCGAGACCGCTCCGCCGTTCGCCGTCGACGCGGCGATCGCCCCGCTCGACGCCGACCACCTGAACCTGCTGATCGAACGCACCGTCGCCGACCGGGTGGGCGATGCACCGGTGCGGGACGAGGACGGCGACCTCGTCCTGTCCGTCTCCGGTGTGCTCGTGTTCGTCGGCGTCTCCCCCGGTGGCGGAGTCGTCGACGTGCTCGCCCCGGTCGTGCATTCGGTCACGGGTCGCACCCGGGCGAGCGAGGTCCTCGCCGATCTCAACCGGCAGTGGCCCCAACTGAAGTTCGTTCTGGTCGACGATCGTGTCGCGGTGGTCGACCACATCGCAGCGTCCCCGTTCGTTCCCGCGCACCTGCTCGCGTCGCTCGACCGGATCTCCGCGTTCCTGCATTCCCTCGACGCCGGGTTCGCCGCGCACCTCGGTGGTCTACCGATGCGCGACCACCCGTCGGCGTTCCCCACCGACCGCGTCCCCGACGTCGGCGAGGACGACTCGCCGTGGACCCCGGAGGTCGAGGCCGACCTCCCGATGGCATTGCTCGCGCTGCGCGACCTGCACGCGGAGGACCGGGCCGAGGCGGAACCGCCCGGCCTCGCCGCGCTCGGCGACTGGGAATCCGCGCGACTCGAGCACTTCCTCGATCTGAGTACCGAGCAGCACATCGGGTGGACCACCGAGGCACTGGACCGGGCCGCCGCCGGCGACCCCGACGGGACGGTCGAGGCCGACGCGAAGGCATTGGAATGGGAACGGACCACGCGGGCGCTGTCGCAGGCACTCGACGACCTCGAACGGCAGGCCACGCCGCGGCCGCGTCGTCGACGTGCGGCCGCGTCGAACAACCCGGAGCAGCCCGGGCTCTTCGACATCCCGGACGAACCGACCCTGTTCGACGGCCCCGGCGACTGACGACGCCCTCCCCTCCCCGGGTGCGAGCGACCTCCCCCGCGTGCGAACACCCCCCGGGTGCGAACACCCCCGGGTGCGAGCGAATGTATCGTTCAGTCCATTGATCGAGACGAGCGATACATTCGCTCGCAACGGGTTTCGCGCCCCGCCCCGGCGCGACGGCGGTTGCGGTGCTGCCGCCCGAGCGGATTGCTGGCATGATTGCGGTCCGTGGCCTCGTCGCAGAAACTCCACGAACTCGCCGCGCATCACGGGGTGTCGGGCACCTACCGCGGTTGGGACGACCTCGACCATCGGGTCGCCGACGACACGCTGCGGCGCATCCTCGCGGCGCTGGACGTTCCGGCCGCCACCGATGCGGAGATCGACGCGTCGCTCGCCGACGTGCCGAATCTGCCGTGGCGACGGCTGTTGCCACCGTCCCTGGTGGTCGTCGAGGGAGACGATCGCACCTTCCCGGTGCACGTACCGCACGGTGATCCGGTGTCGGTGTGGGTGGTCGCGGAGGACGGCAGTGAGATCGACGCCGAGCAGCTCGACGTGTGGGTGGACCCGCGCGAGGTGGACGGACGGTTGACCGGTCGGGCGACGTTCGCCGTTCCGCGTCTGCCCCTCGGCTGGCACACCGTGCATGCCCGCACCAACGACGTGGAAGCCACCGCCGCTCTCGTGGTCACTCCCGCGCGGCTCACGACCGCCGACCGGCTCACCGACGCGCGCCGGTGGGGGCTGGCCGCGCAGCTCTACTCGGTGCGCTCCCGCCGCTCGTGGGGAATCGGCGACTTCGCCGATCTCGCCGACCTCACCGCCGTCACGGCGGCGCACGGCGGCGACTTCGTGCTGATCAACCCGGTACATGCCGCCGAGCCGATGCCCCCGCACGAGCCGTCCCCGTACCTGCCGTCGTCGCGACGGTTCGTCGACCCGCTGTATCTGCGGGTCGAGGACGTGCCCGAGACGGCGTATCTGCCGGCGAAGCACCGCAAGGTCCTCGACGCGCACGCGAAGGCATGCGCGAAGGCGAACCGGAAGTCGCGACGGCTCGATCGCGACACCGCCTTCCACGCCAAACTCGATGTGCTCGAACGGGTGTACCGGGTGCCGCGTTCACCCGCCCGACAGGCCCGCTACGCGAAGTTCTGCGCCGACGGCGGCGAAGGCCTCGACGATTTCGCACTGTGGTGCGCGCTCACCGAGAAGTTCGACCGACGCACGAAACACACCGGCTGGGACCCGCGGGCCCACTCCCCCGACGCCCCCTACGTCCGTCACCGTCGTGCAGCGCTGGCCGAGCGGATCGACTTCCACCGCTGGCTGCAGTGGCTGTGCGACGAGCAACTCGCCGCGGCGCAGGACGCGGCGCGGAACGCGGGCATGGGTATCGGGATCGTGCACGACCTCGCGGTGGGTGTGTGCCGCGACGGCGCCGACGCATGGACCCTCGGGGACGCCCTGGCCGCCGGGGTCACCGTCGGCGCGCCACCGGACGACTTCAACCGTCGCGGCCAGAACTGGACGCAGCCGCCGTGGCGTCCCGACCGCCTCGCGGAGTTGGGTTACCGCCCCTACCGGGATGTGCTGCGGTCGGTGTTGCGGCATGCCGGTGGTGTCCGCGTCGACCACATCCTGGGACTGTTCCGCATGTGGTGGGTGCCGGACGGTGCCGCTCCCGCCGACGGCGCGTACGTCCGCTACGACCACGACGCGATGGTCGGGATCCTCGCGCTCGAAGCGCACCGTGCCGGAGCGGTCGTCGTCGGCGAGGACCTCGGTGTCTTCGAGGGGTGGGTCCAGGAGTACCTCGCGGCCCGCGGGATCGCGGGCACGTCGATCCTGTGGTTCGAGAAGGACGGTGACACGCCCCGGGCGCCCGAGGACTACCGCCGGTTGTGCCTGACGTCGGTGACCACACACGACCTGCCGCCGAGCTCGGGCTACCTTGCCGGCGACCACATCTCCATTCGGTCGCGCTTCGGTCTCCTCGACGGCGATCGCGACGTCGAACTGGCCCGGGCCGCGGTCGCGCGCGACGCGGTGCTCGCCCTCGCCCGCGCCCGCGGGTTGCTCACCGACGATCCGGACGGCACGCATCCCGACCGCCTGGTCGAGGCGCTCCACCGGCTCGTGGCGGCGAGCCCGTCGGTGCTGCTGGCGTTGTCGTTGGTGGATGCCGTCGGCGAACGTCGCAGCCAGAACCTGCCGGGGACCG
>NZ_JAIYEP010000037.1 GCF_020515525.1 Rhodococcus yananensis
TCGGCGCATCCGGGTGCGTTGGCGGCGATGAAGGAGATCATCGGGGCCGAGGACATCGACAGGGCGCAGTTGGCGATCGCGGCGTTCGAACGGGACTACGGCGCGAAGTATCCGAAGGCAGTCAAGAAGATCGTCGACGACGCCGAGGTGCTGCTCGAATACTTCCGGTATCCCGCCGAACATTGGGTGCATCTACGCACGACGAATCCCATCGAATCTACTTTTGCGACGGTGCGGCTTCGGACCAGGGTGACCAAAGGCCCGGGCTCGAGGGCGGCGGGTATGGCGATGGCCTACAAGCTGATCGAGGCGGCGCAGTCGCGGTGGCGGGCGGTCAACGCTCCGCAGTTGGTGGCGTTGGTGCGGGCGGGCGCGTTGTTCCACAAGGGCAAGCTCCTCGAACGGCCGGTCGACATCACCCCGGATCCGTCACCGGATACTCCGGTGTCTGAGGTCGCCTGACAAACCGAGATCCACAGGTATTGACAATTCCTCGCCCGTCGACGCCATCATCCGAAAGCATGTTCGAAGTGTAGCCGGACCCTCCGACAAGAAATGAAAATCCACCAGAAGTGGAAATCCGGACGGTGCTTCCGATCTGGAGAACCCCCATTCGGGTTGACGCTCATCGTCACACGTGGGACCATCCCTGCACCGACCTGAATACAGGTCGACCCCGGCTGGTGCTGGAACACCGAACCGGGGTCTGGGCACACGACAGAACGGAACTGTCATGCACCGTAGGGTGGAGTCTATCCACACGCCCCCAGGGGGCGCTTCTCATGGTTCGGTCTTCGATACCGACCCTCTTCGTCTCACCTCGCCGGGGTCTTCGCTGACGTCCTGATCTTCCGAGCCTCTCGACCCATCCGGTCGAGGGGCCCGAGGTGTTTCGTTTCGACGTGCGCGCGGGCCGTTCCGGTAGCCGCGGCGCGTCGGGCATTCGTCGCTCATCACCCGAGGTCCGACGTCAGCGCAATTCGACGCTGCGCGCAGGGGTGCCTTCCCGTGCGTGAAACCGACTGGGCGCCAGTACCTTCGTCTCCACAGCTGGCGGTGGAGCACCCGCTCGTGAGGGTCGACACGAACGACCGGGTTCAGCGTGAGCCGCACGTCACCTCCGACGTGGGGCCAGAAGCGTTGGCCGAGATGGTCTATCGGGGTATGGCGACCGGGCAGCTGTGGGGAAGGGGCCGAAGGCAAGCTCAGGGACCCGCAGGGTCTCCGTACGGTCGGGCACAGCCGCCCGCAGGGCGTCGTCTGGCCAGGCCACCGAGCCCGGGCAGAACCCCATCGAGTTCCCGGCCGAGAGTTGAGGAGCAGCCCCGCTTACTGCGGGCCGGACTGTAGCCCCCCGTGGACTGGTTTCGTGCACCTCCGCAGGGGGATTGAAATCAAGGCAGGAGATCGAAGTACTGCGGACGGGCCTTCATTGCGTGGATAAGAAGTTCGTTTCCACTGTCGAAACGCAGTACGACTAGTTCCAGTAGACGGCCCTTCCGGTCGAAACCGAGTCGGAATTCTCGCGTGGGATGGTCGTCATCGAGGTCGGCTGCATAGACGTGATGCTGAGCCGCGTGGAGGCTGTCGGTCTCGTCGATTCCATGCTTGAGTGCGGATTTATGTGCCTTCACGCGACCTGAGTCCAGGCGCGGATCGCTTCTCGAATCGCCTCCGACCTGGACACATGCTCCTTCTCTGCCCGCGCGTTCAGTGCCTGCAGCAACGCTTCGTCCATGCGGACCGGGACCACTGTTGCGGGGCCGTCTCCGATGGTCGGGCGACCACGCTTACGTAAGGTGGGGACGTCGTAGCCTGCCTCGGCTTCGTTGGCCCAGCCTTCGATCATCTCGTCGGTGACGGGGGTTCCGTCGATCGTCTCACCAGCCATACTCAATAGTGTAATACGAAATGGGGCTGGCCTGAACTCGCACGTAGAAGGCCAATACGCCACGAGCGCCGCACCGACGGCTACTGGTCCGGTCGTAAGTCGACCCAGCTCGCTCGGAGGTACTACTGGCGGCGGTCGTAGCGCGGCGCGCGCGCTGCCTGAGGTTGTGTGCGTTCGTTTGCAGCAATCGTCAGGCGTCGGTGGCTCGCCCGAGGACATGCGCCGCGAACGCACGGTTGTGGTACTGCGCGTACGGGCCGCGACCCTTGCCGACGAGCAGCTCGGCTAGGGGGCGGATCGCGGCGGCGAGAGGCAGGCCGAAGAACTGTTCGTCGGCCCCATCGTCGGACAGGAACCAGTCGATGACGACACCGTCGCCGTCCGCCGACGCCATCCCGGTGCGATGGAAACGCAGCAGTGGGAGGCTGTCCTCCAATTGCTCGACGGTCTTCGAGGTGGCGGCGCCGAGAGCGGACTCCGACACATACAGGGCGATGCGGTAGTCCACGATGTCGTTTCCCTCGAGGTAGCGCTCGACGTACAGCACTTCCATCGGCCCGACGTTCAGCGTGAAGAGACGTTGCATCTGGGCGGTCCTGTTCGTGGTGGGGAGCGCGCTCAGCGTCCACCGGTCCACTTCCGCGCCGGCCGGGTCGTCGAAGGCGTCGGCCAAGAAGTCGGCGACGAGGTCGACTCCGGGGTCGAAGAACGGGTCCCGTTGCAGTTCGGCGAAGTTCTCGTCGCTGGCGGAAGGGTGGAGTGTTTTCACGGGTGTCCTCGGTTCATTCGAAGTAGTCTTCGTCCACTTCGACGACGGTGAAGGTCTGCCGGGTCTGCACGGCCACTCCGTATCGGATCATCAACGACGCCAAGCGCCCACCATCGATGAGGATGATGCGGGTGCCGATGTTCTGCGCGTACTCGCGGGCACCGGAGGTGAAGGAGCTGGTGGTGATGAATACACCGCGGGCGGCACCGACGCCGTGCAGGGCACCGACGAACGCCTGAATCTCCGGCCGACCAACTGTATTGTCTGCGGCGTAGCGCTTGGCCTGCACGTAGATGCGTTCGAGTCCGAGGGGGTCCTGATCGATGACCCCGTCCACGCCGCCGTCACCGGAGCCGCCGATGCGGGTGGCCTTTCCCTCGGTACCGCCGTATCCCATGGCTACGAGCACGTCGAGGACGGACTGCTCCAGAAAGTCGGGGTGCTGCCCGCGCAGTCGTGTCAGCAAGTCTGTCGCGACCTCCGAATGCAACCGAGTGACGCCACTCTCGATCTGTTCGAGAGGGTCAGCTTCACTCTCGTCCTGTGCGGCAGTACTGGCCTGGCCGGGTTCGGATTTCGATGTACTCCGGACTACGGGAACGTAGTCCTGGTACGCGGGAATAGCTTTCAGCGTTTTCTCGGTGATTCCGTCCGGGTGCTGCGCGAGCAGGGCGCGGCCGGTGTCGGTGATGGTGAACGTGGCGCGTGCCGGTTTGTCGACGAGTTGCGCACGGAAGAGTCCGCTCAAGGTCCATCCGATCCTGTTGTCGAAGCGGCTCTGTCCGGACGCCAGCGCCTCAGCCCGCTGCTCGGCCGTGAGGCCGACATGATCTGCGACTGCTTCGTGCAACTCTCGCTTCCGCCACGTTGCGCCGTCAGCGAGCACCTCCAGCACTGGAGTAAGAAAGCCGGACCACACCGGCATCGCCGACACGGGGCCCGGCGCCGTCACAGCTCGCCCCGGAAGGCGCGGGCTTGGAGGGAGGAGAAGAGGGCGTCGAGTTCGGTTAGGGCGGTGTGATGCTTCACCCGTTCGTCCAATACCAAACCAACATGCGCTTCAAAGGCTCGCTGATGAGCCAAGGGTGGAGACGGTATTCGAATGCCTTTCACCATCGACAGATTGAGGTTCTTCTGACGTACGCCACGCTGAACGCGCCGGAATTCATCGCGACCCACAGCGACCGCGAAGTAGACGTATGGGGTCGATGCAGCGTCAGGGTTGATCGATGCAAACGCGATCGCCTGGTTGCAAGAGCAATCCTTGGTTGCGATGCTTGACTTCAAAGCAGCTGTGTCGTACATGCCGAGCAGCAAAGAACCTGCTGGTACAGCTTTCGCGCTAGTCTCCTTGATGGCAGCTTCAGTTAGTTGTTCGTGGCTCACCGAGACATACATCTCGTTCAGTTCTCCGGACGAGAACCACGGGATGTTTCCCTCAAAGTAACTCTTCGAGGTGCGAGGCGGCGTTCCTCCGCTCTGCCACTTACCCAATTCTCCGAGTGAAACGGTCTGCAGGCCCTTCGAGTTGAACGCTGGATGGCCGAACATGTCGATGAAGATCGAACGGGTCAGCGCGTCGAGGCGGGCGAGGGCTGCGCGGCGCTTGGCGCGGAGGGCGTCGGCGTGGTCGAGGATCGCCGCGATCCGCCGCTGCTCCTCAACCGGGGGCAGCGGAATCAACCATCGTGCGAGAGCCGCCCGTCCGAGGTGATTGATTCCAGTTCCTCGTGATCCACGCACAAACTCGCCAGACTCCGCCTCGTGACGGAAGAAATGCAGAAGGTAGCGAGAGTCCACTTGCTCACTAGGCCGAACCCGGAGGAGTGTGTTCTGGAATGCGCAGTTGTCGAGTTCCCCTTGCCAGAGCGCGGGCTTTCCAACCTCGCGCGGTGATCCGGATGCCTCATTGAGAAGGATATCGCCGGGTTCCAGACGGAACTGCGCCAACTCGGCGTTCGTGAAGTTCATCTCCTTCACGTCGTCGAGGAGCAGCCCACTCCACCCCACGTTGGCGGCGCGCAGGTACTTCCGCATGTTCGGGCCATCGTGATTCTTTGGTGAGCGTTGGCGCCCGAGTTTGACCTCAGCGACCTCGGCCAACGGCACGATCGTCCCGCTCACGCCAGCATCTCCCGCAGCTGCGCCATGCCGTCGACGATGTCCTTCTCGAGCCGATCCAGCTCGTCGAGGATCTCGGTTGGCGCTCGGTGCTCGACCTCCTCATGCACGATCTCTTTGTACCGATTCAGGGACAGGTCGTAGCCCTGCGCGGCGATGTCGTCCTTCGGCACGCAGAAACTCTGCTCGGTTTGCGCACGCTCCAGCTCACCGCCGTCACGTTCGTTCCAGCGCCGCAGCACGTCCGGCAGGTTGTTCTTCGAGTGCTCGTCCTCGCTCACCTCCGCGAGCACACCGAGCTTGCCCTCGTCCAACAGCGGATTGCGCTTGTCGTCCAACGAGAATCCGTCGGCCTGCACGTCGTAGAACCACACATTGTCGGTGCCGCCGGAGTTGGTCTTCGTGAAGAACAGAATCGCCGTCGACACACCCGCATACGGCTTGAACACACCGGACGGCAGCTTCACGACGGCATCGAGCTTCTGCTCCTCGACAAGAATCCTGCGAAGTTCCTTGTGTGCCTTGGACGATCCGAACAGCACGCCGTCGGGCACGATCACCGCCGCACGGCCACCCGGCTTGAGCAGGCGCAGGAACAGTGCCAGGAACAGCAGTTCCGTCTTCTTCGTCTTCGCGATCTGCTGCAGATCCTTCGCGGTGTTCTCGTAGTCGAGGCTGCCCGCGAACGGCGGGTTCGCGAGGATAAGCGAATACGCTTCGGCATCACCGGTGTTCGCTTCGGCAAGTGAATCGCGGTAACGGATGTCGGGTTGCTCGATGCCGTGCAGCAGCATGTTCATCGACCCGATGCGGAGCATCGTGTTGTCGAAGTCGAAGCCGTGGAACATCTCGTGGTGGTACTGCTGCTTGCCGGCACCCGCGTTGATGGCGTCCGCGTGATAGCTGCGCATGTACTCCGACGCGCCGACGAGGAAGCCGCACGTACCGGACGCCGGGTCCACAATCGTGTCGCCCGGCTTCGGTGCCGTCATGTGCACCATCAGCTCGATGATGTGCCGCGGCGTACGGAACTGGCCGTTCTGCCCGGCGGCCGCGATCTTCGCGAGCAGGTACTCGTAGATGTCGCCCTTGGTGTCGCGGTTCTCCATCGGCACCTTGTCCAACCGGTCCACCACCCGCTGCAACATCCCCGCGTTCGGGATGCTCAGCCGCGCGTCCTTCATGAAATGCGCGTAGGTGGACTCCTCGCCGCGCATGTTCTTGATGAACGGGAACACCCGGTTCGCGACGATGTCGAACATCTCGTCGGCATGCCGGTCCTTGAACACCGACCAGCGCAGGTCGTTGAACGGCCTGCCGTCCTCATCGTCGCCCTCCGGGAACGGGTTGCCCTCGATCGGGTCGCCGAACAGGTTCGCCTTCTCCAGCGCCCGCGTCTGCTCGTCGTCCAGCCGGCGGATGAACAGCAGGTACGTGATCTGTTCCATCACCTCCAGCGGATTGGAGATGCCGCCCGTCCAGAATGCGTCCCAGACTGCATCGACCTTGTTCTTGATGTCACCGGTGATCACGGGTACCGCTACCTGCCTGTCCTGCTCGCTCGAGTCCAACAGAACTGTATAGACCACCCCACCGACAAGGTATTGCCCAGGTCGGCACATGCGCGGTTAGTGTGAGCTGTGACTGAAATCGGAGGCGGTCCGAGCGCGGCGCCACCCCCTGCGACTCTGGTCGCACAACTGAGGTCTGCCGGATGCGTCTTCGCGGAAGACGAAGCCCGCCTGCTCACCGATGCAGCGCGCAGCCCGTCCGATCTGGAAGACCTCGTACAGCAGCGGATCGACGGCCGACCTCTCGAGCACGTGCTGGGATGGGCCGAATTCTGCGGTCTGCGGATCAGCGTCGACGCAGATGTCTTCGTCCCACGCCGTCGCACTGAATTTCTCGTGCACTGCGCCGCCGAAGTCGTTGCACCGGGTTCGTTCGTCGTCGACATGTGCTGCGGCTGCGGTGCGGTCGGGGCTGCGCTCGCCGCTGCCGAACCCGCGATCCGGCTGCACGCCGCGGACGTCGATCCCGCGGCGGTCCGTTGCGCGCGGCGCAACCTCGAACGATGCGGCGGCGACGCCCACTGCGGCGATCTCTATGCGGCGCTGCCCGACACGATGCGAGGCCGCATCGATGTGATCGTCGCCAATGCCCCCTACGTGCCGACGGAGGCGATCGCGACGATGCCGTCGGAGGCACGACTGCACGAGCCGCGTGTCGCGTTGGACGGCGGTGCCGACGGACTCGACATGCATCGTCGCCTGGCGGTGTCCGCGTCGGAGTGGCTTGCGCCCGGGGGCCACCTGCTGATGGAAGCCGGTCTCCGGCAGGTCGAGGCAGCAACCGGGATCCTCGCTGCGGAGGGACTGACAACGGTCGTTCACCGGTCGGACGAATTCGATGCCACCGTGGTCGTCGGCGTTCCCCGCAGATCGCGACCAGAGTGTAAGGAGATCGGACGCGGGTAGACCGAAGTATGGTCACATTTGCACTCCAGAACCCGAACACCGGTACCGAAGAAGAGCAATTCGAACGAATCGACGACACAGACCGAGATGCGATCCTTGATCGCGCCACCGAAGCGCAGCGCAGTTGGCAGGAGACCTCCGTCGACCAGCGCGCGGATGTTCTCCGCGCCGTCGCCGATCTCTATGAACAGCACAAGGATCGGCTGATCGACTACATGGGCCGGGAGATGGGCAAGCTCCGGCCGTGGGGCGCGGCCGAACTGGACATCGTGGTGGGCATCTACCGCTGGTACGCAGACAACGCCCACCAACTGCTCGCGCCCGAGGAACTCCCGGCGCAGGGCGCGGACCGTTCGTACGTGGTCAAGCGGCCGCTCGGAGTGATCCTGGGAATCATGCCGTGAAACTTTCCGTACTACCAGGTCGCGCGGTGGGCGGCCCCCAACCTGCTGCTCGGAAATGCGCTGGTGCTCAAGCACGCGGGGATCTGCCCGCTCTCCTCCCAGGCGTGCGAGGACCTCCTGATCGAGGCCGGATTGCCGCGTGGCGTGTTCCAGAACATCTACGCTTCCGGCTCGCAGATGGAACCCTTCATCGCAGACAAGCGGATCCAGGGTGTTTCCCTCACCGGATCCGAAGGCGCCGGTTCTGCAGTGGCAAAGACGGCCGGGGAACACTATAAGAAGTCACTGCTCGAGCTGGGTGGAAACGACCCCTTCCTCGTGTTGGATGCCGAGAACCTGGAGTGGGTACTGGACCGATACGTGGACATCCGGATGTTTGCAACGGGCCAGGCGTGCAATGCGCCGAAGCGGCTCATCGTGCAGCCGGAATTCTACGACCGCACGGTCGCCTACCTGGAAAAGGCGATCGGCGCGCTCACGGTGGGTGCCTATGACGATCCGGATGCCGACGTAGGCCCGCTCAGCTCGATCGGTGCCCGCGACGAGATCGTCGACCGCCTCGCCACCGCGGCACGCGAGGGGACCGCCACGATCCGGGTGGGCGGGAAGAAGATCGACCGTGACGGCGCGTACATGGAGCCGGCCCTGCTCACGGATGTGGATCCGTCCGCAGATGTGGGGTGCAACGAGATCTTCGGTCCGGTCGCGATCGTGTACAAGGCGAACGGGGTGGACGAGGCCGTGCGCATTGCCAACGAGGAATCCGAGTACGGACTGTCCAGCTCGGTATGGTCCTCGGACGTCGACAAGGCGCACGAGGTGGCTGCGCGGCTCAAGGACGGCATGACGTTCGTCAACGAGCATGCGGTCACCGCAGCCGGCCTGCCTTTCGGCGGTGTCGGCCGTTCCGGCTACGGCCGCGAGCTGGCGCAGTGGGGCGTGGGCGAGTTCGTCAACGAGAAACTGATCCGTGTGTCCGGACAGCGCAGCGCTGGTCTGTCGCCCACATGAGCTTCGGTCCGGGACAGATCAGCCGAGCGGCAACTCAGCGAAAATGCTTGTCGGCTGGGTTGATCCGCCTTCCGGCTCCACACTGAATCCCAATGCGGTCGCATCCGAGATGCCTTCGAGCACAGCCGTGGTCGACGGTGCGACGTCGGCGGGTGTCATGGTGCCTGCGGCAGTCGCGCCGTCGGGTCCGATCAGCCACATCTGGTAGACGGTGCCGTCGGTCGGCGGCGCGACGTTGTTCATCACCAGCACACCGGCGTCGACGTCCTTCGAATACACGACCGTCGCCGTACCGCCCCCCTCGATCGAACCCGAGGTGGTGCGCACGTCCTCGGCGGCGAGAACCTGCGCCGAGGTGGGGGGAGTGCCCTGGCCGATCTGGGTTGCCACGCCGATACCTGCGATGGCGATCACCACCGCCGCCGCTGCCGCCAGCAGGAAATAGCGTCGCCGGTTCCGGCGGGCCGACAGGTCGATCGGGGAATCGGGCGCAGAGGTATCCGGAGCAGTGCCGATGGTTTCGAGCAGACGGTGACGTACGTGGGCCGGCGGCTCGGCGACTGTCGCATGCGAAACCTGCGCCATCGTCTCGCGAACCTCGCGGACCTCGCGCCGGAATGCTGCGGCGACGTCGGAGTCGGCCTCGGCCACTCGCAGTTCGATTTCGCGGCGTTCGTCGTCCGAGACCGCATCCAGGGCGTACACAGCGGCGAGGTTGAGCAGATGGTCGTCGTCGAAGTCGAGAGGGCTACTCGTCATCGCTGGTCACCCCCAGACAGTTCTTCAAGCGGATCAGGCCGTCCCTGATTCTCGATTTGATGGTCGGCAGCGTCGAGGCCAGTCGTTCCGACACTTCGCGATACGTGAGCCCGCCGTAGTATGCGAGCTCGACCGACTGGCGCTGCAGATCGGTCAGCGTACCCAGACAATCGAGGACCTGTCGTGTGTCGTCGCGGCGGAGCGCTTCGTCGCTGACGCTGTCGAACTCGGTGGGCGTGGTCAGGGCGCCGTAGCGGGACTCCCGTTCGGCGCCGGACTGCTCGGCGCGCACCCGGTCGACGGCCCGGCGATGCGCCAGCGTGATCAGCCACGCGAGTGCAGACCCCTGCGTGCGATCGAACCCCGGCGCCGTGCGCCATACCTGCAGGTAGACCTCCTGCAGTGTTTCTTCGCTGTAGCCGGGATCGCGCAGTACCCGCAACACCATGCCGTACGCCCGAGCTCGCGTCAGGTCGTAGAACTGCGCGAAGGCAGCCGAATCCTCCGCCGCGACTCGATCGAGCAACGCTTCGAGTGTGTCGGTTCCGCCACCGACGTCGGTCATGGTCCGTGTCCGCTCATCGGACGAAACACTAGCCGGACGAATCGGGCCGCTCAACCTGCACCCACCTGGATGTGGCCCGGTCACGAGTGGCAGCGACGCATCGAGCACGCCGATCATCTCCTGTGGACGCGCGACCGCGGGGGCCGCGGAAGGAAATACGACGTTCGCTGCTGGTACTCGGGATAGCCGGGCCGTTTCGACATGGACTGTTCGAGCAGCCGCGCACCTGTCGCGTAGACGAGGAAGTACGTCATGATCGCGGGTGAGGCCACAGTGACTGCTCCGGGCCACACACTCGCCGCGATCAGCCATACGCCCCACCACACGGCGGCGTCACCGAAATAGTTGGGATGACGCGTCCACGCCCACAGCCCGCGGTCCATGATCCGGCCACGGTTCGCGGGGTCGGCCTTGAACCGGCGCAGTTGCAGGTCTCCGATCGCCTCGAACAACACACCGACGATCCACGCGGCGACACCGACCCAGAGCACCAGTGTGCCGAAGTCGCGGGTGGGCCCGAGCACCGCCGAGACCTGGATCGGCAGCGACACGAACCATTGGGCCGCGCCCTGGGTCACGAAGACCTTGCGGATGATCGTGGCGATCGAGTGGTCACCCGCGCGTTCGAGCATGTCCGTGTAGCGGGGGTCTTCACCTTTGCCGAGCGACTTGCGGTACATGTGCCATGTCAACCGAAGTCCCCACACCGTCACAAGCGCCAGCAGGAGCATCCGTCGCGAGACGTCACCGCTGCCGAGCAGTGCCGAGGCGGCAGCCACCGCCACGAAACCGAGCCCCCACGACACGTCCACCACGTTGTACCGGCCGATGCGGTGCCCGATCGCGAAGGTGACCGCCTGGATCGCGGCGAGCAGCACCACCGCGGACACGGTGATGAGCACGAACTCCGACCAGGCGTTCATCGCGCGCCCTCCTTCCGGAACACGATCTGCTGGACGTCGAGATAGCCCGAGCGGAACCCGGCCTCCGAGTACGCGAGATAGAACTCCCACATTCGCCGGAACACGGCATCGAATCCGAGATCCGCGACACGGTCCGTGTGCGTGGTGAAACGTTCCCGCCACAATCGCAGGGTCTCGGCGTAGTGGTCGCCGAATCGCAGACGATCGACGGTGCGCAGCGACGTCAGCGAGCGCGTGATCACGTCGATCGATTCGGTCGACGGCAGCAACCCGCCCGGGAAGATGTACTTGTGGATCCACGTGTAGCTGTCGCGCGTCTCGGCCATCCGGTCGTGCGGCATCGTGATGGCCTGCAGCGCGACGAGGCCACCGGGCCGCAACAGCCGGTCGAGTGTCCGGAAGTACGTGGGCCAGTAGTCGTATCCGACCGCCTCGATCATTTCCACCGAGACGACCGCGTCGTATTCGCCGTCCACTGCCCGGTAGTCGAGGAGATCGATCTGTACGCGGTCGGACAGACCGGCCTCCGCCACCCGCCTGCGGGCCAGCGCCTGTTGTTCGGTCGAGAGCGTCACAGAGCGCACGGTGGCACCACGCTTCGCGGCACGCACGCTCAGTTCACCCCAGCCGGTACCGATTTCGAGGAGCCGCGTTCCAGCGCGCACGTCCGCGGCATCGAGCAACCGGTCGATCTTGCGGTGCTGGGACGTCTCGAGAGCATCCCACCGTGCGGGGAGCTCGTCGAACAGCGCACTCGAGTAGGTCATGGACCCGTCCAGAAACGTTTCGAACAAGGCGTTCGACAGGTCGTAGTGGCGGGAGATGTTGGAGCGGGTGTTCTCCTCGGTGTTCCGTTCCCCAGTGGGTTGCGCCGCGACGACGAACCGGCGCAGACGCCGGAGCGGCAACGGGATCAGCGTCCCGATCTCGGCGGCGAACGGGGTGAGTACTGCGACGGGGTCCGACGCGGTCCAGTCGCCTGCCATGTAGGCCTCACCGAAACCGACGAGTCCACCGCGGCCGAGCCGTCGGGCGAACGACTCCGGACGACGGATGATCATCCTGGGCAGAATCCGAGAATCAATGCTGTTGCTGCTTCCTGCCGCACCGCCGCCTCCGAGCACGGTTCCGTCGGGGTATTCCACCCGCACGTCCAGGCGCGCAGCAGCATTGCGGAACAACCGGTCGGCGATCACCGCAGCGACGCGGGTGCGGAGTCCCCCTGGGACTGACGCCAGGTCGGGCCATCTCGTCGGGTCGACGCTCACACGCGGGGTGAGCAGTTCGAGTTCGGGTGTGCTCATCGGGCACTCTCCTATAGGTGTCTGTGGGCCGAGGGCGCTGCAGGGCGCGGGACGAGGGGGAGTCCACGCAGCCACAGCCCGACGCCCTGTCTCCGGATGCGAGCCGAGACCATGTGCGGTGCAAGCGGATGAGTGAGCTGGGAGAGGGCGACGACCCCGAGTGTCGCCGGCCTGCCGGACCCGCGCATCGTGGCCGTGAAAGGCGGCTGTCCCTCGCGGTGTAGCGACACCTCGACATCGAGAAAGGGGCCTGGCTCCGCGACCCGCAGGGTGTAACTGCCGGTGACCTCATTGAACGGGGAGACGTAGAAGACCTTGTCGGCCTCCGCGTAGCCCGAGGCATCCGGCCTCAGCAGATAACAGTGCCGCCCCCCGTAGGTGTTGTGCACCTCGGCAACAACGCACACGAGTGTTCCGCCGGGATCGTGACACCAGAACAGCGTCAGCGGATCGAAGACGTGACCGAGTACCCGCGCGTTCAGCAGCGCGGTGATACGTCCGCCGTCGAGGTCGATTCCCTCGCCCGCGAGATACGCGTCGATCCGCTCTCGGAGCGTCGCGTCCGGGCGGGTGTCGTCGAAGTGATCGGCGGGGTCGAACCGGGCGAACGGACGCAACCACCACGGCAGCACCGGAAGGTCGTCGAGGTCGATGTACCAGCTGTAGCTTCGGTATTCGAATGCGTGCCGTATCGGTGCGCGCCGAACGTGTCCGATTCTGGTGCGGTAGAGCCACGCCGTGGTCACGGGGACACCTCCGCCCTGATGTAGGAAGGTGCACTCCACTCGACGCCGAGCCGCCGAGCGGCCTCCACGCCGGACCGGGCGCCGTCTTCGTGGAATCCCCACCCGTGGTATGCGCCGGCGAATACGATTCTGCTGTCTCCGATCTCGGGCAGACGCGCCTGTGCTGCAGTCGATTCGGGCGTGTACAGCGGATGCTCGTACGTCATCTCCGCGATCACCTTGCGGGGGTCGACGAGATGCGCACCGCCGAGGGTGACGAGGAATCGCCGATCCGTGACCGTGGTCAGCCGCATCAATCTGGTCATGTCGTAAGTGACGATCACGCCCTCGGGTCCGGTGTCGGCGGGCGTCAGATAGTTCCACGACGCGCGGGCGCGCTCATTACGGGGCAGCAGCGACGTGTCGGTGTGCAGCTGCGCATGATTCGTCGAATACGGTAGCGCGCTGAGTATCCGGCTCTCCTGCGGAGTCGGGTGGGCGAGCATCGCAAGAGCCGCAGATGGATGCACGGCGATGACGGCCGCGTCGAACCACCGCACATCTCCGTCGCCGACGATCATGCACACTCCGTCATCCGTCCGCTCGACGCTGTGCACCGGAGTGTCCACGAGCACCTCGTCGAGCCGGCTCGCGAGTGTGTCGACGTAGGTGCTCGACCCGCCGGTCACGGTGCGCCAGGTGGGCGAACCGAAGACGGTGAGCATGCCATGGTGGTCGAGGAACCGGAAGAGGTAGCGAGCGGGATAGCGGGTGGCCAGCGCCGGGTCGCACGACCACACCGCGGCGACGAGAGGAGTCATGAAATGATCGATAAAGAACGGGGATAAGCCATTCCGTTCGAGAAAAGCCTCTAGCGGCTCGTCCTTCCCGTCGTCGCCCGATTCGAGTAGGGCCAGCGCGGCGCGGTGGAAACGCAGTATCTCAACCAGCATCCGGAGGTAACGCGGCTTCGTGAACGACCGCCAGGTGGGAAAGAGCCCCGGAAGACCCTTCGCTCCCGCATATTCGACTCCGGTCGGGTCGGAGCGGATCGACATCGACATGTCGCTCTCCTGAGTGGCGACACCGAGCTCGTCGAACAGGCGTAACAGTGTGGGGTAGGTTCGGTCGTTGTGCACGATGAAGCCCGTGTCGACCGCGACTTCCTGCCCGTCCTCGAGCGTGAGGTGATGGGTGTGGGCATGGCCACCGAGGCGTGAGTCCGCCTCGAACAGGGTCACACGGTCGCGCCGGGACAATACGTGGGCGGCGCTGAGCCCGGCGACGCCGCTGCCCACCACGGCGATGGAACGGGACGGTTCACGCGTCATGGTTTCCTCCGGTAGAGCTCGTCTCGGGTGTCAAGGCATCGATGAGGAAGTCGGCGGTGACGGAGTGCCACCATCCGGGCCGGGTCAGCATGAAATGTCCCGCGCCGGGCAGCGGACACCATGTTGCGTCGACTCCGCGCCGCAGGGCCGCCGCGGTCTGGGATTCGGCCGACGCGGGATCCGTCCAGCGGTCTCCGGTTCCGTGCGCCACCAGGAGCCGGCGTCCCGCAGGGATGAGTGCGGCGTCGTTGTCGGGCCACCAGGGGGCCAGCGCGACCACTGCTTCGACACCGTTCTGCGCGGCGAGATGTGCCGCGACCCGCCCGCCCATCGAATGTCCCACGAGGCCGATGCGGGTGTCGGGACGCCGATCGAGTGTCGCGTCGAGTGCACGCAGTGCGTCGTGCACGGGGCTCATCCGGTCGCCGTTCCAGCCGCGCACTCCGTACTGCACCTGGCCCACCGTGATGCCGTGACCCGTCAGCCTCGAACGTAACGCCTCGGTCAGCAGGGCCATTCGCACGCTCGTCAGATGCCACGGTCGTGTCCCCGCATGGCTCGAGGGTTTGCCACCGGGCAGTACGAGGACGTGCGCGCGTCCCCGAGGTGAAGTGGAATCCATGCTCGGGCTTCGGTGCGGACGCGATTCCGGATGGGTCACCGGCGCCGGAAAATTTTTCTTCCGCTCGCACCCATCCCCCTGACCCGCAGCGGCGAATGACTCTCCGACACACCTCATCGACGCGGTTCGAGGACCGCACGTACCGAAGGGAACGAGACGATGGCGAATCGGACACGTAAGAGCTTGGCGCTTATCGGTATCGGCGCTGCGGCGGTACTGAGCATCTCCGCCTGCACGTCGGACGACAGCTCCGACACCACGATGGATACGACCACCAGCACCATGACCGAAACCACCGCACCGATGGAGACCACGGAGTCGGCTGCGGCAATGCCGGCAGGCCTCGTCGGGCCCGGATGCGCCGCCTACGCAGAACAGGTGCCGACGGGCCCCGGTTCGGTTGAAGGTATGGCGCAGGAGAACGTGACCACTGCGGCATCGAACAACCCGATGCTCACCACGCTCACCGCGGCGGTCTCCGGGCAGCTCAACCCGGACGTGAATCTCGTCGACACTCTCAACGGCGGCGAATTCACGGTGTTCGCGCCGGTGGACGACGCCTTCGCGGCGGTCGATCCCGCGACCATCGAGACGTTGAAGACCGATTCGGCGCTGCTGACCGATGTCCTCACCTACCATGTGGTCCCCGGTCAGATCGCGCCCGCCGATATCGCCGGCGAGCAGACCACCGTTCAGGGCGGCGCCGTCGAGGTCGCAGGCTCCGGTGACGAGTGGACAGTCAACGACGCCAACGTGATCTGCGGTGGCATCGAAACAGCGAACGCGACGGTCTACCTGATCGACGGCGTCCTGATGCCGCAGTAGTACTGCCTCGGCAAGCAGAAGGGAGACCCCATGAGGAAAACAATCATCGGTCTCGCTGCGGCGCTCCTCGCCGCAGCGGGCTCGACGTTGGTTGCAGCACCCGCGCAGGCGGCGCCGCTGCGTCCCGTCCCGCAACTCGATGTGAGCCGCTACCTGGGCCAGTGGTACCAACTGGCCGCCAATCCGGCGCCGTTCAACCTCGATTGCGTGCGCGACACCACCGCGAACTACACGCCGATCGACGAACAGAACATCCGCGTGGAGAATTCGTGCACCACCGTCACCGGTGAACGCCGCGGCATCGTGGGCAACGCGCGGGTCAACGACACCGCGGCACTGCACGTGTCGTTTCCCGATGTCCCGTCACAGGATTCACTCGACGGACCGAGCAACTACATCGTCGCGCACCTCGCCGACGACTACTCGTGGGCGCTGGTCGGTGACCCGAGCCGGCTCTCCGGGTTCGTGCTGTCGCGGTCCCCGGTGGTGGACGTGGCGGACTGGCAGGAGATCCGCGCGGTCGTGGAGGCGCAGGGATACAACTCGTGCTTGATGCTGACCTCGCCGACCACGGAAGGAATGCAGGAGATCAGGCCGCTCTGCACGGTGTGAACGGAACGGACAGGCCGGTGACGTCAGTCGTCACCGGCTTTCCGTGCTGTCCCGGCAATGTTCTCGAGCATGCCGGCGAAGATGATTCCGTGGAACGGAAGCAGCGAGTACCAATACACCCGCCCCGCCAGGCCTTTGGGGAAGAAGATCGCGCGCTGGTGTAACCGCGCGCGATCCGTACCGCGGGATTCGAGCCGCCATTCGAGCCATGCGCCACCGGGCGCGAGCATTTCCGCACGCAACCGCAACAACTCCGGGCGGTCGATGCGCTCGACCCTCCAGAAGTCGAGGGCGTCGCCGGTGTGCAGGGTGCGTGGATTCCGCCGTCCGCGGGTCAGGCCCACCCCGCCGACGAAGCGATCGAGCCAGCCGCGGATCGTCCACGCCAGTGGGAAGGAATACCAGCCGTTCTCGCCGCCGATGCCCTCGACGACATCCCACACCGCGTTCACGTCTGTGTCGCAGTCGAGGCTGCGCTCATCCGTGTAGACAACCTCCCCGGCCCACTCCGGATCCGACGGTAACGGGTCTGCAGGCGCGCCGACAGGCGACGCGTTCGCCCACGTGGTTTCCACTTCGCCGCGTTCGATACGCCCCAACGCCAATGCGACGGCGTCGCGATACCCGGTGAGCCCGCCGCGTGGCGGCGCGATCACTTCGTCGACATCGTGATCGTCCATCACCGCATCGTTTCCCAGCGATTCGATCAGGGTGCGGCCCAGGGACGGCGGGATCGGAGTGACCAGGCCGATCCACAGGCCGGCCAGTTTCGGTGTGAGAACCGGAAGCACCAGGATCCTGCGACGGTGCAATCCCGCCACGTCTGCGTAGACCTGCATCATCTCGCCGTACCGCAGCACATCGGGTCCGCCGATGTCGTAGGTGCGGCTGCGCGGCAGCGGGGCGGTCGCTGCGGCAACCAGATAGTGGAGCACGTCCCGGATCGCGATCGGCTGGATCCGGTTGTTCACCCATCGGGGTGTCGTCATGACGGGCAGGCGATTGCTCAGATGCCGGATCATCTCGAATGATGCCGAACCCGAACCGATCACCACGCCCGCCTGAAGCACCAACGTGGGCACCCCGGACTCGAGCAGGATCCGGCCGACCTGTGCTCGCGACCTCAGGTGCGTCGACAACTCCGCGGACTTCGGGTGCAGGCCACCGAGATAGACGATCCTCCCGACATCTGCACTGCGCGCGGCGGAGGCGACGTGTTCGGCAGCGCGACGTTCTGCGTCGAGGAATTCGCCGCGACCACCCATCGAATGCACCAGATAATAGACAACGTCGATATCCTGGAATGCTCGCTCGAGCGATTCGGGATCGCCGAGGTCGCCGCGTAGCACCTCCACATCGCCGGCCCATGGCACGTCGCGGAGTTTGTCGGGGTTGCGCGCGAGAACCCGCACCCGATGGCCCGCTGCGACCAGGCGAGGTGCGAGCCTGCCTCCGATGTACCCGGTCGCCCCCGTCACGAGGATGCGCAGCGACCGACCGGGCGAGTCGACGCGACCCGTTTCGGTCATGACGCCGCCAGCAGGTGGCGCAGGCAGTCCTCGAGGGAAGCCCTCCGGAATGTGTGCCCGGCATCGAGCAGACGCCGGGGCACGACGTACTGGTCGGCGGTCGCCAGTTCGCGGGCACCTTGCTCACCGAGCAGCAACTTCGGGCCGAAGCCCGGGACCGGCACCAACGCAGGCCGATGCAATACATCCGCCAGAACTCGCGTGTATTCCTCGTTTCGGACAGGCTCCGGCGCAACGGCATTGACAGGTCCCGACAACGCCGGGTCGTAGAGCGCGCGATGGTAGACGTCGAGCAGGTCGTCGAGATCGATCCACGACAACCACTGCCTTCCGCTGCCGAGGCGCCCACCGAGACCCGCGGTGAACAGGGGCCGCATCAGCTGCAGAGTGCCGCCGCGCGGGGTCTGCACCACCCCGGTACGCACATTGACCACGCGCAGTCCTGCGTCGGCGGCGGGTGCGGTGGCAGCCTCCCAGTCGGTCACCACATCGGTGAGGAAACCTCCTCCACCCGAGGAGTGCTCGTCGAGTGGTTCGTCCCCTCGGTTGTAGCCGTACAGACCGATCGCCGATGCACACACGAACGTTGCCGGCCCGTTCGCGGTACTGGCCGCGCGCTCGGCGAGCCGCCTCGTCGGTTCGATGCGGCTCTCGCGTATCGCGGCCTTGTGGGAGTCGGTGAACCGTCCGGCGATCGACGCGCCTGCGAGGTGGACGACGGCGTCGACGCCCTCGAACAGGTCGGCGGCAGGCGACTCGGGATCCCAACGTCGCTCGTCGTCGCCGCGCGCCGTTCGCCGCACCAGGTGGATCACGCGGTAGCCGCCGGTACTCAGGAACGCGGTCAGTGCAGTGCCGACGAGCCCGCTCGTGCCGGACACCGCGACGGTGGCGGGCCGCACTCCCTGCTCGCGCGCCCAGCGGTGGCTTGCGAGGTCTTCGGCGAGCTGACGGTGCCGGTAGCGGAAGGTCTGCAGCAGCAGACGTTCCGGGATCGGGGTGTCGACGCGATCGGTCACACGGGTGCGGTGGCCGTCGACTTCCTCGAATCGGTGTTCGTGGCGCCACGAGCCGACAAGCCCCGCCGGTAGCGACATCACCCCCTTGCGGCCGAGTTCGTCGACGAAGCGAGCCGGCGGATCGTAGGCATCGCGTTGGTGGTCCGCTACCCAGCGCAAGCCCCCGGGTAGCCCGAGGACGGCACGTCCGTCCGCGAGGGATCCGGCCTCGGAGACGACGTTCATCGGCTGCCACGGCGGCAGCAGGCGATGGATCGCGCCGCGCCGGGAGTGCCAGCCGAAGACGTCGTTGCGGGTCGCGTCGACGACGCTGCTGTACTCGATTCCCATCGTGCCTCCGTGGATCGTGTTCCGCCTGTGTTCCATTCGGAGCCGGTCGCTCGGCGGATGGTTCAGTCTCGGGCGGAGATCTCTCCGTATCGTGCCAACGCCACCTGTCGTTCGTGGGCATGATCGACCATCGGCTCGGGATATCCGGGCGGAGGGCCGTCCGGCAGCCGATGGACACTTTTACCCGTGATGTCGCCCAACTCGGGTACCCAGCGGCGCACGTAGTCACCCTTCGGATCGAACTTCTCGCCCTGTGAGGTCGGGTTGAAGACGCGGAAATAGGGTGCGGCATCGGTGCCGCAGCCGGCCGTCCACTGCCATCCGTGCTGGTTGGATGCGAGATCGCCGTCCACGAGGTGTGTCATGAAGTGCTTCGCGCCCCACCACCACGGCAGGTGCAGATCCTTGGTGAGGAACGACGCGACGATCATCCGGAGCCGATTGTGTATCCAGCCTTCGGCGAGTAGTTGCCGCATTCCTGCGTCGACGATCGGGAATCCGGTGCGGCCCTGCTGCCACGTGGCGAAGGCACGCTCGGCGTCCGGTCCTGTGTCGTAGCGGATGCTCTCGAACCGGGGGTTGTAGTTGCGGTATGCGGTGTCGGGGCGGTGGTGGAGGACGTCGGCGTAGAAGTCGCGCCAGCACAGTTCGCTGCGGAAGGTCACGGCGCCGGGGTCCGAACGGCCGCGCAGATCGTGGAGCAGGGTGCGCGGGTGCAGGCACCCGAATTTGAGGGCGGCGGACAGTCGGCTCGTGCCGTCGAGATCGGGCCGGTCGCGGTCGGTGTCGTATCTTTCGAGCTCGTCGTCGCGGAACTCCCGCCAGCGACGCAGTGCAGCCTGCTCACCGGCCGGGGGCAGCATGATGTCGGTGTCGTCGTCCGGGATGTCGACGCGCAGGTCCGTCCCGTCCGGATCCAGCCACGACACGGTGGAGACGTCGGTGGTCGCGGGGGACCGCCACCCGTGGTCGAGCCAGGCGCGCCGGAACGGGGTGAACACCCGATACGGTGTGCCGTCGTTCTTGAGGACGCGACCGGGTGAGACGGCGTAGGGCGAGCCGGTCCGGACCAGCGGCACCTCACCGAGCGCGGTCTCGACCGCTCGGTCGCGGCGCGACCCGTACGGCGCGTGATCGGCACTGATGTGCACGGCACCCGCATCGAACTCGCGGGCGATCTTCGGTACCACGGTGGCGGGGTCGCCGTGGGCGACCAGCAACCGCCCGCCGAGGTCGTCGTCGAGAGCGCGCAGACAGCGCAGCAGAAAAGTGTGGCGGGGCCCGGTGGCAGCGAACGTGTCGTCGAGCACGAACAGCGCGACCACATGGTCGGCGTCGGCGGCGCTCGACAGGGTGGGCAGATCGCTCAGCCGCAGATCGCGGCGGAACCAGACGACTTCGGTGGTACTCACCCGTCCAGTGTGCGTGGAGGGGGATGGGTGACAATGGCGAACATGGCCGATGCGTTCGAAGTTCCCATCCGTGACGACACGATCAGGCTCGGCCAGTTCCTGAAACTGGCGAGCCTGATCGAATCCGGCGCCGAGGCCAAAGAGGTGATCGCCGACGGTCTCGTCTCGGTCAACGGTGAGATCGAGGTGCGCAGAGGCAGGCAGTTGCACACCGGTGATGTCGTCGAGATCGGTGGAGTGAGCGCGCGGGTGGCCCGCGACGCGTGAACGGTCAGTCTGCCGCGCGGACTACCACGCCGTCATGATCGCTGTAGACGATCTCGCCCGGGTTGAACGTCACCCCGCCGATCTCGACCGGCACGTTCTTCTCGCCCGATCCGGTCTGGGTGCTCTTGCGCGGGTTGGTGCCCAGCGCTTTGACGCCGATGTCGAGGGTGCGCAGGATTGCGGAGTCGCGCACGGCACCGTTGATGATCACACCGGACCAGCCGTTGTCGACGCCGCGTCCGGCGATGATGTCGCCCACGAGGGCGGTATGGATGCTCGCGTCGCCGTCCACCACCAGGACACCGCCGTTGCCCGGCTCGGACAGCGTCTGCTTGACCAGCAGATTGTCCTGGAAGCAGCGGATGGTGGTGATCGGGCCGACGAATTCGGTGCGCCCACCGAACTGGATGAACTGGGTGTCGCAGCTGCGGATGTCGGGTCCGATCTCGTCGGCGAGGTCGGCGGTCGCGGTGAATTCGATGGCGTCGGTCATGATGCAGAGGATAAGCCGTGGCGGGCCGCTCTTTCACCTGCGGTGACGAGCACCACCCGTGCCGTCGACCGGGTGAATGTCCGAATCGGAAACGGGTAGATTCTTTGTATCCTTATTTCGAATCGAACCGATACAGGACGGTGACATGCCTCTCGACGCCCGCTCGACGACCGTTCGGGTGCCCAAGGCCGGCGAACTGATCGCCGCCAGTCTGCGTCGTCAGATCATCACGGGAGAGCTCGAAGCGGGCGAGCCGCTGCCCAACGAGGCAGCGCTCATGGATCACTTCGGGGTGTCGCGGCCGACGCTGCGCGAGGCCTTCCGCATCCTCGAATCCGAAGGGGTCATCACCGTGCTGCGCGGTGCGCGCGGTGGTGCCCGGGTGCAGGCACCGGACGGGTCGACCGCCGCCCGGTACACGGGACTGCTCCTGCAGTACCGGGGGGTCGCGCTGGCCGACGTGTATCGGGCCCGCACCGAACTCGAGGTCGCGGCGGTGGGGTCGATCGCTGCCGACCCCGACGGCCGCGTCGACCGTCTCCACGAGGTCGTCGAGAGCGGCGAGGCATTGTTCGACGATCCGCGTGCCTTCGCGTCGTACACCACCGAGGTGGCACGGGTGATCATGGAACTCGGCGGCAACGAGACCCTGGCGATCCTCGCGAGCATGCTGCTCGACATCATGGAGGCGCACAACGCGCTGTTCCTGTCCACCCGCACCGAGGCCGAGCGACCGGGTGCCGCCGTCGCGCTGCGCGCCAACCGCAAGCTCGTACAGCTGCTGCGATCCGGGGAACCCGGCGCGGCCGAGACATTCTGGCGCCGACACCTGGACAGTGTCGAGCGGTACATGACCGGCGATTCCGAGACGACGCTGATCGAGGTGCTGTCCTGAGTCAGCCCGCCCCGGTGACCGTCAACCACACCAAGGCGATGTTGAGGGCGACGATGAGCGCGGCCGTCGACCACGCCGCGACCGTGATCACCGTGGCGTTGCGTTGGGCGCCCATCACCGCGGAATCGGACGTCAGCCGCACCAGCGGCACGATCGCGAACGGGATGCACATGCTCAGCACCACCTGACTGAGCACCAGCGCGAACGTCGGTTCCACTCCGACGGCGAGCAGGATCAGCGCCGGGATCATCACCACCACGCGACGCACGAACGGGCGGACCCGCACGTGCAGCAGTCCCGCCATGATCTCCGCGCCCGCGGCCGACCCGACCGCGGTCGACGCCAACCCGGACGCGAGCAACCCCACGGCGAACACACCGGCCACGGTCGGGCCGAGCGCACCCGCGATCGCGGCGTGTGCGCCCTCGATGGTGTCGGTCCCCGGGGTGTCGCGCAGCGCGGACGCGGCGAGCAGCAGCATCCCGATGTTGACGCTGCCGGCGACCGCGAGCCCACCGGCGACGTCCCAGCGCGTCGCCCGCATCACCCGGTCCAGATGCGGGCCGGGCGGCACCCGACCGTGCCTGCCGCGGGCGAGCGCCGAATGCAGGTAGATCGCGTGCGGCATCACCGTCGCACCGAGCATGGATGCGGCGAGCAGGACGGTGTCGGCCCCGGCGAACCGTGGCACGAGCCCTGCGGCGGCGTCGCCCGCGGCGATGTCGGTGAACAACAATCCGCACAGGAATCCGACGGTGATGATCGCCAGCATCGACACCACCACGAACTCGAATGTGCGTTGACCGCGTCGGTTGTGCACCGACAGGATCAGCATCGACACGACACCGGTGATGAGACCACCCAGGAACAGTGGCAGTCCGAACAGCAGGTGCAGGGCGAGCGCACCGCCGATGACCTCGGCGACGTCCGTGGCGATCGCCATGACCTCCGCCTGCACCCAGAATGCGCGTCGCGTCGGGGTGCGCATCCGGTCGCCGAGCAGTTCCGGCAGCGACCGGCCGGTGACGACTCCGAGTTTCGCCGACAGGTACTGCACGAGGATCGCCATCGTGTTGGCGACCACCAGCACCCACAGCAGCAGATAGCCGTACCGGGCTCCGGCGGTGAGATTCGCGGCGACGTTGCCGGGGTCGACGTAGGCGACGGCGGCGACGAACGCCGGTCCGAGGAGCGTCGCCAGACGCGGCCCGGACGACTGTGTCCGCGTCACACGGCGCGTCCGAAGCGGCGCTCGTAGTCGAGGCGCTCGCGTTCGGCGCGGACCCGCGCCTTCGCCCCCAGCAAGGTGGGATCGATCCCGTGCTGCTCGAGGCGGTGACGCTGCCAGATCGGCATGAGTGCGACCGCGAAATAGATCAGCGGCAGCAGCAGGAGCAGCATCATCGCCAGTGGAATCCACACGGGTCCGGGGATGAGCAGGAACAGCATCAGGAACGGGATGATCGGCGTGATCCACCGCACGAGGTAGCGGCGCGACGCGCCCGGACCGAGAATGTCGTCGCGAACCCAGTCGCGCATCTCGACGGGCAGGCTCCGGCCGAAGAAGTAGGACACTCTCTCGACCGGGCCGGGCGTCGTGCTGCTCATGCCCTCAGAATAGGGCCTCACTCGTAGAGGCGGCCGATGCTGTCGGCGAAGGTGTCCACCACCACCTTGCGTCGCAGTTTCATGCTCGGCGTCAGATCACCCTGTTCCACCGTCAACTCGCGGTCGAGGATCGTGAACTTCTTGATCTGCTCCCAGCGGTTCAGCTGGAGGTTGAGTTCGTCGATGTGCCGCGAGATCAGGTCGTGGGTGCGTTCGTGCCGGGTGATCTCGGCGAACGACAGGCCGCCCAGTCCGTTGTGCTGCGCCCAGTCGGTGGTGGACTCGGCGTCCAGCGCGACCAACGCGACGCAATACGGTTTGCCTTCGCCGTGCACGATGATCTCGGCGGACTGCGGGGAGATCCCCTTGAACATCGACGCGATCGACGCGGGCGCCACGTATTTGCCCTGTGACGTCTTGAACATGTCCTTCTTGCGGTCGGTGATCCGCAGGAAGCCGTCGGCGTCGATGTCGCCGATGTCGCCGGTGTGGAACCAGCCGTCCGATTCGAGTGCTTCGGCGGTCGCCTCGGGCCGATTGTGGTAGCCGGTCATCACGCCCGGACCCTTGATGAGCACCTCACCGTCCTCGGCGATCCGGATCTCGGTGCCGGGTGTCGGCCAGCCGACCGTCCCGATCCGATTGGCGTACGGACGGTTGACGACCGACGCCGCGGACGTCTCGGTGAGTCCGTAACCTTCGAGGACGGGGATGCCGACGGCGTCGAACCACTGCGCGACGTCGGTGTTGAGCGCGGCGGAGCCGGAGATGAAGAACCGGAGCCTGCCGCCGAAGCGTTCGCGGATCGTCGAGAACACGAGCCGATCGGCGAGCTGCCGCTGGATCGAGTCGAGTACGCCGGGGGAACGGTGTTCCTGCTGGGCCTGCGACACGCGCACCCCCACCCCGATCGCCCAGTCGAAGATCTTCTTCTTGGCGCCGCCCTCGTCCTCCATCATCGCTTCGACGCGCGCGTGTGCCTTCTCGAAGATGCGCGGCGCGGCGCCCATGAACGTCGGCTTCACGACGGCGAGGTTATCGACGATCTTGTCGACGCGCCCGTCGACGGCGGTGGCGTGTCCGATCTGGATGGGGATGGTCAGCAGCACCTTGCCGAACACGTGCGACAGGGGAAGCCACAGGTACTGCAGGTCGTCGGCGCCCACGAGCCCGATGGAATCGACGGCCGCCGCCTCGTACGTCCACGCGGAGTGCGGCAACCGCACGCCCTTGGGTCGACCGGTGGTTCCCGAGGTGTAGATGACGGTCGCCAGGTGGTGCGGTTCCAACTGGTGGATCCGATCCATGACGACACTGCTGTTGTCGTCCAGGAGTTTCCGTCCGAGTTGTTCGAGTTCGTCGAACGTGATGACCCAGTCGCCGTCGCCCGGCCCGTCGATCACCACGACCTTCTCGACGGCGGAGAGTTCGGACCGATGCTCGGTGAGTTTGGCGACCTGTGTGTCGTCCTCGGCGATGACGACACGGCTCCCGGAATTCTCGACGATGAAGGCGACGTCGGGGGCGTTGGTCGTGGGGTACACGGTGGTGGTGGCGCCGCCCGCGCACATCACCGCGAGATCGGCGAGCACCCATTCGTACCGCGTGGACGACGCCAACGCGACGCGATCCTCCACGTCCAGGCCGAGGGCGAGCAGGCCGGCGGCGAGCAGTCGTACCCGGTCGCCGGTCTGTTCCCACGTGACGCTCGTCCATCCGCCCGCCCCGTCCGGGAAGCGGAACGCCTCGGCGTCGGGTGTCCGCGTCACGCGGTCGATGAACAGTCGGGCCACGGACGGCGCTCGGTTCTCGATCTTGGCGTGGTCGACCTTTTCGTCGGAAGCGCGCATGGGGGTCATGCCCTTCAGTCTAGGAAGAGAAGGGCGAGGTGGCAGTCCCTTTCCTCGACGTCGTCGGACCCATCGAGGAGCGGACTTCGGTCCCGCTCACTCGGGTGCGAGGTCGACGATCCGCAGTTCCGTCAGATCACTGACGTAGCGGCCACCCTTGACGTCACCGGGGACGACGAGCCGCGGCTGTTCGAGGGGAGTTCCGTCTTCCGTGTACGCGACGAGGACCGGGGTACCCGCGAAGTCGGGGGAGATCTCACCCCACGAGAGCGTGCCGATGTACCCGTCGGAGGCGTTCGCGACGATCGCGAACGCGAGCAGCGGATTGTGGGTGTCGGGGTCGACTGCGGGTTCGGCGGCCGACACGATGTCGAACAGCGCGGCGCCGTCGTAGGTGTGATTCTGGGCTCCCCTGCTCGAATCGAACGAAACAGATTGTGTCCGTATCGGATAGGACCGCAGTGATTCGAGGGTGAGAGAGGTCGGCCGGAGGATGTCGCCGGTGACGGCGACCTCGCCGGGACGGTGCTCCGTCACCGGTGCGGTCGCGTCGACCGTGCTCGTGTCGGTGGTGTCCGGCTGCTCGGCGGTGCTCGCGGGTGAGCAGCCGGCGAGGAGCACGCCGGCCGCGGTGAGTGCGAGGACGGCGTGGGCCGTGGTACGGCGGATGCGCATCGAGATGGTGTGTCCTTTCGTGCGGCAGATGGCCGGTGCGGCGCTGCGTTGATCGGCATATGCGGATGTATCGATCATATTCAGCAGCAGATGCGGAAGCTCTCGAGATCTCCGACACTTTTCCGGGCCGATGGTCAGTCCTGTATAAGACATGGCTTATATGATGGTGACGTGCACGGCTTCGAAGTGATCGCCGATCCGGTACGCCGCCGGATCCTCGAACTGCTCGCCGACGGTTCCCGGACCGCCGGCGACGTCGTCGACGTGGTGCGCGCCGAGTTCGCGATCTCTCAGCCGGCTGTGTCGCAGCACCTGAAAGTATTGCGAGACAACCGATTCGTGACCGTGGTGCCTGTCGGTAATCGTCGGCTGTACGCACTCGATCCGTCGCCGATCGCGGATCTGGAGAACTGGCTGGCGCGGGTGCGTCCGAGGCCCGCGCCGGCGTTCGATGCGCTCGCCACCGAGATCGCACGTGGCCGGCGGGAACGCCGCCGGCGCGAGAGCCGCGGGCCCGCCACCGAGGAGAACAGGAGAACGTCATGAAGGAACCCGACACTCGCTCCGCGACCGTCCGCCGCATCGTCGGACGTCGCACCGTCGACGGGCGCGTTGCCTCCGTCGTCACGATCTCGCAGAGCTACCCGACCACCGCCGACGACCTCTGGGACGCCTGCACCGACCCGGAACGGATTCCGCGCTGGTTCCTCCCCGTCACCGGAGATCTTCGGGTCGGCGGTCGCTACCGGCTCGAGGGCAACGCCGACGGAGAGATCCTCACGTGCGACCCGCCGCGTTCGTTCACCGCGACCTGGGAATTCGGCGGTGCCACGAGCTGGATCGAAGTGGCGGTCATCCCCGAGCCCGGAGGCCGTGCACGCGTCGAACTGGCCCACATCGCCCACGTCGACGACCATTGGGAACAGTACGGTCCGGGGGCCGCCGGAATCGGCTGGGACCAAGCACTTCTCGGACTCGGACTGCACCTCGACACGGGCGCAGCGGTGGATCCGGCCGAGTTCCAGGAATGGGCGACGGGCCCGTCCGGTCGGGCCTTCGTCGCCGACGCGGGCAACGGATGGCGCGACGCCGACGTCGCCGGCGGCACCGACGCCGCGACGGCGGGTGCCCGCGCCGATCGGACGGTGGCCTTCTACGCGGGGGTCTGATCCCGGCTCCGGGGCCGCCCCGCACGCAGGGACTGTGACACGGACCATGTTCGCGCGGTAGTTTGGTGTAACTCCGAGAACTACTCACCGGTAGGGGTGTGACATGCCTGCTCCGAGCACTGCGACGTTCGCGAGGCTCGCCGATCTCATCGCGATCGACGACGCGTCCGACCGCCCGACCCGTGCCGTCGTCGAGGCCTTCAGCGGTCGCGAACTCTCGACCGTGCCGATCGGCACCGCCGACGACGCGCGCGCCGCGATCGACCGGGCCCGCCGGGCGCAGGTCGCGTGGGCGCGCACCCCGATCGAGGACCGTGCCCGGATCTTCCTGCGCTACCACGACCTCGTACTCGCCCGCCGCGACGAGCTGATGGACATGGCGCAGGCCGAGACCGGGAAGTCGAGGTCGTCGGCGCAGGAGGAGGTCCTCGACATCGCGATGACCTCGCGCTACTACGCGCGTACCGCCGCCGGGCTGCTGCGTCCCCGACGCGCGACCGGGATGCTGCCGATGCTCACGAAGACCACCGTCCACCACCATCCCAAGGGGGTCGTGGGCGTCATCTCACCGTGGAACTACCCGATGACGCTCGCCGTGTCGGACGCGATCCCGGCGATGCTCGCGGGCAACGCCGTCGTCCTCAAGCCGGACAGTCAGACACCGTACTGTGCGCTGGCCGTCGCCGAGCTGCTGTACGAGGCGGGGCTGCCGCGCGACGTGTTCGCGGTCGTCCCCGGGCCGGGTTCGGTCGTGGGCACCGCGCTCGTCGAGAACACCGACTACCTGATGTTCACGGGGTCGTCGCAGACCGGACGGATCCTCGCGGAACAGGCCGGTCGCCGACTGATCGGGTTCTCCGCCGAACTCGGCGGCAAGAACCCCATGATCGTCACCGAGGGTGCGAACCTGCGCGAGGTCACCGACGCCGCGATGCGCGCGTGCTTCTCGAACTCCGGTCAACTGTGCATCTCCATCGAGCGGATCTACGTGGAACGGTCGATCGCACCTGAATTCCTGCGTATGTTCGGTGACCGGGTTCGCAAGGTCGCGCTCGGTGCGAGCTACGACTTCGACGTCGAGATGGGTTCGCTCGTCAACGAGACCCAGGTCGAGACCGTCTCGAAGCATGTCGCCGATGCCGTGTCGAAGGGTGCCACCGTCGTCGCCGGCGGCAAGCCCCGCCCCGATCTCGGCCCGCTGTTCTTCGAACCGACCGTGCTCACCGATGTTCCCGAGGACGCCGACTGCTTCGCCGACGAGACGTTCGGCCCGCTCGTGTCGGTGTATCCCGTCGACGACGTCGACGAGGCGATCCGTCGCGCCAACGACACCGAGTACGGGCTCAACGCATCGGTGTGGGCGGCGACGAAGAAGCAGGGCGAGGAGATCGCCGTGCAGATCCGCACGGGCACGGTCAACGTCGACGAGGGTTACGCGCCGGCGTGGGGCAGCACCGCCGCCCCGATGGGCGGTGTGGGTATCTCGGGTGTCGGACGCAGGCACGGACCCGACGGTCTGCTCAAGTACACGGAGGCACAGACGGTCGCGGTGACGCGGGTGCTCAACCTCGACGGCCCGCGCGGCCTGCCGAAGAAGGTGTGGGCGAAGGCGCTCGCACCGTTCATCGCGGCGATGCGCTGGCTGCCGGGTCGGTGACCCCGACCCCCTTCGGGGGCGGCTGAGCGAATGTATCGCTCGCTCTATTGATGAGAGTGAGCGATACATTCGCTCACACCGGGGGTGGGGTGCTCACGGCTCGGGGACGGCCTTGTCGTCCAGCGTCGTCGCGAGTGGTTTCTCGACGACGAAGCACAGTGCGATCGCCGCGACCACCGCGAGTGGGGCGATCACCAGATAGATCGGGGTGAGCGCGTCGTTGTACGACTCCAGCAACGGAATCCGTGCGGCGTCGTCCAGGGCGTGCACTGCGTCGGGGGTCAGTGAATTGGGGCTCGACCCCGGAATCGCGTCGGACGGAACGCGCTCGGTGACGAGCATCGCGAGGCGCGCGGTGAACACACTGCCGACCACGCCGGAGCCGAGTGTCGCACCGATCTGCCGGAAGTAGTTGTTTCCGGCCGTCGCGGTGCCCACCTCGTCGATGGGGAACGAGTTCTGCACGACCAGCACGAGCAACTGCATCGACAGGCCGAGCCCGATGCCGTGCACCGCCAGGTAGCAGCCGAGCACCCAGATCGGTGTGTCGACCGTCAGCGACGACAGCAACGTCATGCCGATCGCGACGAGGATCGAGCCGACGATGGGCAGCATCTTGTAGCGACCGGTGCGGGTCACCCAGCGACCCGACAGCGTCGATGTCACGAACAGCGAGCCCATCATCGGCAGCATCAGGAGACCGGCTGCGGTGGCGCTCTTGCCCGCGACCATCTGCAGGTAGGTGGGCATGTATGCCGCGACGCCGAACAGAGCGATACTGATCAGCAGACCGGCGAGCGTGCACAGGTCGAAGTTGCGGTCGCGGAACAGGTGCAGCGGCAGGACGGGTTCGGCGGCGTGCCGCTCGATCCACACGAACAGCACGACCGCGACGACGGTCGCCGCGATCATGCCGAGGATGGTCGGCGACGTCCATCCGTAGTGCAACCCGCCGAGGGTGCCGACGAGCACGAGCAGCGTGGTCGCGGCCGACAGCACGGCCATCCCGGCGACGTCGATCGGTGGGCGCGCGCCGTGTCTGCGGGGCAGTCGCAGGAAGAACACGGCGCCGAGCAGCGCGAGACCGCCGATGGGCAGGTTGATCCAGAACGCCCAGCGCCAGCCCGGGCCCTCGGTGAACCACCCGCCCAACAGCGGCCCGCTCACCGACGACAACGCGAACACGCTCGTCATCACACCCATGTACTTGCCGCGCTGGCGCGCCGGGATGACGTCGGCGATGGTCGCCTGCGACAGGATCATCAGTCCGCCACCGCCGAGACCCTGGATGGCCCGGCCGACGATGAGCCAGGTGATGCTCCCGGCGGTCGCGCTCACCACCGAACCCGCGACGAACACCGAGATCGCTGTGATCAGAAGGGGTTTCCTGCCGAACAGGTCGCTGAGTTTGCCGTAGATCGGCATCATGATCGTCGACGCGAGGATGTATGCGGTGATGACCCACAGCATCATGTCGACGCCGTTCAACTCGCCGACGATCGTCGGCAGCGCCGGGTTGAGAACGGTCTGGCTCAGCGACGCGGCGAGCATCGCGAGCATCAGGGCGACGAAGATCAGCGTCACGCGGGGTGGTTGCGTCGTATCCGCGGATTCCGGCGTGATATCCGTCCCGGTGACGTCGGACGGCTTCTGCACGTGCGCGGTCATGGATGCGTGACCTCTCGGAACAGTGAACACGCGGCGCGCAGTGCGTCCGCGGCGTCCGACTCGGTGACGCCGGCCCGTGTGACGACGGGGCGCATCGCGGTGCGGAGGATCGCCCCGGCGACCGCGACGAGGAGGACCGCGGTGTCGTCCGCAGACCGCGCGGGCCGGGTGCTCGTCCACCACGGGGATTCCGACAGGGCCGAGGCCGCGATGCCGACGGTCAGCGTCTGGACGTCGTCGATGTACCGGACTCGTCGTCGTGCCAATTCGGGGTGCCGGTCCATCAGCTCGTCGTGCAGGGGGTGCGGGATCTGTGAACCGTTGACGGTGCGATACACCTCGAGCAGCAGGAAGGCGACCTTCTCGACGAGGTCGTCGTCCGGTGCGACGGTGAACGACGCGGCGAGGGCCTCGTCGACGACTGCGGGACGCAACCCGAGGATGGCGTCCTCCTTCGAACGGAAATAGTTGAAGAAGGTGCGTGGCGACACGCCGGCGTCCTCTGCGACCGATTCGACGGTGACGTCGGCGAGTCGTTCGTGGGTCGCCGCGGCGTTCGCGGCGGCCAGGTGGATCGCGGTCCACGTCCGGGCGCGTTTGCGTTCCCGATGCGAGATACCGGGGGTGTCGGGGTCCACCTGTTGTGGCGGGGAATTCGGTCGGATCCCTGAGGTCACAGATTTTTACAGTAGTGCAATTATTCAGTACTGTAAACGGTGTTCTCGGTGGTGATCCCGGGTGGGTGGCGTGAGAGGCTCGCGGGTATGTCGTCCTCCGCCTGCCCCGATTCCGGCTCGATCTCGGTACTGGACCACCCCGTGTGGGCTTCGCTCGAGGGGGCTCACGCTCGCCTGGCGCGCCGGGTCGGTGGTGCGCGGGCGTACCTCGCGGATGTGTCCACGTTCTGTGCTGTGGCGCCGCCGTCGGGGTCCGACATGTTGATGCCGTCGGGGTCCGACATGTTGATGCCGTCGGGGTCCGACATGTTGATGCCGTCGGGGTCCGACGACTGGGCGGATGTCGCGCGGCTCCTCGGCCCCGGTGGTTTCGCCGACATGTTCGACTGTCCGGTGCTGCCGCCGGCGCACTGGGAGACCGTCTTCGCTGTCGACGGTCTGCAACTGCTCGGGCCCGCGCGTGTCGACCGGCGGGTGGTTCCGGATCTCCTCGACGGCGCCGAACTGGTCGAACTCGGCGACGCCGATCGCGGTGAGATGCTCGATCTGGCCGGCCGCACCCGCCCCGGACCGTTCTGGTCGCGTACTCCCGATATGGGTCTGTATCTGGGGGTTCGTCGCGGAGGTGAGTTGGTGGCGATGGCGGGGGAGCGGTTGCGTCCTCCGGGGTGGACGGAGATCAGTGCGGTGTGCACGGCGCCCGAGGCGCGCGGTCGAGGGTATGCCGCGCATCTGGTGGCGGCGTTGGTCGATCGGATCTCGGATCGTGGAGACCACCCCTTCCTGCATGTCGTGCACGACAATGTGGGGGCGATCGAGTTGTATGCGCGACTCGGGTTCCGGGTGCGTCGCGAGGTCACCTTCCGGGGCTTCCGGGTTCCCGACTCCGACCGCCGCGTGTAGGTGTCGAGTGGAGGGAGGGACGTGACGGTGTCCGATGAGCCCGGTGGCACATCGAGGCGCGCGTCGCCGTCGGCGCCGTCACCTTCCTCGACGGCTTCGACCAGCACGACCTCGGCGTCATGCGGTTGCGGCGTCTGTACCGGGCCCGCGCCGACGAGCTGGCGAAGGAGATGGCCGGATAGCGGTGGCGGCTACGCGTTCGGGGACCTCAGCCGTGCGATCTCCGCCTCCAGTTCCCGATTCCGGGCGCGCAGTTCGTCGATCTCGTCGGTGAACGCCTCCCGCATCAGCCGGATCCGCTCCTCGGTCCGTGCGGCGTCGTACTTCACCGGAATGGATCCCCGACAGTTGGAATCGAACGCTTCCACGCGTACGACGAGGGCGCGTTCGCAGCGCGCGCGGAGGGGAACTCCGCCGACCGTCGACAGCTGCTCGACGAGATCGGGTTCGTCGGTGCGTTCGGCGACGCGGGCCCGCCCGAACACCTTGAGTCTGGTGCGGGTGAGGTGGTCGAGGAAGAACAGCGCGACCCGGTCGTCGACGTCGAGGTTGGCTGTGGTCACCAACTGGCGATTGCCGGGAAGGTCCGCCCACGCGATCGTCGAGGTGTCGAGTACGTGAACGAAACCCGGTGGCCCACCGCGATGTTGGATGTACGGCCAGCCGGATGGTGTCACGGTGGCGATGAAGAACGAATCCGTCGAACGGATCAGGTCCGTGAAGCGGCCGTCGAGTTCGTCGACGGGACCGATGTCGTCGCCGTCCGCCATGAGGGGGCCGAATCGGTGGATGCTGCCGGCCGCGGTCTGGCGACCGACGGTGGCGGCCGAGAACGCGATCGATCCGTATCGGGTGGGTGCTCTCATCGCACGGACTCCTCCGTCTTCGCTGTGTGCCTTCACTCGCCCCGGTGTCGAGTGAGCGAATGTTCGAGCTTGCGCAACAGGTGCACGAGGTCGGACTGGTCGTCGGGCGACAGCTCCGCGAGCATGCGGGTCTCGTTCTCGAAGTGCGCGAGGGTGACGTCGTCGATGAGTTTCTTTCCGGCGTCGGTGAGTTCGGCGTGGACGATACGACGGTCCTCGGCGTCGCGTTCGCGGCGCACGAGCCCGGCCTTCTCCAACCGGTCGATGCGCAGTGTGATGCCGCCGGTGGTCACGAGGGAGCTCTCGGCGAGCTGACCCGACGTCATCCGGTACGGCTCGCCGGACCGCCGGAGCGCGGCGAGGACGTCGAACGACGCCATGTTGATGCCGTACTCGTCGAAGACGCGGCCGACGGCGCTCTGATAGCGCAGATATGTGCGGTGGAGGCGTCCGAGCACCTCGAGGGGTGTGACGTCCAGACCCGGCCATTCGCGGGTCCACTGGTCGACGATGTCGTCGACGGCGTCACGGTCGGGAACCCTGTCGCGCCCCACGCGGCCTCCTCGTGTCGGAAATGTCCACGCTCGGTTGTTGAGCGCCAAGGCATTGACAACGATACGGCCTGCGCGGGGCGCGCGGGAGTGCCGGGTCTCAGTGGGAGGCTGCGGCGACGGCGTCGATCTCGACGGTCGCGCCGTAGGGGAGCGCGCTCACCTCGACGAACGTACGGGCGGGGCGTGGTTCGGCGAACAACCTCTCGAACTGGCGGTTCGCTTCCTCGCGCAGCGACAGGTCGGTGACATCGTGATCGCTCCTGTGGTCGGGGCACGGTGCGATTTATCTTAGCGCTTAATTATCTGTGTGGCGAGGGGCTCTTCTTCGCCTCGACGTCGCGCACGAACCGCGCCGTGGCCTCCGCCAGTTCCGCGGGATGCGTCCGCGGCGACCAATGACCCGCATCGAGGGGCACGCGCCGCAGGTCGCTCACCCAACGGTAGGTGTCCTCGTACCCGACCGGACGCACCGCCTTGTCGCGCAGGTTCTGGACGAGTTGCACCGGAACCGTGGTGTGTCGTTCCCGCGGCCGAAACAGTCGGCGCCGGATGTTCGCCCGGTAGAGCTTCAGCCCGTTGACCATGTCGTCGGCGAGGGTCGGTGCGACCGGCGCGATCGCGGCCGGATCGGCACGGTCGAAGAACCCGACGAATCCGGGCCAGTGCCGCGCGAACCACCAGCGCAACGCGGGGACGGGCAGGCCCGGGATCTGGAACAACACCGTGTACGACGAGGCGACCGCCTGCTCCAGCGGACCGGCGGGGCGCAGCGCGGTGACACGCTCTCGCATCCACGTGCCCAGATGGTCCAGGTTCGGCCCGGACACCGACGTGTACGACGCGATCCGGCCCGCGGCCCGCGTCTCGCACACCGCCTCCCACGACAGCACCGCACCCCAGTCGTGGGCCAGCACGTGCACCGGAGCGTCCGGGCTCACGGCGTCGATCACCGCGAACAGGTCCGCGGCCAAGTGCTCGAGCCGGAAATCGGAGACGGCGCGCGGCACCGTCGACGCACCTGCGCCGCGGTTGTCGAACCGGACGATGCGGAACTCGTCGGCCAGGTGCGGGACCACGCGATCCCACAGGGTGTGTGTGTCGGGCCAGCCGTGCACGAGCACGAGGACCGGCCCGTCCGGGTCGCCCTCCTCGACGACGTGCAGGTCGACGGATCCTCGGGTGACGATACTTGTGGTGGACAACGGCTTTCCCTTTCGGTGCCCGGATCTCGGACGTCGGAGTTCAGAGGTCGAGGACGAGTCGTCCGCCGTCGGCACGTGAGACGCACACGAGCATCCCGTCGGCGCGGTCGACGTCGGAGAGGCGGCTGTCGCGGTGGTCGGGGGTGCCGGACACCACCCGCACCCGGCACGTTCCACAGAATCCCTGCCGACACGAGTACGCGAGATCGGGCCGGTGTTGCCGGAGCACGTCGAGCGCGGATTCGTCTGCGGCAACGGTGAACACCTCGCCGGTGCGCGCGGATTGCACCTCGAATTCGCGTCCGTCCGTGATCGGCGGGGCACCGAACCGTTCGAGGTGCAGAGCCGTCGCGGGGGTCGTGTCGAAACCGGTGCGCACCGCCTCGAGCATCGGTGCGGGTCCGCAGCAGTAGACGGCGCCGCCCGCGGGTGCACCGGCGAGCAGATCCGCGGCGGTGGGGATTCCCTGCTCGTCGTCGGTGCGGACACAGACCCGCCCCGGAAAACGACTCTCGATCTCGTCGACGTACGGCATCGCGGCCCGTGTACGTCCCGAGTACAGCAGATGCCACTGCATGCCGACATGCTCCGCCGTGCGGATCATCGACAGGATCGGGGTGATGCCGATGCCGCCGGCGACGAACAGCGCCGAACCGCGCGCGACGAACGGAAAGCCGTTGCGTGGACCGCGGACGTCCACCCGGTCGCCCACGGAGAGTGCGTGCATCTCGAGCGATCCGCCGCCTCCCTCCGGGATGCGGCGGACCGCGATCACGTAGGAGCTCCGGTCGGCGGTGTCTCCGCACAGCGAGTACTGGCGTCGCCGCCCCGAGGGCAGGTGCACGTCGATGTGGCAGCCCGCGTGCCAGGCGGGAAGCGGTCCGCCGCCGGGCGCCCGTAGCGTCAGCTGCACGACGTCCTCGTCGTCGGCGACGACGAGGCGCTCGGCGACGACGAGCGCGCGCGGACCGGGATCCGTCGACCCGGCCGCGCCGTCGTAGCCGAGGGCGCCGACCACCCCGATGTACCGGTCGACGACGCCGCGCAGGAGCCCCATGGCGCGGTCGCGACGGTCGTGACCGCGCAGATCGGCAGGTGTCGCGGTGGTCATCGGAGCGCTCCGAGCGCGGCGGGGGACGTGGCGAGATAGTGCACGGCCTGGGCGGTCGAGCCCTCCTGACTCGGATGGTACGAGCGGCGGAAGTAGCGCGACATGCGACGGGCGATGCCGACGGGGCCGGGCATGGTGCCGCGTCGACTCGCGGCGAGCCAGTCCGACATGTGCGGCCTGCGGGCCGATGCGGGAGCGTGCGCGAGCTCGGGGTCGGTGGCCATCAGGAATCGGGCGCCCCGGATCCACAGCCACAGCAGGACAGGGGCGACGAGCAGCTGGGTGCGGATGCGCCGGGTCTCGCCCGGATCGAAGTAGCGCAGCACGTCGTATGCGACGCTGCGGTGTTCGACTTCCTCGGCGCCGTGCCAGCGCAGCAGGTCGAGCATCACGGGGTCGGTTCCGGCGCGGTCGAGGCCGTCGGCGCCGAGTACCCAGTCGCCGAGGAACGCGGTGACGTGTTCGATCGCGGCGATGACCGCGAGGCGTTCGACGAGGTAATTCTCGGCGCGCAGACCGGTCAGCGGGCGGGGCCCGAGGAGTCGCCCGAACATCCAGTGCATCTGGTCGGTGAACGGTGTCGGGTCGAGTCCGCGTTCCCGGAGGTGGTCGAGTACGCCCTGGTGGGCGTGCGAGTGCACCGCTTCCTGGCCGATGAACCCGACGACGTCCTCGCGCAGCGACTCGTCGTGGATCAGCGGTAGTGCTTCGGTGAAGACGTCGACGAACCATTCCTCGCCGGCCGGCAGCAGCAGGTGCAGGACGTTGAGCACGTGTGTGCTGAACGGGTCGCCGGGGATCCAGTGGGCCGGCAGCGACGACCAGTCGAAGGTGACGTCGCGGGCCTGGAGCATCACCGACGCGGGTTCGGTGCCGTCCGGTGCCGGTGCATCGGTGGTGCTTCGCGAACGAGTGGATGGACGCATGTGGCGGAGATTACCGTAACGATGGGTAATAGATAAACCCCGTGTGTGTGCCGGGTATCGGAACCGGACGACTCGGGGCGCGCCCGGCGCCGACGCCGCTAGGATCACCGGTCGATGAACCTCGAAGGGATCGACCTCGCCCGCACCGCGGTCGGGGTCGTCGCCCTCGCCGGCATCGCCACCACCGTGCCGTGGCTGTTCGGGGTGCCGCACCGCTTCGCCGCCGTCACCGCGATCGCCCGCGGAGCCCTCCAACTCGCACTGATCAGTGTCGTGCTCACCGGTGTCATCTCGGATGCCCGGTGGGTCGGGGTCGTCCTCGTCGTCATGTTCGCGGTCGCCGCGTGGACGGCCGCGCGGCGCGTCGGTCCTGATCGTCGCACCCTCGTCACGGTTGCCGCCGCGATGTTCGCGGGCGTCGCCGTGGCGCTCGGTGTCGTGTTCGCGACCGGTGCCGTCGCGCTCACCCCGCGCTACGCGCTGGCGCTCGGCGGCATCGTCATCGGCGGTGCCATGACCGTCGCCGGGCTGACCGGTCGGCGGTTCACCGAGATCGTCGACGACCGCTGGCTCGAGGTCGAGGGGTGGCTCGCGCTGGGCGCCACGATGCGCCGCGCCACCCTCGACCATGCGCGGCTCGCGGTACGCGCCGCGCTGATCCCGTCGCTCGACCAGACCCGCACCACGGGCCTGGTCACTTTGCCGGGTGCGTTCGTCGGCGCGATCTTCGGTGGTCTGCCGCCGGTGGAGGCGGGTCGGTTCCAGGTGGTGGTGCTGGCATCGATCATGGCGGCGGGGTCGATCACCGCGGTCCTGCTCGCGATCGGCCTGGGGGCACTGCGGGTTCGTCCCGTGCCGCGGACGTGACCGGTCGTGCGGATCGGCCCGAGAGCGGGGGGCGTGATACTGGTGTCATGGTCGTCCATCCCGGTGCGCAGAACCACCTGCCCGATACCCGCGACATCGTGTCGTTGGCGACGGCCGTCGCCGGTTGCCGCGGATGCGATCTGTACCGGGCCGCCGAACCGGCCGTGTTCGGCGCGGGACCGACGTCGGCACGGATCCTTCTCGTCGGTGATCAACCGGGCGACGACGATCTCGACGCGGAGTCGTGGGCAGGGTTCGCCGAACCGTTCGCCGGGCACGCCGGACGACTCCTCGACGACGCCCTCGCCGCCGCCGGAATCGACCGCCACGACGTGTACCGCACCACCGCCGTGAAGCACGTCCGGTTCGATCGGGCCGGACGGCGCCGCAGCCGCAAGAAGCCGTCCGGCAGCCAGATCACGGCCTGCCGGCCGTGGCTGCTCGCCGAACTCGCGGTGGTGCGCCCGCGCGTCGTGGTGTGCCTCGGCGCGACCGCTGCCCACAGTCTTCTGGGCGCGGATGTGCGTGTCGCAGGTCGGCGCGGCACGATCCTGCGTCTACCCGAATGGCTGCACGTTGCAGGTGATCCGGCGGTGATCGTCACGATCCACCCGTCCGCGGTGCTGCGGGCGTGGACGAATCGGGACGATGCCTTCGACTCCCTCGTCCGAGACCTGCGTCGCGCCGTCGGGTATGCAGGATCGACAGCCCCCGTCAGTCCTGCGGACCGATGCCCGTGAGGGCGTCCCGCACACGTACCGTGCTGGTCTCGTCCCACTGTTCGGGCGCGAGGATGTCCACCCACAGGTCGGCGGCCTCCGGCCCGAACGAGTGCCCGAATCCGGCCGGCACGTCCGCGGAGAAGACCATGTCCAAGGTCACCTGCCAGAACGTGACGAACGGGATCCACCGCATTCCCGGATCCACATCCGGCCCGAGCGGTTCGCGCAACCAATCGGGTTCGCGCAGAAGCAGGTCGAACGACCACCAGGTGATCGGATCGCTGGCGTGCTGCCAGAACACGACGCGGGGGAACTCCCATGTGCCGGGCAGGTCGACGTCGTCCGGACGTGACGCGAACCGGATGTTGCGGCCCTCGTCGACCACGGGAAGGCGCTCCGGCGATCCGGGGTCACGATCCGCGGTTATCCGTCCCCACGGCTGCGCGAAGTTCGGTGTGCCCACGAGCAATGCGCCGTCGGTCCGCGCGACGATGTCCGCTCCCGATGCGAACGCCGCCTGGCCTCCGTACGAGCCGAGGCTCTCACCGAAGACGACGAGTTTCGGGCGCTGCGATTCCGGTCGTGCCGACCAGGCCCGGTGGACCGCCTCGAACAGCGCCTGCCCGGCCTCCTGCGGGGTCTCCCGGTCCGCGATGAACGACAGCGGACTGGGCAGGAACGAGTACTGCATTCCGGCGATCGCCGAATCACCACCGTTGACGTATTCGAAGGCGCCTGCCACGTTGCTGTTGACCCAGCCCCGGCCGGTGGTCGTGACCACCGCGAGGGCTTCGCGGTCGAAGGCATGCGTCCGTTCGAGTTCTGCGACGACTCGTTCCGCGACACCGTCGATCGTGTCTGCCGATTCGCGCCCGGCATACACCCGGATCGGGGTGAGGGCTGGTTCGCCGGTCACCGATTCGATCTGATCCGCCGTCGGGCCACCGGCGACGAACGTACGACCTTCACGGCCCAGACTGTCCCACGGTTCGGCCGATTCCGGCGAACCCGACCGTTCCGGTAGCACCGGCGCGGTCACGCCGTCGGCGGTACCCCCGTCCGCGGTCTCGGCGGATCGCTCCGCCACGCCGAGCAACACCTGGTAGACGGCACCGTTGACGAGGAACACACCCAACATCAGGGCGAGAACGACAGCGGAGAGTCTCGCGACCGGAACCGGGACGAACCTGGTACCGAACCGGGCGAGCCGGTTCGTTCCGGTGCGGACTCCCCGGCCGGCAGCGACGAGCAGCAGCGCGACGGTGACAGCGATCAGCACGACCAGAAGATAGAACGACCCCGACGCGTGAGGAACGCCGACGAGATCGCGGATGATCTGCTGCCACCATGATCCCAGGACCAGGAAGGTGGGCACGACGATCACCGCGGCGCCGGCGAGTGTCCACCAACCGATTCGTCGTGCCCGCGGTGACCACTGCGGCCTGATTCCGCATCGACGCACCACCCATGCCAGCAGGCATCCGATGCCGTATCCGGTGGCGACACCGATCCCGGTGGCGACACCCTGCAGATACCAGGCGCGAGGCAGCAAGGACGGGGTCATCGACCACGCGAAGAACATCAGCGCACCGGAGAGTCCGATCGGATGAAATCGGCGTCCGTAACCGGACAACCGTGTCCGCACCGTGTTCACCGGCAGAGCCGGGCGGCTCACCCTGTCACCGTCGCCTCGAGCATCGAGCAGATGTCACCATGGCATGACGCCTTTCGGAGGGAGTATCGCCGCACATCCCGACAACGGGACTTCCGACCCGGAGGCAGCGATCCCGGAGTCATCAATACAGGGTGCGGGACGGCTGCGCCACTCCGCGGACCCGGGGGACGACGGTCCGACGTCCGTGAGCCCGGATGTCGTGGTCACGCGCTCGTGGCGAGCGCAGCGGCGACACCGAACACCACCGACATCGCGCACACCTCGATCACCGCGTTGCGCAACGACACCTCGGCTCTCACACGGTGCGCGCCCGCAGCCGGTACCCAACCGCGACGCCACCACAGCGCGAGACCCAGCAGCGCCGCCAGCAGCACGGCCTTGGTGAGGACCAGGCGGCCGTAGCCGGTGGTCACGAGATCGGACATCGACCCGAGCCGCACCGCCGCGTCGACGACACCGGTCACGGCGACCACCGCGACACAGCGCAACGCCAGCGTCGAATACCGAGGTAGCTGACGCGCCCATGCGCCCCGCGACCGCAGCAGCGCGGCGAGCGCGGCGAGCGTGCCGAACCACAGGGCGGCGGCGACGACGTGCGCGGCGTCGAGCAGCGACCCCAGCGGCTGCTGGGACATGTGGCCGGTGACGGGGCGCGCGATCAACGCGAGGCCGGCGGTCACCAGCACCGGCGCAGCGGACCGGTCGGTGCCGCTGCGGTGGGCGACGGCCGCGAACGTCGTGCACGCCGCCACACACAGCCACGCGACGGCCGTGATCCGTCCCGTACCCACCCCGCCGAGATAGTCGACCAACCGGCGTGCGCCGAGCGCGCCGACGGGCTCGCCGACGCTCGCGGAGGCCTCCAGCACGATCTGCACGGTGTCGGCCGACAACCACAGCCCGCCGAGGGCCGCGACCAGCCGCCACAGATCGGTGGGCGAGACGTCCGGTCGGCGGTCGCCGCG